>CABYFX010000018.1 GCA_902518395.1 uncultured Pelagibacteraceae bacterium | reverse complement strand
GAATAATAAAAAATATAAACCTTTGGAAGCGATTGAAAAATTAAAATGAAGATAAATGCTGGAGAAATTAGAGTTGGAATGCTTTTAGAACATAAAAATGATTTATGGGAAGTTTTGAAAACACAACATGTAAAACCTGGAAAAGGTGGAGCTTTTGCTCAAGTTGAAATGAAGAGTGTTGGGAAAAGCACGAAATTAAATGAGAGATTTAGATCCAGTGAAACTGTAGAGAAGGCATCTCTTGAACAAACAAAATTTAATTACCTTTATGAAGATGAAGATAATTATTTTTTTATGAATCCTAAAACATTTGATCAAAAAGAGATTAGAAAAACTATTATAGGTGAAAAAGGAAAATTATTAACTGAAAACCTTGAGGTTTTATTGAGTTTTCATAATGAACTTCCAATTTCAGTAGAACTACCAACTCAAGTTAAATGTAAAATAGAAACAACTGACGCTGCTATTAAGGGACAAACAGTATCATCTTCTTACAAACCTGCAATTCTAGATAACGGTATTAAAATTCAAGTTCCACCATTTGTGGAGGGGGGTGATGAAATTATTTTAGATACTAGAACATTAGATTATATAAAGAAAATTTGAATTATGAATTCTATTTCTGCAAATCTTAATATAATGATTAAAGCTTCTGAAAAAGCTTCAAAAGTAATAATCAGAGATTTTGGTGAAATTGAAAATTTACAAGTTTCGAGGAAAGGACCAAGAGATTTTGTAACCAAAACTGATAAACGTGTCGAACAAATTTTAATAGATGAGCTTTCCAAGGCAAAAAAAAACTTTTCATTTTTAACTGAGGAAAGTGGAAAAATAGAAAAAAACGATAAAGATAAAGTTTGGATAATAGATCCAATTGATGGAACAACAAATTTTCTTCATGGAATACCACACTTCGCTATTTCAATTGCTCTTAAAATTGATAATGAAATAAGATCAGCTTTAATTCATGACCCTATTAAAAATGAAATATATTTTGCAGAAAAAAATAATGGTTCATTCTTTAATAATCAAAGAGTGAGGGTTTCTAAAAAAAACGACTTAGAAGATTGTCTATTCTCCTCAGATTCAGAAGGATTAAAATTAATATTTCCTTTATTGAATATGAGAAATTCAGGATGTGCAGCTCTAGACTTGGCATATGTTGGTTCAGGGAGACTAGACGGCTATTTTCATAATAATATAAATTTATGGGATATAGCTGCAGGTATATTATTTATTAAAGAGGCAGGTGGAATTGTAAATGATATCAGCAAATTTGATGACAATAATATAAATATTAGAGCTGCGAGTAGTGATATTTATCAAAAAATGATGGAAAAATTAGATAAGTTTTAATTGTTTTTGTTTAACATTTTGTTATAAAACCGCCTATGAAAAAAAACTTACATCCTGATTATCATACAATTAAAGTTGAAATGACCGATGGAACCCAGTTTGAAACTAAATCTACATGGGGCTCTGAGGGAGACACGTTAAAACTTGAAATTGACCCTAAATCTCATTCAGCATGGACAGGTGGAAAACAAAGAATATTAGATAAAGGTCGGGTTAGCAAATTTAATAAAAAATTTCAGAATTTCAGATCAGAGGATAAGTAAATGAGCAACGCACCATTAATGCCAATGGCAACCGCTGTTTGGTTAGTTGAAAATACCTCATTAACATTCGGTCAAATTGCTAAATTTTGTAATATGCACGAAGTTGAAATTCAAGGTATAGCAGATGGGGATG
The DNA here is from genome assembly GCA_902518395.1 of uncultured Pelagibacteraceae bacterium. GTDB lineage: Bacteria > Pseudomonadota > Alphaproteobacteria > Pelagibacterales > Pelagibacteraceae > Pelagibacter. The sequence continues at coordinate 17,855 of CABYFX010000018.1, read as the reverse complement.
TAGCAAAAGGTATTGTAGGTTATAATCCGATAATTGCGGGTCAATTAACTAAAGAAGAAATTAATCTATCGTCTAATGATCCACTTAGACCGTTAAGTTTGAATGTAAATGAAATTGAAATAAAAAATGAGGAAAAAAAATCTAAGAAATATATTCCACTATCTAAACGTCAAGATAAACCAGACTCAGCATTATGGTTAATTAAACAACATTCTACTCTTAAAGATTCTCAAATAGCAAAACTTGTAGGTATCACTAAAAATTCAGCAAGCGCAATAAGAAATAAGAGTTATTGGAATTTCAATAACCTGAATGCTAAAGATCCTGTGGCTATGGGGCTTTTTAGTCAAAAAGACTTGTTAGATGCTCTAGAAAAAGCAGATAGAAGAATTAAACGAGAGAAGAAAGAAAAGGAAAAAAGGAAATTATAGACAAAATATGAAATTAAATGGACAAATAATTTATAAAGTGTTACCTAAACTTCTTTTTGGAGGTAGTTATTAAAATAGAGGTTAAAGATAATAATATTGAGCAAGCTTTGAGAGTTTTAAAACGAAAGCTTCAAAGAGATGGTTTTTTTAAGATCATAAAACTTAAAAATACATATGAAAAGCCATCTGAGAAAAAAAAAAGAATTCTCCAGGAAAATATAAAAAGAGTGAAAAAACTTAATAAGCTTAAAAATAGGATTTAGACATCGCGGGGTGGAGCAGCCTGGTAGCTCGCAAGGCTCATAACCTTGAGGTCGGCGGTTCAAATCCGTCCCCCGCAACCAATTGTACTAAATTTTAAAGTTTGATTTTTTGCTATCTATTAAAAATGTTTTAACAGTTTCTATGGTCAACTGGTTAAAATTTTTACCAAATTTTTCAATTTTCTCAATTATTGAAGGTGGAACCGTAATTATATGACAGCCTAATTGTTTTGCTTGGAGGTAGTTGTAAGGCTCTCTAACACTTGCCCAAAGTATTTCCACATTTTTATAATTTCTAGCTATTGAAATACTTTTTTTAAATTCAGGAATTGGGTCTTTTCCAACATCGCCTGCTCTACCAGCAAATATTGATATTATTACTTTTGTTTTTTTATTTATTAAACTTAAAATTTTTTTAGTTTGTTTTGCACTATATATAGCAGTTATATTTAATTTAATATTTTGATTATTTAATTCTTTGATAATTTTTCCCATAAATTTACCCTTTGAATTAGTTACAGGCACCTTTACATAGACATTTTTTCCCCAGGAGTTGATTTTCTTTGCTTGAATTTTTATTGTCTCATATTCATCAGCAAATACTTCGAGTGATACAGGCTTGTTTTCGCATAATTTGAGAATTTTTTTTGAGTAAGATTTGTAATCTTTTGCGCCAGCCTTTCTCATTAGGCTTGGATTTGTCGTAAATCCTTTAACGATGTTTTTTTTATTAAATATTTTAATTTGATCTAATTCCGCAATGTCACAAAATATTTTAGTTCTCAATTTATACCTACAGATTTTTAGTGATATCTTCTGTCATTTTTTTAGCATCTGCAAATAACATTAAAGTATTTTCTTTGTAAAAGAGATCATTATCAATTCCAGCATAACCAGGGGATAAACTCCTTTTAACAAATAATACCGATTTACATTTTTCAACATCAAGAACTGGCATACCATAAATTGGGCTTTGTGGGTCTGTTTTTGCAACTGGATTTGTGACGTCGTTAGCACCAATTACAAATGCAACATCTGCATTAGCAAAATCATTATTAATTTCCTCTAATTCAAATACTTCGTCATAAGGAACATTAGCCTCAGCAAGTAAAACATTCATATGTCCTGGCATTCTTCCCGCAACAGGATGAATGGCATAAGAAACTTTTATGTCATTTTTCTTTAATGTATCAACCATCTCTCTTAAAGCATGTTGAGCTTGAGCAACAGCCATGCCATAGCCTGGAACAATAATAACTGATGAAGCATTTTTCATTAAAAAGGCAGCATCATCTGCATTTCCACTCTTTACTGGTCTTTGTTCCTTATTTTGATTTCCTTTTGATTGTTCAGTAGCACCAAAGCCTCCTAAAATCACATTAAAGAATGATCTATTCATTCCTTTACACATTATATAAGATAAAATTGCTCCTGAGGAACCAACTAAAGCTCCTGTAATTATTAGAGCAGTATTCTCTAGTGTGAAACCTATCCCAGCAGCAGCCCAACCTGAATAAGAATTTAACATTGAAATTACAACTGGCATATCCGCACCACCAATTGGAATTATTAATAGAAAACCAATTAAAAAAGAAACTGCAAGTAATATCCAAAATAAATTTGCCGACTGTGATGAACAAAGTAGATAAGTTATAAAAATTATAGAAATTAAAATTAAAGCATTTAATGGGTGTTGACCTTTGAAAGTTATAGGTGAACCAGACATTATTCCTTGAAGTTTTAAAAAAGCAATAATTGAACCTGAAAATGTAATAGCACCAACTGCAGCTCCGATTGACATTTCAATTAAGCTTCCAAGTTTGATATTTCCAGGTGAACCTAAATTAAAAGCTGCAGGATTTAAAAAAGCAGAAATTGCAACAAACACAGCAGCGAGCCCAACGAGACTGTGAAAACCAGCAACTAATTCTGGCATTGCTGTCATAGGAATTTTATAGGCAATGAATGCTCCTATTAAACCACCCAATGAAAGAAATATTAAAACAACTATAAATCCATTTGAAAAATTGCCGATAGATAAAAACGTAACTGTAATTGCAATAATCATACCAAAGATCCCAAATAAATTTCCTTGCCTAGATGTTTCTGGTGAAGATAATCCCCTTAAGGCTAAAATAAACAATATCCCTGAAATTAAATAAAATACTGCTGATAAATTTGCTGATAGCATTATTTATCCTTTTTCTTTTTTTTATACATTGCAAGCATTCTTTGTGTAACTAGGAAGCCACCAAAAATATTTATTGCGGCTAATGATATTGCTAAAAATCCAAATATACTTGAGGTATTGAAAATACTATCAGAATTACCAGCTAATCCAGCAATAATTGCTCCAACAATTATCACAGATGAAATCGCATTTGTTACAGACATCAAAGGAGTATGTAATGAGGGTGTTACACTCCAAACTACATAATATCCAATAAAAATTGAAAGTATGAAAATACTTAATCTGAATATAAAAGGGTCTATTTCCATAATTTTATTTTATTAAAGTTTTCTCAATTATTTCATCTTCTAAATTTATATTAATTTTTTTGTTTTCCTTATCATATAAATTTAAAACAAAATTAAATACATTTTTTGCATATAAATTTGATGCAGAAGTAGGAAGTTTATTCAAAATATTACCTTCGCCCATAATCTTAACTCCATTTTTATCTATAATTTCATTTACTTTAGTATGTGCAGTGTTTCCACCTTGAATAGCTGCTAGATCATAAATAATTGATCCAGCTTTCATGTTATTTATCATTTCCTCTTTAACAATTACTGGTGCTTTTTTTCCAGGAATCAAAGCTGTGCAAATTACAATATCAATTTTTTTTAATGTCTCTGATAATAATTCTTCTTGTTTTTTTCTAAAATCATCTGAAACTTCTTTTGCATAACCTCCTTCAGTTTCTAAATTTTCTGCTCCCTCAACTGTTAAAAATTTACCTCCTAAACTTTCAACCTGTTCCTTTGAAGCCATTCTAACATCTGTTGCAAATACTATTGCTCCCATTCTTTTTGCAGTTGCAATTGCTTGTAGTCCTGCAACTCCAGCACCTATAACTAGCACTTTAGCGGCTGGAATTGTACCTGCTGCAGTCATCATCATAGGAATTGCTTTTTCAAAATTCGCGAATGACTCTATTACAGCTTTGTATCCAGCTAGATTCGCCTGGGATGATAGTATATCCATTGATTGAGCTCTTGTTATTCTTGGAAGTAGCTCCAGAGAAAAAACACTTATTTTACGTTTTGTTAAGTTTTTTATTTTATCTTCATTATTATATGGATTTAAAGAACCAATAAATATTTGGTTCTCCTTCATTTTTAAACAATTGACATCGGTTAATATATCTAATTGGAGTATGATCTTAGATTTTTCTATAATTTCATTTTCTTCATTACAAATTTTTACACCACTGTCTGTAAACGCGTTATCTTTTATACCTAAATGTTCACCATAGTTTTTTGGTAGAATAACTTCAAAACCTTGGTCAACATATTTTTTTGCAGTTTCTGGTGTTATAGATATTCTTTTTTCAATTTTTTTGTCTTCTAACAATGAACCTATAATCATAGAATAAAAATTAGACTATTTTTGTCTTGCTTTAAATTTTGGATTTTTTTTGTTAATTATGTACACTCTCCCCCTTCTCCTTACCAATTTAGAATTAAGGTCTCTTTTTTTTAGTGATTTTAGTGAACTTGCAATTTTCATAATTAAATTTTAGTCTTAATAAACGAACTTACATAATGTTTCAAACTTATTTTTCCATATCTTTTAAAAACTCTGTTATTTATTGAAATATTTGTTAATGCAGATGCATATCTCTCTCCTTTTCTATGTGGCAAATATCTTATTTTACTTTGAAACATTTTGGCTACTTCAATAATTTTATGAGATTTTTTATGAGAAATACTGTAATGGGCGTTTTTAGATAATTTCCATGCTTCGTAACACACTCTCACTGTATCATCAACATGTGTAAAAGATCTTGATTGAGTTCCTGGCTTAACAACTGTCAATGGCATATCTTTTTTATATTGATTTTCAAAAATTCCTATAACGGTAGCCATTTTTCCTGAGCTTATTTGTTTATTTCCATAAACATTATAAAAATAAATTATCTCAAATTTTAAATTAAACCATTTTTTTAAGTTTTCTAATAACTCAAGGTTTTTAGACTTGGTAAAAGCATATGGCGACAAATTTTTATCATTCCCCTTGTTTCCTAAACTTGCAGAAGTTGCTGAATATATTAATTTAATTTTGTTATCTAGACAAAATTTAAAAACTTCGTTTGTTCCTATTGAATTTGATTGAAAACATTGATCAAAATATTTGAAACTTTGAAATATTCTTGAAAATTCACCAAAATGAAAAATAGTATGAATATCTTTATTAAATTTTCTTAAAATAAAAAATATTTCTGAGGTGTTGCCATTTATATATTTTATACGTTTAGATTTAATATGATTTTTTTTTGAACCGCTAGAATAGTTATCTATACTTATTAATTTAAAATTTGTTTTTTTAATTAATAACTCAATTAAGTTTGAGCCTATAAAGCCAGCTCCACCAGTTATAACTATGTACTTTTTCATGAAGGAATAGCCTGGCAATGTCCTACTCTTCCATGTCTTAAGACAAAGTACCATCGGCGCAGAAAGGCTTGACTTCCGAGTTCGGAATGGGATCGGGTATTACCCTTTCGCAATAATCACCAGGCAAAATCTTATACTTATAAATATTTAAACTGTAAAGAAATCTTATTATATTTAAAACATTAAATTTTACATAAAATTCAATGATTATAGCTAATTTATGAAATTTGATATTTTTTTATGTATATAATTTATTTCCTTTTTTCCTAAACCTTGATGACAACCAATTAATAAACCATTTCTCATAATATAATCTGAATTTGGAAATTTGTTAACATTATTTTTTTTGCTATTTAAATTTGAAAATGCGGGGTGTCGAAGTATATTTCCTGAAAATATTGGTCTTGTTTGTATTTTATTATTTTCAAGATAAACTTGAAGATCTTTTCTAGAAAATTTGTTGTTTTTTTTTAGTATTATTGGGTAAGCTAAAAAATTTGTATAAACTCCCTTTAAAATCTTCGGTGCTATAAAAAATTCTTTATGTTTGTTAAAAAAATTTCGGTGTAAGAAAAAATTTTTGTTTCTAGCATTTGAAAATTTAGCAAATTTTTGTAACTGAACAAGTCCAAAGGCTGCACCTATTTCTGATGGTTCAAAGTTGTATCCTACCTCTGAAAAAACAAATTTTTTGTCATAATCTACACCTTTAAGCTTGATATTTAGTCTTTTATTAATGTTTTCAGAGTCTTTTATTAAAGTAGACATCCTACCCCAACTTCTCAAAACTTTTGCTCTTTCATAATATTTTTTATTATTTGTAAGAAGAATTCCTCCATTACCCGCACAACTTATCACATGAGAGCCGTAAAAACTCGTTATCGAGATATCACTAAAAGCACCTGTAGTTTTTTTATAAATTTTTGCACCTAAAGTATCTGCTGAGTCTTCAATAATTTTAAGATTATATTTTTTAGCAATTTTTTTAATTTTTTTCCAATCTGGAATGTTTCCAATAAGATTGGGTATTAAAAAAAGTTTAGTTTTTTTTGAAATTTTTTTCTCGATCTTATCTACATCAATTTGTAAAGTATCAACGTTAACATCCACAAAAATTGGTTTTAGTTTATAATGCAATAATGACGAGATTGCTGTTCCAAAATTTAAACACGGAGTTATTACTTCATCACCCTCTTTTAAATTTAAAACTTTTAGCCCTAACATAATTGCTGAAGAACCAGAGTTAACCATTAAACCAAATGATTTAGAGAACTTTTGAGAAATTTTTTTTTCAAACTTGGATACTGAACTACCCATTTGAGTTGTTTTTCTCAATTGTCGCGTTACAGCTGCAATTTCATTTAATCCATAAACATTTTTTCCGTAAGATATTCTCATGATTGTTAATTTAATTTAATATTTTCTCGTAAATTTATTGGAATTATCGCCAGATAATATTTGGTTATTTATCCATTTATATGTTGTTTTTAATCCATCTTTTAATTTTGTACTTGGTGTCCAATCCAAATCTTTTTTTATTTTCATATTATCACTTGATCTTCCTCTTACTCCTTTTGGTTTATCTAAAAGATAATTTTTGTTTACATTGTAATCAGCTATATCCTCAATTGCAGATATCATCTGATTTATGCTAACTTGTTCATCACTTCCAATGTTATAAACATCCTTCAAATCAGAATTAAATATTCTTTTAGTTCCATCTATACAATCATTAATGAACATAAAACTTCTAGTTTGTTCACCATCTCCCCAAACATCTATTTCTTTTGATTCATTTATTTTTGCTAGACATATTTTTCTACATAGTGCAGCTGGAGCTTTTTCTCTTCCTCCATCATAAGTACCCAAAGGACCATATACATTATGATATCTTACAACTCTTGTTTCTAAACCATAATCTTCATAAAAATGCCTACACATTCTTTCGCTAAAAAGTTTTTCCCATCCATATCCGTCCTCAGGTTGTGCAGGATATGCATCTTCCTCTTTTAAACCTGGAACAAAAACTTCCATTTGTTTATCTGCATTATAAACACATGCACTTGATGAAAAGAAATATTTTTTTATATTATTTTCAATACATGCTCTTAGTAAATTAGTATTTATTAGTACTGACAACATGCATTCTGCTTTGTTGTTTTCGATGAAACCCATTCCACCCATATTACAAGCCATATTGTATATATAATCAATATCTTTAGTTACTTTTAAACAATTTTGATATTCTTTTAGATCCAAGGAAAAATTTGTATTTTGCTCATATGATTGAAACCAAAATTCTAAAGGTTTTACATCTGCACAAACTACCTCATGTCCTTCATCCATAAGAGATTTCACGAGATGACCTCCGATAAAACCCCCGGCGCCTGCTATTAAGTATTTCATAATTATCTAAATATTATTATTTTATTATTTTGGTCCATACAATTTATTTAAAAATTTTTCTGAACCGACCTTTCCTATTACGTTAGAGTTTATAAATTTATTTTGTACAAAAAATTTTTTTCTACTTATATTTACACTTAAAATTTCATTTATCCAAGATCCAAATCCGCCATCTTGTATGTGATTTTCAAAGGTGATTATTTCATTAAATGCTGATAATTTCTTAAATTGATTACTCTTAATTTTCATACCCCACATAGGAATTGAGTACCAATTGTAAAGTGAATTTTTTTTTTTTTTTAAAAAATTTTTACAATCATTATAAGTCGATCCTGTTGATAAAACGAGTTTTTTTGAATTTTTATGCTTGTCTCTTGAATTCCAATCTCCAGGAATGAGGTTGTTTTTACTATTTTTTAAGTTCAAGTCTAATGATTTATCTAATCTTAGGTATGAAGGTTGGGGTTTTTTAAATAGGTATTTCAAAGAATTTTTTAATTCATAATTGTCAGATGGCGAACATATTATTGTATTTGGAAATGATCTCATTAATGCATAATCTTGTAAACCATGATGGGTATATCCTAAATTTCCATAACCTAAACCTGAACCTACTGATACTATAGTTACAGGTAAATTATGGTAATCTATGTCATTTCTGATTTGTTCAGCACACCTAAATGTTGGAAAATTTGCTATAGAATATACGAATACATGAAATCCATTCATTGAAAGACCAGATGCAATACCAATCATAGATTGCTCAGAAACTCCTGCGTTAAAAAATCTTTTTGGAAATTCTTTTTTAAAAGGCTCAACAACATTGAATCCTAAATCTCCAACAATTAATACTATTTTTTTGTTTAATCTTGCCTCTTTTACAAGAGTATCTATAAATAAGTTTCTCATAGTTATTTTTTCAATTCCTTCAGTCCTAAAATTAATTCATCAAAATTTGGAGATTTGTAATGCCATAAAACTTTATTTTCCATGAAACTTATTCCTTTTCCTTTAATTGTATTTGCTATAACAACCAATGGTTTATTAGAGGTATTTTTTAATGAATTAAATATTTCTTTATGATTATGACCATTTATCTCTAACACTTTACAACCAAATGAAGAAAATTTTTTTTTTAAAGGATCTAATTTCATAGTTTTATTAACAAAATCTAAACTTTGAATTTTATTATGGTCAATAATTATCACCAGGTTGTTTAAATTATTGTGAGCTGAAAAAAGAAGCGATTCCCAATTTGATCCTTCGTTTAATTCACCATCACTTAAAAGTACAAAAACTTTACCACTATTAGAGGTAATTTTTTTTGATAAAGCAATTCCAGTTGAAACTGGTAAACCATGTCCCAAGGAACCTGTTGATAAGTTAACGCCTGGCACCTTATGACTAGAATGTGACATTAAAATGGTTCCATTTTTACCAAAAGTATTTAATGTTTTTTTTTTTATATACCCAAATTCATAGAGTAAACAATAATGTGCTAAACAAGCATGACCTTTGCTTAAAACAAAAATATTTTTTTTATTTTTTTTCATAAATTTTGAATAAATAGTTGCGATTATATCTACAATTGATAATGAGCTAGCGATATGTGCAGATTTTGAAGAATAAGTGATTTTTAATAAATTTTTTCTTATTTTTGTTGATAGTAATTCTATATTTTTCATTAATCTATATTATATCAAACTAAAGTAATAACAATTATGTTAGGTTTCGTAAAATTTAGAAATTTTTTGATAAATTTATGATTTTAATATCTAAATTACTGAATATGCAATGTTAGAAAATATAAAGTATAAGATCAAAAAAACGATTATTGGAATATATATTTTAAAGATTAAGTTTTTCCTTAACTTTGGTTTAGAAAAAGAGGCTAAGTATCTAAAAAAAAACTTTAAATTTACAAATTCTGCAGATATTGGGTCAAACGCTGGATACTACTCAAATATGCTGATCAAAATTAGCAATAAGGTCTTCTCATTTGAGCCAATAAAATATCATTGCATTAATCAAAAAAAAATATTTAAAAAAATGAATGTTAAAATTCTAAATCTTGGATTGGGTAATAAAAGAGATAAAAAAAGATTATTTATTCCAAGAAATAATGATCCAGAGGCATCATTTATTAATAAAAGGAAAAATTTTGCTAGTACCTTTGTAAATTTAGAAAGAGGTGATTATGTTTTTGGAAATAAAAAAATTGATTTTATTAAAATTGATGTTGAGGGGTATGAGCTTGATGTTTTAAGAGGTTTAAAAAGTCAAATTCAAAATTATAAACCTCTTTTACTTGTAGAAATTGAAAAAAGACATAATAAAAATTATCTTAGAGTCTTTAAATTCTTATATAATTACAATTACAATGTATATTATTTGACAGAAAAAAATAAGTTAGAAGAAATACCAATAAAATCAATTGATCGATTTATCAAAAATAGACAAAAACTTAAGTTGATTGATACTGAAAGATACATAAATAACTTTTTTTTTAAGTAGATTTATTTTTTTGTTTGGAAAATAAATAATAATTATCTTTAATTTTGGGTACTTCAATTAATTTAGAAATCCTATTTTTTTCTAAATTATTTTTGTTTAATTTTTTAAAATACTTAAGGTTATCAATATTTTCAAATATTTTTTGAAATGAAATTAATTGATTATCAAATTTATTTAATAAAATATCTATATTTTTTCTTAATTTGAGAGGTGCTTCTGATAATGACCAATTAGCAATAAACAATTTTTTAAGATCTTGATTTTCATTAATTATTTTTTTTAAATCTTTAAATGAATTTACCAAAACAATTTTTTTATTTTTATTTTTATATCCAATCCCAACATCAATATTATTTTTTTTTATATAATAATACTGAAGTAAATTAATTTCTGGAGTATCAAAAATTAAGTATTTTAATTTAGGATTGATTTTTAGGAAAGTAGTTGCCATATTTCCATATCCACCTCCAAATTCAAAAATAAATCTATAATTTTTAATTTTATTTTTTGAAAATTCTTGATATTTTTTTAAATGATAAGTTTGAAAAATTTTGTTACCACTTGTGTTAGAGTCTAAAAAATATCTTACAGGATTACCAACATTATTTTCTTTAATGAGTTTGTTCCAAAAGTGCCAGTCTTTAGATTTCTTAAATTCTCTTAAATAAGTATTTAAAAAAAGTCTGTTGTGAACAAAAAACATTTTTTGAATAAATGAATATTGAAGAAAATTTAGCAATTTTTTATTAATAATAATTTTAAGAGTTTCGTTACTAAATATCTTATGAGTTTTTTTATAGTTATTCTTTCTTGATTTTAAAATCTTATTACCCAAAATTTTAACTTCTTCGGATAGCTTTTGTTCTTTTTTGGTATTCACCTCATTATGATTATATAAAATGCTTAGGTTTGCTCGGATTTTTCGTTGAAAATTTATTAATTGAAGTATCACTAAAATTTTATTCTTTTAATTACAAAATTATAAAATTTCATACAATTTTCTTCCATAGAAATATTTTCAAGTTTTTGATCAAAGTTTTTATAATAATTGTTTTTGTTTTGGAGTACATTTATTGCTTTTAAAATATTTTTTTTATTATTTGATATTATAACATTTTCATTTTTTTGAAAATTTATACCTTCTATACCTTTTTGAGTAGATATAATTCTGTTATTCCATATTAGTGCCTCAAGAATTTTGACCCTTGTACCGTAACCTTCAAATATTGGTACCAATAAACATATTGATTTTCTATGTAAATATTTAAGTTCTCCCATTGAAATGAACTTAAGGTTAATTACATTTTTATTATGAAAATTTATTTTATGATTTCCTGTTAAAACTAAAGAAATATTTTTTTTTATCAATTCTGGTATAAGGTTTTTTATAATGTAATCAATTGCTGACTTATTAGGTTTATAATCATATGAACCAGAGAACATAATAAATTTTTTAGGTAGTTTTTTTTTGATTTTTACTTCCTTTAAATTTTGAAGTTTTTTGATATTAAGCGAATTAGGAAATAAATAAGTGTTTATATCATATAACTTTTTGAACTTAATCTTTTCCTTTATAGATACTGATGTGCTTAAATTAGAATTGTTTATTACAAAATTTTCAAAAAATTTTGTTAAAAACGCAATTAATTTATTTGAATTTTCTTTTCTAATTTCATACTCAATACTATGAGATCTATAAATAATAAATATATCTTTTTCAAATAATTTGAAAAAAACTATAATTATAAAAGAGTAAAATACCCAACTTGGTCCTTCTAAAATTAATATTTTTTTTTTTTAATTATGAAAATATTTTTTTATCCGTGAGATTATATTTAAAATTTTTAAAATTTTAAAAATTGGTTTATTTTTTTTTATTATTATCGTTTCAATATTATTGTTAATTATTTTTTTTTCAGACAACTGAAAAAATTTTTTTTTTTTTATTGGCCAAGATAGAAAAAAATCAAAACATACTCTTCCAGAGCCTGTTTTAGGCGGATAACTATCAAAAAATGTAACAATGGCAGATTTCATATAGTATAATAATAGATAGATCCTATTAAGAATGTCGAATAATAAGCAAGTGAAAAATAAATGTATCTATGAAGCAGATATGGTTTTATTAATCTTGATAAAAAAAGGATATTAATAAGTAAGAAAGAAATTGGATCAAAATATTCCTGAAATATTAAATCTATTGTAGCAAAGATAGAAATAATTAATAAAAATATTATTTTAATTCTTATTTCAAAGTAAAAAATAAAATAAATTAAAAAAATCCCAGATAATATTGATAAAATAAAACTTAAGTAAAATTTATTGAAATTAATTAAATATATGATTTTTACAAATGCTCCACCACCAATCGTATTTATATCTGAAAAAAAAATAATAAGGAAAAATGATAATGAAATTATAATTATATAAATTATATATTTTTTAAAAAATTTTAACACATCATTAAAATCTTTAAAGTTTAGTAAAATAGTTGGTATAAAATATAAAAACACAATTGAAAGTATAAATGGCACATGAATTATGTTGAGACTTAAGCCTCTTTGATCTTGGGCCATAGGAGGCAGCAGACCATTCCAAATGTAAAAAAAATAAATCGCAGGTATATTAAAAAAAAATAAAAAAAAAATAAAAAAAATATTTTTTTTATCAAAAAATTTTTTGAAATTAAAAAATTCAAAAAAAAAGAAAATTATTAAAAAAACATAGCTTTGACGTGAAAGTAATGCTAGTGAAGCTGCCAGTAGACATAATAATTGATATAAAACATTTTTATTTATTTTATAAATTTCATAAAAAAATAGGCTTAATATGAAAAAAAATATCCCAATTACCTCCTCTATACCCCAGAATGTAGAGCTACGTAAATATGGACTTAACAAAACTATAGATGATAAAAGAAATAAATAAGAATTTTCAATTTTATTTTCCGAAAATTTTATATTTAAAATTAAAAAAAAAATTATAAATATCAAAATTGAAAAAAAAATATTTGAAAGAATTAAATCCGTAAATTGCAAATTATTAAACAAAAACTTATTAAAAATATAAAATAAAGGTAAAGATGTAGATTTGTAGGTATCCCATGGAATTTCATTTAAATTATAAGAATTAAATAACTCAACATTATTTAATATAGCAATAGAGTCATTTTCTGCTCCTCCTGATGAATTTTCATTAACCAATAAACCAATAAAAAATGAAATAATTATTATTGAGCCAGATATATAATTTATATAAAAAGAATTTTTCAAATTTAAATACTAAAAATTTAATCTCTCTTTTTCTACAACAAGAGGGAGATTTCTTACATGTAATAAAATAATATTTATATATTCACCCAGGAGACCTAAAAATAAAATTTGAAATCCACTAATCGCAAATAATCCAATTAATAAAGGTGCTTTACCCATTTCAAATTCAGTCCAGAGAAAAAGCTTTAGTAAAAGAAAAATTATTGCACAGGCAAAAGAGAAAATACTTATTAAAAGTCCACTTATAGTCATAAACCTTAATGGTACTTTTGATTGTTTTATTATTCCAAGAATTCCAATATCAGTAAGTGAGAAAAGATTATTACTAGATTTACCTTTTCTTCTTTTAGGTTGATTAAACTTTAATACATTTATCTTGGGACCAAGTTCAGCTAACAAGCCCCTTAGGTAGGGAACTGGATCATTAATATTTTTAATAATATCAACAATTGATTTATCAATTATTCCTGAACCTGTTGTATTTTGCGTAAGTTTTACTTTTGAAATCTTGCTTAAAAACCAATAATAAAATTTTTTCAAAATATCAATTAGATTATTCTCCTTTGATTTTTCTTTTTGGAGCAAAGTAACTTTATTTCCATCTTTCCAAGACTGAATTAAGTCAGGAATTAATTCTGGAGGATCTTGAAAATCAGCATTAATTAAAATTACTGCATCACCAGACGATTGCTTTATCGCATGAACTGGCGAGGCTAGTTGACCATAATTTTTGTTATTTACGATTAATTTAACAGAGTGATTTTTTTTAATAATTTCTTTTACGATTTGAGAAGTATTGTCTTCTGAATTATTATCAATAATTATATGCTCATATTTTATATTTAATTTAGTAAAGATGTTTTCGACTTTTAAACATAAGTCTTTTATATTGTCTTCCTCATTAAATGTGGGTGTAACTACACTTATAAATGACATATAATTTTTTTTAATATATTTACTGTAGATATAAATATTCTAAAATAAGAAATGTTAAAACAAAAAAAAATTGTATTCATTATATTTCTTATAACAATTTCTTTTATATTGTTAAAAATATTAGATATCACATTATATAATAAATATGGGTTAGGAAAACCAATTTTATATTCTAGTTCAAAACAATATGGATATTTTATTAAACCGAACCAAAAAGTATCTAGAAAAGGTAAGAATATATCGATTAATAATTTAGGAATGAGGTCTCAAAATTTATCTATTGATAAATTGAATAAATTTAGAATTTTGTTTTTTGGAGATAGTGTTACTTATGGTGGCTCATTAGTTAATAATGAAGATTTATTTTCAGAGAAAATTTGTGAAAAATTAAATGAAAAAAGTAATAAATTTGAATGTGGAAATTATGGAACAAATGGATATAGTTTGTTTTCGATTATAAGAAGAATTAAATATACAAACTTAGATAATGCAGATTTAATTGTTTTAACAATAATAGGTAATAATTTTCCAAGAACCTTTCATAATGTATTAAGTCAACCTTTTTGGTCTAAAAAAATTGATAACTTTTTTCCAGCTCTTACTGAAGTATTATTTATCTATATAGATAAATATAGGAATAAATTTAAATACAATTTGGGAGTTGAGGACATTAATTCAGCAATTGATTTAAATTATTATGAGGATTTAATTAAGAATCTAGATCAAACGCTAAAAGAAAAAGATATAAAATTTATTATTTTTTATTCCCCATCTGTTGATGAAATAATAAATAAAAAAAATAATTATTATTTTAAAGATTATTTAAATATATTTGAAAATTTCTATGATATTTCAGATCTCAAAGAAGAGAATAAAGAAAGCTTTTATTTTGATAATATCCATTTAAACAAATATGGTCATATGATTTACTCCAAATTTATGACAGAAAAAATTTTATTATTATTAAAAAATTAATTTTTATTAATATAATCTTTTACGAACTTTAAGCTTACTTTAAAAACAGTTTCAGACTTTACCATATCATTCCAAGTCAAAATTTTATCAATTGTTTCTTGAAGTGAAAATTTCAGACGCCAATTAAGATTTTTTTTTGATTTGCTGGCACTTAACTTTAAAATAGATGTTTCCTTTTCAAGTTGTTTACCTTTTTTTAAAGAAATGCGAATTTTTTCCTTATTTGATTTTGATTTTTGAAAAAGATTCACTAAATTTCTCACACTTATTGAGTCTTTATAATTGGGTGCAAAATTCCAAGAATCGAACTTTTGTTTTTTATTTTCAAAGAATTTTTTTTTTGCCAACAACGTATAACCATATACTGGTTCTAAAACATATTGCCATGGTCTGATATGTTTAGGATTCCTAATAATTAAAGTTTTTTTAAAGTTTTTTGCGTTTAGATAATCAGGCACAATTCTATTTTTTGAGTAGTCTCCACCACCGATCACATTACCAGCTCTGGCTGTTGATATACTAGGTTTTTTATCGTTAAAATATGAATATTTGTAACTTTCTGAAAGTAATTCTACACAGGACTTGGAAGTACCATACGGGTCCGACGCACCGATTGGGTTTTTCTCAGAATAATATGGATTATTTTTTTTTATTTTATAAACTTTATCAGTTGTTATTATAATAACTGTATTAATAGTTTTAACTTTTTTAATTGCTTCTAATAAATTTAAAGTTCCCATTAAATTTACATCAAATGTATCTTTTGGACTTTTATAAGAGTCTACCACTAAGGGCTGTGCTGCTAAGTGAAAAATAATTTGAGGTTTGATTTTCTTTATATTATTTCTTAAACTTTGATAATTTAGAATATTTGAGTAGGTAGATTTAATAAAAATTTTATTAAGTTTTGCTTTCTGAAAAAAATGACCTTTCTCTGGTTTTAAAGAGTAACCGTATAATTTTGCTTCAAAATTATATAGCAAAAGAGATAGCCAAGATCCTTTAAAACCTGTATGACCTGTTATTAAAACTTTTTTATTTTTCCAAAACTTATAATCATTGATCATTCTAAGTTTTCCAAGGACAGTTTGGCATTTGCCACAAATTCTCCAAATGTTCTTTGTCTCTGATTGTATCCATTGGATACCAGAATCCATTATGCTTATAACCTAACAACTGACGTTTTTTCGAAAGATTAGTTAGTGGTTCTTTTTCCCAAACTGTCTCATCGTTATCGATAAAATTAAGAATTTTTTTATTAAGTACAAAAAATCCTCCATTGATCCATCCTCCATCTCCTTTGGGTTTTTCTACAAAATTAGTAACAGTATTTTTTTTTAAATTAATCGAACCAAATCTACCTGCAGGTTGTACTACTGTAATAGTAGCTAATTTTTTATTTTTCTTATGAAATTTTATGCTCTCAGTGATATTTACATTAGATAAACCATCACCATAGGTCAAACAGAATGTATCCTTTAAATATTTTTTGACTCTTTTAATTCTACCACCTGTTTGAGTTTCAGCTCCAGTATCAATTAAAGTAATTTTCCATTTTTCAAAATTATTCTTGTGATAAGTTAATTTATTTTTTTTAAGATCAATTGTTATATCCGAGGAATAAATTCCAAAATTTGAAAAGTATTCTTTGAGCAATTCTCCTTTATAACCACAACATATTATAAAATCGTTTATTCCGTGGTACGAATAATGTTTCATAATATGCCAAATTATTGGTTTACCACCAATTTCAATTAAAGGTTTTGGTCTAAGTAAGCTCTCCTCGGATATTCTAGTTCCTCTACCACCGGCTAAGATTACAGACTGCATTTAACATGTATACATTTAAAATGATGAAATTGAAAATTTAATTTACCCTGTCTCTTTTATTAAATCCTTACCAATTAATTCCTTAAGTTTTTTTTGTTTTTTTAACTGATTATATAACCTTGATTGGTTTTGTTTATAATATTTGTATTTCTTTTGATTTGTATGTAACTCTATGATGCTTTTACAAGAATTACCAAAGTCTTTTGAATTTTTAAATTTAAGAACAGGACCAAGCTTATATCTTTTATTATACCATCCAACTAAGCCAAGATCATTAGTTAAAACAGGTTTTTGATAATTATTAGATATATGGAATACACCACTTGAGCCAAGAGGAGTATTTTTATAGACACACCAAACTACATCAATATTAGAAAATAAATACGCCTCCTCATTAGGATGAATAAATCTATTAAATATTTTAAAATTTACCTCAACATTTTTTTTTTTTAAATTTTTTTTTTTTAAGATATAGTTTGCTTCATCATTTTGTTCTCCCGCCACTATAATATTTATTTTTATAGATTTTTTAATTTCTTGTGTTACATCAATTAATTCTTCTAATGATTTTGAATTTCTAATTGCTCCATAAACTAAAATATTTAAAT
>CABYFX010000017.1 GCA_902518395.1 uncultured Pelagibacteraceae bacterium | reverse complement strand
TAGGATCCATCTCTCCAAAAGTTAATCGTTTCCCTTTAGGAATAAAGATTGGATCGTATCCAAAACCTTTTTTACCTTTCTTTAAATTAGATATTCGCCCTTCAATTTTTCCAATTTTACTTACGAATTTGCCATCTGGCCAAAAGATAGTAAGAACACAAATAAATCTTGCAGTTAAATTTTTTTTTTTCCAATTTTTATCTTTTTTAGAAATTTCTCTGTAAACTTTATCAATAGCGAAATTGAAATTCCTTTTTTTCCCTGACCAATCTGCTGAATATACCCCAGGTGCCTTATCCAAAATATCAATTTCAATTCCAGAGTCATCCGACATACAAATTTTATTAGTTTTTTCTGAAAAATATTTTGCTTTTATAAAAGAGTTTTGTTTAAATGTGGTTCCAGTTTCTTTTGGGCTGGATATTTTAAAGTCCAAATTTGAATAAATTTTTAATCGTTTGGGTAGTAAATCTGCTATTTCCTTTAGTTTTCCTTTATTATTTGAGCCAATGAATATCTCTTTAATTTTTTTTTTAACCATCTAGAAATTATACTTTTTCTTACCATATAAACAATATGGACAAAGAAGAACTAAAAGAAAACATAGATAAAACTACTTCTGAGGATAATGGGATAAATACTCAAACAGCTGACAATGATGATGTAAATCAAAACAGTGATGACAAAAATTTAGAGCCTGAAAAAAAAGAAGTTGAAAAACTAAGCCCAGAAGAGGAATTAGAAACTCTCAAAGATAAGCTGGCAAGAACATTTGCAGAAATGGAAAATCAGAGACGAAGGTTTGAAAAAGAAAGAGACGATGCATATGAATATGGTGGATATTCTTTTGCTAAAGAGGCATTAAACTTGTTAGATAATCTGGAGAGATCAAAAGCTGCATTAGAAAATGATGAAAAATTAAAAGCTTCAGATGCACTTAAAAAAATTGTGGAGCATTTAGATATTATAAATAACGATATGCTTTCAATATTCAAAAAGAATAATATTGAGCCTATAAAGTCAATTAATGAAAAACTTGATCCAAATCTTCATCAAGCAATGATGGAAGTTGAGGATGATACCAAAGAGCCTGGAACAATTGTTCAAGAAATACAAAAAGGATTTATGATGAAAGAAAGATTATTGAGACCTTCTTTGGTTGGTGTTTCTAAGAAAAAAGTAAAAGAAGAGCAAAAAGAAGGACAAAAAGATGAAAAAAACCAATAAAAACATGCAAAATTTAAATTTTGTAGACGGTTGTAGTCTAACAATTAGCACTTATATGTCGAGAAGGTAATGAATTATGAGTAAAGTAATAGGAATAGATTTAGGAACAACAAACTCTTGTGTAGCCGTGATGGAGGGTACTCAAGCTAAAGTTTTAGAAAATGCGGAAGGCGCAAGAACAACCCCATCTGTAGTTGCATTTTCTGATAATGATGAGAAATTAATTGGGCAACCTGCAAAAAGACAAGCAGTAACCAATCCAGAAAATACAATATTTGCTGTTAAAAGATTAATTGGAAGAAATTTTGACGATCCTTCTGTTAAAAAAGATGTTGAGACTGCACCATTTAAAATCGTAAACTCTGATAAAGGAGATGCTTGGATAGAAGCTAAGAGTAATAAATATTCACCATCTCAAATTTCTGCTTTTACACTTCAGAAAATGAAAGAGACAGCCGAAAAATATTTAGGCCAAGAAGTGTCTCAAGCTGTGATAACTGTTCCAGCCTACTTTAATGACGCTCAAAGACAAGCAACTAAAGATGCTGGTAAAATTGCAGGTTTAGAAGTTTTAAGAATTATTAACGAACCAACTGCAGCAGCGCTTGCTTACGGATTAGACAAAAAAACAAGCAATAAGATTGCAGTTTATGATTTAGGTGGAGGTACTTTTGATGTTTCAATACTTGAACTAGGAGACGGAGTATTTGAAGTTAAATCTACAAATGGTGATACTTTTTTAGGTGGTGAAGATTTTGACAATACAATTGTTGATTATTTATTAGCTGAATTTAAAAAAGAAAATGGTATTGATTTAAAATCCGATAAATTAGCTTTACAAAGACTTAAGGAGGCCGCAGAGAAAGCAAAAATTGAATTATCCTCTGCAGCTCAAACTGAGATTAATTTACCTTTTATCACGGCAGATAAAACTGGTCCAAAACACATTAACATAAAAATGACTCGAGCAAAACTTGAGGCTCTTGTTGAAGATCTTATTTCTAGAACAATTCCTCCTTGTGAGACAGCTCTTAAAGATGCTGGATTAAGTGCTAGTGAAATCGACGAAATAATACTTGTTGGTGGAATGACGAGAATGCCAAAAGTTATAGAAGAAGTTAAAAATTTTTTTGGTAAAGAACCGAACAAATCTGTAAATCCAGATGAAGTTGTCGCAATGGGTGCTGCTATTCAAGCTGGAGTACTGCAAGGTGATGTTAAAGACGTGCTATTGTTAGATGTTACACCACTTTCACTAGGAATAGAGACTTTAGGTGGAGTTTCTACTAAATTGATAGAGAAGAATACAACAATACCAACAAAAAAAAGCCAGGTTTTCTCAACAGCTGAAGATAGTCAGCCAGCAGTTTCAATAAGAGTTTTACAAGGTGAAAGAGATATGGCTTCAGACAATAAGGTTTTGGGTAACTTTGAGCTGGTTGGTATAGCTCCAGCTCCAAGAGGAGTTCCTCAAATTGAAGTTACATTTGATATCGATGCAAACGGAATTGTAAATGTTTCTGCAAAAGATAAAGGGACTGGTAAAGAACAAAAAATTCAAATTCAGGCATCAGGTGGTTTAAGTGATGATGAAATAAATCAAATGGTTAAAGATGCCGAGACAAATAAAGAGGCTGACAAAAAGAAAAGAGAGGCTGTAGATGCAAGAAATCAAGCTGATACTTTGCTTCATTCTACTGAAAAAAACTTAAAAGAGCATGGCGGTAAAGTTTCTGATGCAGATAAAAAAGCTATTGAAGATGCGTCTGCTAATGTAAGAAATGCATTAAAAGGAACTGATGTTGAAGAAATTAAAAAGAAAACCCAAGATTTGGTTCAAGCTTCAATGAAACTGGGCGAAGCTATTTACAAATCACAACAAAGTACAAAACCTGGTGATGCACCTAAAGATGCAAAAGATGAAGGGAAAAAAGACGATAATGTTGTTGATGCAGACTTTGAAGAAGTAAAAGACGATAAAGAAAAAAGCGCCTAAAATATCAACCATTTGTCTATAACAAGTTATGGCAAAAAGAGATTACTATGATGTCTTGGGAGTTGAAAAAAGCGCTAGTCCAGACCAAATAAAAGCAGCTTATAGAAAACAAGCAGTAAAACATCATCCTGACAAAAATAAGGGTGATAAAGGAGCCGAGGAAAAATTTAAAGAAGCCTCAGAAGCCTATCATGTTCTATCAAATTCTGAGAGAAAACAAAATTACGACAATTTTGGACATGCTGCATTTGAAAATGGTGGTGGTGGTGGAAGAGGTGGTTTTGGAAACTTTGACTTTTCTGGCTCTTTTTCAGATATCTTTGAAGACTTTTTTGGTGAAGGTTTTGGTGGAGGCGGAAGAAGATCAAGAAGATCTAATAACCGTGGCTCAGATTTAAGATATGATCTCTCTATAAGTTTAGAGGAGGCCTATGCTGGAAAAAAACAAGATATTAAATTTTCAACTTCTGATAAATGTGATGTTTGTAACGGATCAGGTTCAAAACCAGGTTATAGTGCAAGCACATGTTCAATGTGTGGAGGAAATGGACAAGTTCGTTCTAGCCAAGGTTTCTTTACTGTACAACAAACTTGCCCTCAGTGTGCAGGTTCTGGTGAACAAATAACTCACCCATGTACAAATTGTGGGGGGACAGGTAAAAAACAAACAAGTAAGAGACTTTCTGTAACTATTCCTAAAGGAGTAGACGATGGAACTAGAATCAGATTATCTGGTAAAGGGGAAGCAGGTTCCAGGGGAGCTAGCAACGGTGATCTTTATTTATTTATTAATGTAAATTCTCATGAACTTTTCAAAAGGTCTGAAGAAAATTTATTTTTTGAATGTCCAATATCAATTGCAGACGCTGCTTTAGGAGCTGAAATAAAAATACCAACAATAGATGGTGGGAAAGCAAAGATAAAAATCCCAGCTGGAACACAAAGTGGTAAACAATTTAGATTAAGAGAAAAAGGAATGCCATTAATGAGAGGAAATGATTATGGGGATCTTTATGTTCAAGTGAATACTGAGGTACCAGTATCTTTAAATAAAGAACAAAAAGAGTTACTTGAAAAATTTAGAGAAATTGAAAATGAAAAATCAAATCCAAGCATTAAAAAATTCTTTAAAAAAGCAAAAAGTTTTTGGAAAAATTAGATGAAAAAAAAAATTAAATATATAATTTTTGGTATTATTTATGTTTTGGCAATTCTAATTCTAGGTGCCTATTTTTATAAAGAGGGCATTGGAATAATTTAATTATCTTTTGCTAATCTTATAAATATATCTCCCATACCACCTTGTACTTCCTCAAGAGGAGCATTATTTCTTAGTTCGCAGTATTGTCCTGTGACTTCATGACTATCAATAGCAGCTATACTTTGAGAATTACATTTTGTGGCGTTATGAAATAAACCGATTACTAGTCTCTCATCTAATACAAATACTTGATTATTATCGAGTTTATTTCCATCGCAAAAATAATCCTTGTTTACTTCTCTTGGAAAATCTTTTTTACTACAGGGATTTTTTATTGTGAGAACGAAAAATTCTTTTTCTCCATCTGTAAAAGTATATTTCATTTTTTTTACTTTAGAGTATTTCATCAAATCACACGAACATGGATAGCAACATTTATGATAAAATCCGCATATTTTCTCTTCATTTTCTGCATTTTTAAGATAAACAAATTCTGGTTTGCTGTTTGGATCAATCAATGATCCAGATACAGCACAATATAACTTATTGTATTCTATAAAATCTTGGTAAGTGATTTCTTTTGTTAAAATATGTTTGAAAAATTTTGGACCTGCAGCATTCCTATTTTGATCAGGAAAAATTTTGGGCCAATCTTTTACTAAATCAGCATAATAATTAAATTGATTTGAATATGTTGGTTTTATTGAACTTAAAGTTATTAATATAAAAAAAATTATAAAGTATTTTAATTTGCTCATGATTTTATTTTTAGAATACTTTAATTAATCTAATTATTGAATTGAGTGTTATTGTCCTATTTTTTTTGATTTACTTCTATTGTTTTATTAAATTCATTTATTTTTATTGACTGAGAAGAACCATCGGTCCAAACTATTCTAACTGAAATATTTTTTTCACTTTCTCTAATACCGTAATGAGCTACGGGTTCCATTTGACATAAATATCCAGACCCAGCATCAATGGTTTTAGCATGATCTCTTAAGTTAGAATTGAGTATAACAGTTGCTCCTCTTGCAGGTGCACCATGTTTATTTATTGGTTTAATTCTTATATAATTGAAGTCTTTTTTAATATCTGCTTTATACATTGTTAGTGGTTGCATGCCAGATTCTCCATGAGAAACCAATAATTCTAAAATTCCATCATCATCAATATCTGCAACTGCTGCTCCTGTTCCTAAACCATTTGACTCGTAAGCATTTTGAATTTTTATCTCTTCAAAAAAACCATTTTCTTTTATTTTGAATAATTTATTTGGTTCGCCAATATTATTCATAAATATTTCATCATAGCCATCATTATCAAAGTCTGCTGATATCACTGTTCTAATTCTAGTAGGAATATTATAGTTTGGAGTAGCGATATCTTTAAATTTGTTATCTTCTAATACAAAAGCCCTATGATAACCATTCCAATTGGATGTGATTATATCTAATCTCCCTCTATAAAGTATGTCTGATAAAGTTGTACCTCTTCCATTTTCAAATTGATCATCAACTTTATAATCCTTAGCTACATCCTGAAAGAAACCATCAGAATTATAATATAAAAAATTTTTTCTTTCTTCTAAAACTTCAATAGTTCTTAGTATTGACTCATGCGGTGCTTTAAGTTCATTTAAAAACTCAGAGTTTATCAAAATCCCAGGTCCTGAGTAAGCTTCATCTTTAACCTCAAAACTATCTTTCTCTGTTACTGGCCTTACCACAGTCTTAATTTCAAGATCATATTTTTTAGCAAAGTCAAAATCTCTTTGGTCGTGAGCAGGGCATCCAAAGACTGCACCAAATCCATAATCCATCAAAACGAAATTAGCAAAGAAAACAGGTACTTTTTGAGATGGATTTAATGGATTAATTGCTTCAAGATTTGTTTTAAAACCTATTTTTTCTCCTATTGCGATTGCCTCTTCAGTAGTGCCTGTCTTTGAGCATTCTGCTTTAAATTCCTGGAAGGCTGTGTCATTTTTAAAATAGTTAGATATTTCGTGATCAACTGAAAGTGCTAAGAATGAAAATCCAAATAAAGTATCAGGTCTAGTCGTAAAACATTTGATCTCTTTTACTGGTAAATCTCCTTCTGTTTTAAATGCAATTTCACATCCAAATGATTTTCCAATCCAATTTTTTTGCATAACTTTAACCTTATTAGGCCACTGTTTTAAATCATCCAAACCATCAAGTAATTCTTGTGAGAATTTTGAAATATTAAAAAACCATTGATTTAATTTTTTACGTTCAACAACTGCTCCAGATCTCCATCCTTTACCATCTATAACTTGTTCATTGGCAAGAACGGTTTGATCAATAGGATCCCAGTTTACATAATTTTCTTTTCTATAAACTAGTCCCTTTTCATAAAGCTCTAAAAAAAACAATTGTTGATGCTTATAATATTCCTCTGAACAAGTGGAAATTTCTCTATCCCAATCAATGGAAAGACCAAGACGTTTTAATTGTTCTTTCATTGTTAATATATTTTTATTTGTCCAATCCTTAGGATCTAAATTATTTTCTCTTGCAGCATTTTCAGCTGGCATACCAAATGCATCCCAACCCATCGGATGCATCACATTATATCCTTGCAAGGATTTATAACGTGATAAAACATCACCAATAGTATAGTTCCTTACATGACCCATGTGTATTTTTCCTGAGGGATATGGAAACATTTCAAGACAATAAAATTTTTCTTTAGAGTGATCCACTTTTGATCGAAAAACACCTGATTTAAGCCATTTTTCTTGCCATTTTTCTTCTACAGTTTTAAAATTATATCTATCCATTGAATCGAATTAAAACTTACTTCTAATTATTTTTTTCTGGCGGTTTTTCCACCTTTATAAGGCTTGAAATTTTTATCTTTATTTTGTTTTTTATAAATTGTTGCTTTTGACAAAATTTGTTTTTTAAGCTCAGCTGAAAGTGAACCAGTTTTTTGTGATATTTTACAACTTGCTACTTGATTACATTTTTTATAAAAAACTTTTATATCTAAAGCATCAGCTCTCACTTCATTTGTTAAAAAACGAATAGATATTTTTACTGACTCGTTAAGACTATTTGCGTCTGAATACCAATCAGTTATAATTATACCACCACTGTAATTAACAGCTGAAAGAGGCATAAAGTCCAAAGTATCTAAGGATGCTCTCCAGAGTTCGTTAGCACTAGCAAACAAAAAGTCTCCACCCTTATTTCCAGAATTAAGCATATTGTCTAATCTGAAACCTCTACCTTCTTCTAGATTTTTTTGAACTCTCGCTTTTGGATCTGGTGGATTTTCTCTGGCATTTCCCCCAGGTAAGTTTTCTAAGCCTTTACATGATGTGAGTGCAAAAAGAGCAATAACTAAAAAATTTGAGATTCGTATGTTTATAAATTTTGGCATAAATCTTCCTAAAACTTAGTAATAGATGAAAAAACACTATAATTAAAAGTTTTTTTTTAGAAATGCTAAATATGTTACATAATTCAACATTTTTTGTGATGTAAAAATGCAACACTGTTATAAAAAAAACTAACCAAATTAACAATAAATGAGAAAAATCGAGAAGAATTGATAGTAATTACCTGTTTAATATTAAACAATTAACGAAAGGTAATAATATGAACAATCTAAAAAAAGTAGGATTGACAGCATTAGGTACTGTATTAGTAGCGGGATCTGCGCAAGCAGCCTCTATGAGTGTATCTGGTGGTACGTCACTCTTTTTTGGTGGAGAAGATAACAGTAATGGTGGAAACGGTTGGTCAATGACTGACCAAGTTACTTTCTCTGCAAGTGGTGAAATGGATAATGGTTTCACAATTTCAACTAGCTTACAGTTAGATGGAGCTGGTGCTGTTGGAAATGTTGGCCCTTGGGATGACAGAAGCTTAACAATCGATACAGGTGATATGGGTGTATTAGTATTCTCAGGTCACGGATCTTCAGGTCCAGTTGGTGCATGGGATGACTTAGTTCCAAGTGCAAACGAAGAATCTTGGGGAACTTCAATCGGTGGTACAGTTGATGGACCAACAAATGCAACAATAGGAAACAATTCTTTCATTTATGACTACACTGTAAGTGATTCAATTGCTCTTAAAGCTGCATACAAACCTGCTAAAGGTACTCCACTAGAAAGCTCTACTGAAATCGGTATTGCTTATACTGGAATTGATGGTTTAACTGTTAAAGCTGCAATGGGTGAAA
Source organism: uncultured Pelagibacteraceae bacterium (assembly GCA_902518395.1). Taxonomy (GTDB): domain Bacteria; phylum Pseudomonadota; class Alphaproteobacteria; order Pelagibacterales; family Pelagibacteraceae; genus Pelagibacter. The sequence goes on along the minus strand of CABYFX010000017.1, from coordinate 13,955 downwards.
ACAACGATGTAGCTGATAAACTAGACTTAAACGTATTTAGTGCAGTTTACTCAAATGGACCTATCTCAGTTGGTATTCAGTCGAATGAATCTGATGCAGGTACTGGAACAGATGAAGACTTCTCAGCATATGGTATCTCTTATGCAGTAAGTGATGATTTATCTATTTCATATGGTGCATCTACACTTGACTATTCTTCAACTTTAGAAGATCAAGAGTCATCAGCGGTTAGTGCATCATTCACAATGGGTGGTGTAGCAATTTCAGCTTCACATCAGTCTACTGATAATGTTGCTGGATCATCTACAACTGATAACACTTCATACGAAGTTAACTTCTCTTTCTCATTCTAATTAAAGAAGAAGTAAATTTTTTATAAAAAGGGCCCCTTTTTAGGGGCCTTTTTTTTTACCTAAAAAATGAAATACCAGCAAAACCTACTGATTTTGTAAGACCTACTAATTTTAAATTTTCTTTTGAAATACCGCCTAGAGCAATAATTTTGTTTTTTGTGAGTTTTGATATCAAATTAAACTTATTTACTCCAAGAAAATTATTATTTTTTTTAAATAATGATGACAAAAAAATTTTATCAACTTTCTGTTTTTCTTTAATTCTTATTTCTTTTATATTATGTGCTGAGCCTATTATGTAAAAATTTTTCTTAAGGTCATAGGACAAATGATCGTAGTCTTTATTAAATGATGGTAAGTATGCACCATCTAAGTTTAATTTTAATGATAATTTAATATTATTCGAAATTAAAAATTTAATTTTTTTCCCCTTACAGTAATTTCTTATAGAGATAATCTCACTTATTTTATAATTTGTTTTGTAATTGCGGTATATTATAGTTGTATTTAAATCTTGTTTATCAATGTTACTTTTTTCAAATTTATCTATAAAGTAATATTTTTCGAGAAATTTATTATGCATAAAACTATTCAAAATTTATTATCAATTCAAAGTTTGATCAAATCAAAATTGCTAGACTTGAATGAAAAAAGCAGAATACCAAAAATAATTGCAGTTTCAAAAACATTTAAGATTGATCATATTTTACCCTTAATTGAATACGGTCACTTAGATTATGGTGAAAACAAAGTACAGGAAGCAGTTGAGAAATGGACAGATATTAAACTTAAAAATAATAAAATAAAGTTACATTTGATTGGAAAATTACAAACTAATAAGGTTAAGTTTGCTGTAAAAGTTTTTGATTACATACATTCTTTAGATAATGAAAAATTAGCTAAAAAAATTGCCGAAGAACAAGAAAAACAAAATGTAAAACCAAGAGTTTTCATTCAAATTAATTTAGGAGAAGAGAGTCAGAAGTCAGGGATAACAAAAAATAATTTAGAAGAATTTTACAATTTTTCTAAAAATATAGGTTTAAATATAATTGGAACAATGTGTATTCCGCCATTTGGTGAAGACTCAACAACTTTTTTTTCACAAATGAAAGAATTAAATAATAAAATAAACTTAGATGAAATCAGCATGGGCATGTCCTCAGATTACCTAAATGCATTAGAATTTAATGCGACATATTTAAGAATTGGATCAAATATATTTGGTCAAAGAGGCTAACTTAATTTTATCTTAGTATTTTTATTAATAAGTTTTATCAAAATCAAAAAATCTTTTTTCCTTAACGCTACGCACCCTGAAGTTGGTCCTAATTTATTTAACAAATGGATAAATATTGCACTTCCTTTCCCAATCTTTGGTTTTTTTGTATTATAATTAATTGGGATTATGAAGTCATATTTGTAATCTTTTCTATATAATTTTTCATGTCGAATATTTTTTTTATCCTTAATTAATTTGTTATAGAAATTTTTACTTTTTATATCATCACACCAGCCCATCTCTTCTTTAATTGGAATACATTTTAATTTTGTAAAAGGTTTTGAGTGCCTATCTTTTCTGTAATATAAATTACCTAACGAAAATGTTCCAATTGGTGTTTTTTTATCGCCTTCAATTTTATTTTTAGTTAGCCCCCTTTTCCCAATCGAGCATTTAAATATAAAATCATCAAATATAAGTGTAGCTTTATTTTTTAGAACAATTGTCATATTCTTTATTATATATGAATAATCAAACTTTAGTAATTTATGATTTTAAAATTTTGTATGATGTACTTCGTGAAATAGATAGTTATATCAATTTCAATTTAATTAATATTAACCAATTGAAAGATTTTAGATTAGATGATCAAGACAATTATTTAATTATATCAAACAAAAAAAAGGGAGATATCGAAGATTTAATGATTATCAATAAATTTCCAATAGAAATTACTAAGTTAATTGAAAATATAAATATTAAATTCTTAAAAAAAAAATTTAATCAACAATCTGAGATAAATTTAGGAATTTATAAATTAAACCTAAACTCAAGAAAAATTTTTAATAAAGATAAGAGTTTGAATTTGACTGAAAGGGAGATAAATATCTTAATATTTTTAAATAGAATTGAAAAACCTGTAAAAATTAGTCAGCTGCAAACTGAAGTATGGGGTCACAATTCAAAGTTAGAAACACATACAGTAGAAACCCACATATACAGATTGAGAACAAAAATAAACAAAGCATTTAAAGATAATAATTTTATATTAAGTTCTAAGCAGGGATATATGATTTCAATAAAATGAGTCAATCCATAGTTGATAGTTTAATTTTTAAAGCAACCAAAAGTTACAACAATAAAAATTATTCTGATGCCGAACAATTATATAATGAGGTTTTAAAAATAGACCCAAAGCATATCAATTGTTTAAACTACCTTGCTACATTATTTGCTCAAACAAATAGAAAAGATAAAGCTGAACAAGTTCTCTTAAAAGCTTTAAATTTAGAACCAAATAATCAGTTTCTAAACAATAATTTAGGGAATATTTACAATGAAGTTGGTAAAATTGATAAGGCAATATCTTATTACGAAAAAGCAGTTTCTATTAAACCAGAATTCACACATGCAAATTTAAATTTGGGAATAATATATGTAAAAAAAGGTGAGTATGAAAAAGCTTTAAATTATTTAAAAAAAGTAATCCAATTAGAACCAAATAATATTCAATGTAACGCCATTATTGCAACAATATATAAAGAGCTAAGAAATTTTAAAAATGCTTTAGAATGTTATAAAAAAATTTTTGTTATTGATCCTAATAATTTAATGGCTGTATCTGGTGTAGTAGATCTATTCAATACTTTACGTCTTAAGAATCTAACCGAAAGCAATAGTAAAGAATTAATAGAAATGTTTATTTTCTTATATAAAAAAAATTCTATTAATCACAATTTATTATTTAATAATGCAAAAAGTTTAATTATTTTTGAGGAAGACTATAAGATAATTGAAAATCTTTATAAAACCGAATTGTCATTCTTGAGTGATAATTTTGTTTTATCAATTTTAAAAAAAGAACTTTTTCATTTAATGTTACAAAAATCTCTATTTAGAGATAAAAGTTTGGAAAAATTTTTATATATAATTAGAAAAGAATTTCTACTTCTACTTAAGAAAAATAAAGTTAGACTCTTAGAAGAATATTTTAATTTTATTTTGTCATTTGCAGTCCAATCCTCTTTAAATGAGTATATTATATTTCAATCTGAAGAAGAAATGAGTTTCATTGATATTTTAAAGGATAAAATAGAGAAAAGTAAAAATATAAGTGAGATTGAAATTGCGATTTTTGCTTGTTATATCCCACTTAATTGCTCTGAAATTATAACAAAAAAGTTGTCAAGTTTCCTGTCTTCAAATCATTTATTAAACGAACTCATAAAAATACAAATTAAAGACATATTAGAAGAGAAAAAACTGAGAAAAACAATTAACTCAATTGAAATCGATGACCAGGTTTCAAAAAAAGTTAGAGAGCAGTATGAAGAAAATCCATATCCAAGATGGAAAAATATAAATAAAATTTCACCAACTGATTTTTTATCAGATTTAAATAACGATATTAAACCTAATCAAATCTTTTTAAATAAGAGACCAACTATAAATAATATACTTGTTGTTGGATGTGGAACAGGCCAACAACTGGCTAAACACTCTGTTTATACGGACTCCAATGTTCTTGCAATTGATCTTAGCTTGTCAAGTTTAGCTTTAGCTAAACGTAAAATGGGTGAATTAAATAGCAAAAATATCGAATTTCTTCATTCAGATCTCTTAAATTTAAAAAATATTAAAAGAAAATTTAATGTAATTGAGTGTGTAGGTGTACTTCATCATTTGAATGACCCTGAGTTTGGCCTTTCAGTATTATTAGACCTTTTAGAACCCCAAGGTTACTTAAAACTAGGTTTATATAGTGAATTAGCAAGAAAGCATATTGTTGAAACAAGAGAATTTATTAAAAAATATAATATTAAAAGTACTTTAAAGGATATTAGACGTTGCAGAGAAATTCTTAAAAATAATACTGATAATAACTCATTAGCGAAACTTATTAATAATTATGATTTTTATACAACATCAAGTTTTAGAGATCTAATCTTACATGTACAAGAATATCGTTTCACTTTACCAAAAATTTCAAAACTTTTGCAAAAATATAATTTACAGTTCTTGGGTTTTACTAATGTATTAATTAAAAAAGATTATTCAAAATTTTATAGAGATGATAAAAAATTTACTTCACTAAAAAATTGGCATGATTTTGAGACAAAATATCCAAATATTTTCCAAGGCATGTATCAGTTTTGGGTAAAAAAGGATTAAATATGAAATTTAAAAAAAATTTTATTGTAAAAGATTTGTATTCCAAAAAATATAAGCCTCGAGTTGTAAAACCTAAAAAAGGCAAAGGTAGTTTTAAAAGAAAAAAAAAATAAATTATTAAATATTACTTTTATAGTCTGGCCCCAATTTGTTGGATAACTTTTGAAGACATTTCAGTTCCTTTATCTAAACTTTCTTTCAACGACATGTTATTTACTTGTCCATGCAAAAAACCTGCTGCAAAAAGATCCCCAGCTCCAGTTAAATCAACAATCTTAAGACCTTGCTTAATACCACAATCAACAACTTCATCTCCATTAATTGCAACTGCACCTTTTTCACCTCTTGTTAAAACTATTATTTTGCCAAGTGATTTTGAAAAACTAATTACTTCATCAAAAGATTTTGCATCAATTAGAGACATTATCTCTTGCTCATTGGCAAAAGTTATATCTAATTTGTTTTTAACTAAATCTAAAAAGTGAGGCTTATGTCTATCAACACAAAACTGATCAGATAGTGACATTGCAACTTTTTTAGCACTCTGAATTGCTTTCTCAAAAGCTTTTTTGGGTTCTCCCTCGTCCCAAAGATAACCTTCTAGAAGTATTGTTTCACTTTGTTTAATAGTTTCTGAACTAACGTCATTTTCATTTATTTTACCCGCAGTCCCTAAGAAAGTACACATTGTCCTCTCAGAGTCGGGTGTAACTAATATTAAACAAGTTCCAGTAGGCAGTTCCTCTTTTTTTTTTGAATAAATATATTTAACATTCTCCTGTTTCAAACCATCTTCGTATTTTCCACCAAGATCGTCATCATTAATTTTACCTATAAAACCTACTTCATTACCAAGTTGAGATAGTCCAACAATTGAATTAGCAACTGATCCACCTGAAACCGTTTTTTCAATTTTAAGATTTGATAATAAATCTTTAAACTCTTTATCATCAAAAATTAACTTCATGGTGCTTTTAGTTAAATTATTTTTAGTGATAAAATCATCTTCTACTTTGCAAATCACATCTACAATTGCGTTTCCAATTCCTAATATTTTCATTATTTATGCTTTCTTGGTTATAAGTGGTTTTTTTCTTTTAGGATAACAAGTAGTACAGATTTTACAAGATAAACCATAGCACTCTCTTGCTTTACAATATTCTCTTCCATAATATATAATTTGAAGATGTAACTTATTCCAATATTTTTTAGGAAAAAGTCTTTTAAGATCTTCTTCTGTTTGAACAACATTCTTTCCATTAGTTAAACCCCATCTTTGAGCTAGGCGGTGAATATGGGTATCTACTGGAAAGGCAGCATATCCAAACCCTTGAGACATCACCACACTAGCTGTTTTATGTCCAACACCTGGTAATTCTTCAAGTTGTTCAAATGTTTTTGGAACCTTACCATTATATTTTTCAACTAAAGTTTTTGATAAATTATAAACACTTTTTGCTTTAATTCTAAAAATACCAATACTTCGTATTAGTTTTTCAATTTTTTTTCTTCCCAACTTAACAAAGTGTTCAGGCTTATTATATTTTGGATATATATTTTTAGTAACATTATTAACGTTTACGTCTGTACACTGTGCAGATAAAAGAACAGAAACTAGTAAAGTAAAAATATTTCTGTGTTTAAGAGGAATTGGCGTCTTTGGATATATTTTATTTAAAGTTCGCAGAACAATTTTTGCCCTTTGCTCCTCACTCATTTAAAATTTAAAACATCACGCATCGAATATAAACCCGGTTTTTTTTTAATTAACCATTTTCCAGCTGTCAAAGCTCCTTCACTGTATAAAGCCCTATCAAATGCTTCGTGATTTAATGTAATAATTTCTTTTCCGCTTGAAAATTTAACTTCGTGTTCACCAACTGTTTTACCTTTTCGTATTGAGTTAAAATTTATTTTTTTTCCATAAGGAAAACTTTTTTTATTAAGATATTTTTTTCCAAATAAGTTATAAAAATCTTTATTTTTGCCGACAGCAATTCCCTTACCCAACATTAACGCTGTTCCGGATGGATAGTCTATTTTATGTTTATGATGAACCTCATATACTTTACTTAAAAAATTATTTCCTAATGATTTAGATGCTATTTCAGTTAAATACATTAACAAATTTATGCCTAAGCTCATGTTTCCAGCTTTCAGTATTGGAATTTTCTTTGAAAATTTTTTAATAAGATTTTCTTCTTTTTTGGTAAATCCAGTTGTACCAATAACGACTCTTTTTTTAAGCTTTGATGCAATTTTAAGAATTTCAAAAGTACAATTAGGGACAGTAAAATCAATAATTAAATCAACATTTTTAAAGGAATCTTCATTATTTAAACTAGGTTTAATTCCAGAAATTTTTTTTTTTATTAATCTATTTTCTGTAAGTGTTGTTAGTATAAAATTTTTATCAACTCTTGAAGATTTGATCAGTTGTTGGCCCATTCGTCCCATGCAACCAGATATCGCTAAATTTACTTTGCTCATTAAATTTTTTTAATATATTTTTTCAACAATATACAACAATTATGGTTATTAAATACCTTTTAAAATTATTTTTGGTTTTAATTTTTTTCGTGTCTATCAATCAATCTAAAGCTGACTTTTTTAAAGATATAACATCTCTCATTGATAATAACGATTTTAGACTAAGTTATGGTGTGTCTGTCACTGATATAAATCAAGACAATAAATATGAATTTGTCGTTACTGGGTTTGGGTTTTCAAACTTAGCGTTATCTTACCAAAATGGGAAACTTATAAATATAAATAAAAACGAAATCTTTGATGATGCTAAAAGAAAAACTATTGGGGTTGCTGCTTGCGATATTGACCAAGATGGATTTGAAGAAATTTATTTTTTAAATACTGATACCTATAGTGGAGAAAAAAAATATTCAGACAGATTGATTGATAATGGTAGTAATGGTTTCATTGATTTATTTGAAAAAAATATTAACAAAAAAAATTTAAACTTAACTGCTGGTAGGTCTGTTGTTTGTGTTGATAGAAATGGTGATGGAAAATATGGCATATATGTTGCCAATTACGGGGGTCCGACTAGGTTTTATGAACAAAACTCCAGACAAATACTAGATTTAGCAGAGCAGCTGAAAATTGATAAAATAACTGGTGGTAGAGCTGTAGTTGCAGGAAATATTTTATCAGGAAAAACTGACATATTTGCTGCAAATGAAAGAGGAAAAAATTTTTTATATTATAATTCTGATGGTTTCTTTCAGGATGTAGCTAAGGATTATAAAGTTGATGATCAATTTGAAAATGGAAGAGGTACAACTTTATCAGACATACTTTATAGAGGGAGATTAGATATAATCACATCCAATTGGAATGGTTATCATAGGGCTTTTGTATTAGAAGATAACAAATTTAAAGATATCGCTACTCCAAACTATAATATTCCTACTAGAATTAGAACAGTGATATCAGCAGACTTTGATAATGATGGCTATGATGAAATATTTATGAATAATATTGGCGAACCAAATAAATTATTCAAAATAAAAGAAAATGGTTTTTTTGAAGAGATAAAAATTCAAAATGCTTACGAGTCAAATGGTTTAGGAACAGGAGCAGCAGTTGCAGATATTGATGATGATGGAATTTTAGAATTATTGGTTTCTCATGGAGAATCTGGCATGCAACCACTAACAATGTATAAAGCAGATATTAAAAAAGACTTCAATTATATAAGAATTAAACCAATAAATAAACATGGTGCACCTGCAAGAGGAGCAACTGTTATACTCAATTCTAACTTAAGAGATCATGCTAAAACCATTGATGCTGGGTCTGGATATTTATGTCAAATGGAACCCGTAGCTCATTACGGTATTAGAGAAAGTGAAAAAAATATTTCAGTTAGAATAGTTTGGACCGATGGTTCTTCTCAGTCAATAAAAATAAATGAATTTAATAAAACAATAGAAGTAAATCAAAAAAAATAGGACAATAACACTCAATTCAATAATTAGATTAATTAAAGTATTCTAAAAATAAAATCATGAGCAAATTAAAATACTTTATAATTTTTTTTATATTAATAACTTTAAGTTCAATAAAACCAACATATTCAAATCAATTTAATTATTATGCTGATTTAGTAAAAGATTGGCCCAAAATTTTTCCTGATCAAAATAGGAATGCTGCAGGTCCAAAATTTTTCAAACATATTTTAACAAAAGAAATCACTTACCAAGATTTTATAGAATACAATAAGTTATATTGTGCTGTATCTGGATCATTGATTGATCCAAACAGCAAACCAGAATTTGTTTATCTTAAAAATGCAGAAAATGAAGAGAAAATATGCGGATTTTATCATAAATGTTGCTATCCATGTTCGTGTGATTTGATGAAATACTCTAAAGTAAAAAAAATGAAATATACTTTTACAGATGGAGAAAAAGAATTTTTCGTTCTCACAATAAAAAATCCCTGTAGTAAAAAAGATTTTCCAAGAGAAGTAAACAAGGATTATTTTTGCGATGGAAATAAACTCGATAATAATCAAGTATTTGTATTAGATGAGAGACTAGTAATCGGTTTATTTCATAACGCCACAAAATGTAATTCTCAAAGTATAGCTGCTATTGATAGTCATGAAGTCACAGGACAATACTGCGAACTAAGAAATAATGCTCCTCTTGAGGAAGTACAAGGTGGTATGGGAGATATATTTATAAGATTAGCAAAAGATAATTAAATTATTCCAATGCCCTCTTTATAAAAATAGGCACCTAGAATTAGAATTGCCAAAACATAAATAATACCAAAAATTATATATTTAATTTTTTTTTTCATCTAATTTTTCCAAAAACTTTTTGCTTTTTTAAAGAATTTTTTAATGCTTGGATTTGATTTTTCATTTTCAATTTCTCTAAATTTTTCAAGTAACTCTTTTTGTTCTTTATTTAAAGATACTGGTACCTCAGTATTCACTTGAACATAAAGATCCCCATAATCATTTCCTCTCATTAATGGCATTCCTTTTTCTCTTAATCTAAATTGTTTACCACTTTGTGTTCCAGCTGGGATTTTTATCTTTGCTTTCCCACCATCTATTGTTGGTATTTTTATTTCAGCTCCTAAAGCAGCGTCTGCAATTGATATTGGACATTCAAAAAATAAATTTTCTTCAGACCTTTTGAAAAGTTCATGAGAATTTACATTAATAAATAAATAAAGATCACCGTTGCTAGCTCCCCTGGAACCTGCTTCCCCTTTACCAGATAATCTGATTCTAGTTCCATCGTCTACTCCTTTAGGAATAGTTACAGAAAGTCTCTTACTTGTTTGTTTTTTACCTGTCCCCCCACAATTTGTACATGGGTGAGTTATTTGTTCACCAGAACCTGCACACTGAGGGCAAGTTTGTTGTACAGTAAAGAAACCTTGGCTAGAACGAACTTGTCCATTTCCTCCACACATTGAACATGTGCTTGCACTATAACCTGGTTTTGAACCTGATCCGTTACAAACATCACATTTATCAGAAGTTGAAAATTTAATATCTTGTTTTTTTCCAGCATAGGCCTCCTCTAAACTTATAGAGAGATCATATCTTAAATCTGAGCCACGGTTATTAGATCTTCTTGATCTTCTTCCGCCTCCACCAAAACCTTCACCAAAAAAGTCTTCAAAGATATCTGAAAAAGAGCCAGAAAAGTCAAAGTTTCCAAAACCACCTCTTCCACCACCACCACCATTTTCAAATGCAGCATGTCCAAAATTGTCGTAATTTTGTTTTCTCTCAGAATTTGATAGAACATGATAGGCTTCTGAGGCTTCTTTAAATTTTTCCTCGGCTCCTTTATCACCCTTATTTTTGTCAGGATGATGTTTTACTGCTTGTTTTCTATAAGCTGCTTTTATTTGGTCTGGACTAGCGCTTTTTTCAACTCCCAAGACATCATAGTAATCTCTTTTTGCCATAACTTGTTATAGACAAATGGTTGATATTTTAGGCGCTTTTTTCTTTATCGTCTTTTACTTCTTCAAAGTCTGCATCAACAACATTATCGTCTTTTTTCCCTTCATCTTTTGCATCTTTAGGTGCATCACCAGGTTTTGTACTTTGTTGTGATTTGTAAATAGCTTCGCCCAGTTTCATTGAAGCTTGAACCAAATCTTGGGTTTTCTTTTTAATTTCTTCAACATCAGTTCCTTTTAATGCATTTCTTACATTAGCAGACGCATCTTCAATAGCTTTTTTATCTGCATCAGAAACTTTACCGCCATGCTCTTTTAAGTTTTTTTCAGTAGAATGAAGCAAAGTATCAGCTTGATTTCTTGCATCTACAGCCTCTCTTTTCTTTTTGTCAGCCTCTTTATTTGTCTCGGCATCTTTAACCATTTGATTTATTTCATCATCACTTAAACCACCTGATGCCTGAATTTGAATTTTTTGTTCTTTACCAGTCCCTTTATCTTTTGCAGAAACATTTACAATTCCGTTTGCATCGATATCAAATGTAACTTCAATTTGAGGAACTCCTCTTGGAGCTGGAGCTATACCAACCAGCTCAAAGTTACCCAAAACCTTATTGTCTGAAGCCATATCTCTTTCACCTTGTAAAACTCTTATTGAAACTGCTGGCTGACTATCTTCAGCTGTTGAGAAAACCTGGCTTTTTTTTGTTGGTATTGTTGTATTCTTCTCTATCAATTTAGTAGAAACTCCACCTAAAGTCTCTATTCCTAGTGAAAGTGGTGTAACATCTAACAATAGCACGTCTTTAACATCACCTTGCAGTACTCCAGCTTGAATAGCAGCACCCATTGCGACAACTTCATCTGGATTTACAGATTTGTTCGGTTCTTTACCAAAAAAATTTTTAACTTCTTCTATAACTTTTGGCATTCTCGTCATTCCACCAACAAGTATTATTTCGTCGATTTCACTAGCACTTAATCCAGCATCTTTAAGAGCTGTCTCACAAGGAGGAATTGTTCTAGAAATAAGATCTTCAACAAGAGCCTCAAGTTTTGCTCGAGTCATTTTTATGTTAATGTGTTTTGGACCAGTTTTATCTGCCGTGATAAAAGGTAAATTAATCTCAGTTTGAGCTGCAGAGGATAATTCAATTTTTGCTTTCTCTGCGGCCTCCTTAAGTCTTTGTAAAGCTAATTTATCGGATTTTAAATCAATACCATTTTCTTTTTTAAATTCAGCTAATAAATAATCAACAATTGTATTGTCAAAATCTTCACCACCTAAAAAAGTATCACCATTTGTAGATTTAACTTCAAATACTCCGTCTCCTAGTTCAAGTATTGAAACATCAAAAGTACCTCCACCTAAATCATAAACTGCAATCTTATTGCTTGTTTTTTTGTCTAATCCGTAAGCAAGCGCTGCTGCAGTTGGTTCGTTAATAATTCTTAAAACTTCTAAACCTGCAATTTTACCAGCATCTTTAGTTGCTTGTCTTTGAGCGTCATTAAAGTAGGCTGGAACAGTTATCACAGCTTGAGACACTTCTTGGCCTAAATATTTTTCGGCTGTCTCTTTCATTTTCTGAAGTGTAAAAGCAGAAATTTGAGATGGTGAATATTTATTACTCTTAGCTTCTATCCAAGCATCTCCTTTATCAGAGTTTACGATTTTAAATGGTGCAGTCTCAACATCTTTTTTAACAGAAGGATCGTCAAAATTTCTTCCAATTAATCTTTTAACAGCAAATATTGTATTTTCTGGATTGGTTACTGCTTGTCTTTTTGCAGGTTGCCCAATTAATTTCTCATCATTATCAGAAAATGCAACTACAGATGGGGTTGTTCTTGCGCCTTCCGCATTTTCTAAAACTTTAGCTTGAGTACCCTCCATCACGGCTACACAAGAGTTTGTTGTTCCTAAATCTATTCCTATTACTTTACTCATAATTCATTACCTTCTCGACATATAAGTGCTAATTGTTAGACTACAACCGTCTACAAAATTTAAATTTTGCATGTTTTTATTGGTTTTTTTCATCTTTTTGTCCTTCTTTTTGCTCTTCTTTTACTTTTTTCTTAGAAACACCAACCAAAGAAGGTCTCAATAATCTTTCTTTCATCATAAATCCTTTTTGTATTTCTTGAACAATTGTTCCAGGCTCTTTGGTATCATCCTCAACTTCCATCATTGCTTGATGAAGATTTGGATCAAGTTTTTCATTAATTGACTTTATAGGCTCAATATTATTCTTTTTGAATATTGAAAGCATATCGTTATTTATAATATCTAAATGCTCCACAATTTTTTTAAGTGCATCTGAAGCTTTTAATTTTTCATCATTTTCTAATGCAGCTTTTGATCTCTCCAGATTATCTAACAAGTTTAATGCCTCTTTAGCAAAAGAATATCCACCATATTCATATGCATCGTCTCTTTCTTTTTCAAACCTTCGTCTCTGATTTTCCATTTCTGCAAATGTTCTTGCCAGCTTATCTTTGAGAGTTTCTAATTCCTCTTCTGGGCTTAGTTTTTCAACTTCTTTTTTTTCAGGCTCTAAATTTTTGTCATCACTGTTTTGATTTACATCATCATTGTCAGCTGTTTGAGTATTTATCCCATTATCCTCAGAAGTAGTTTTATCTATGTTTTCTTTTAGTTCTTCTTTGTCCATATTGTTTATATGGTAAGAAAAAGTATAATTTCTAGATGGTTAAAAAAAAAATTAAAGAGATATTCATTGGCTCAAATAATAAAGGAAAACTAAAGGAAATAGCAGATTTACTACCCAAACGATTAAAAATTTATTCAAATTTGGACTTTAAAATATCCAGCCCAAAAGAAACTGGAACCACATTTAAACAAAACTCTTTTATAAAAGCAAAATATTTTTCAGAAAAAACTAATAAAATTTGTATGTCGGATGACTCTGGAATTGAAATTGATATTTTGGATAAGGCACCTGGGGTATATTCAGCAGATTGGTCAGGGAAAAAAAGGAATTTCAATTTCGCTATTGATAAAGTTTACAGAGAAATTTCTAAAAAAGATAAAAATTGGAAAAAAAAAAATTTAACTGCAAGATTTATTTGTGTTCTTACTATCTTTTGGCCAGATGGCAAATTCGTAAGTAAAATTGGAAAAATTGAAGGGCGAATATCTAATTTAAAGAAAGGTAAAAAAGGTTTTGGATACGATCCAATCTTTATTCCTAAAGGGAAACGATTAACTTTTGGAGAGATGGATCCTA
>CABYFX010000016.1 GCA_902518395.1 uncultured Pelagibacteraceae bacterium | reverse complement strand
TCTCTCTCTTTTTTTGGAGCTTTAGGACCTATCATTATCCCATACCCTCCAGAGGCATTTGCAGGTTTAACAACCAATTTAGATATATTTTCAATAACGTGCTGTCTGTGAACTTTATTTTCACATAAAAATGTTTCTACTTGGTTTAATTTTGGTTGTTCTCCTAAATAATAAACAATCATTTTGTTTACATAAGCATAAACAGCTTTATCATCAGCTACACCTGTTCCAATTGCATTAATTATTCCAACATTCCCTTTTTTCCAACATTTGAATAATCCTGGGACCCCAATCAGAGAACTTTTGTTAAACACTTTTGGATCAAGAAATGTGTCATCTAATCTTCGATATATACAATCAACTTTTAATTTACCTTTAACAGTTTTCATATAGACATTATCATTTTCAACAAACAAATCTTTGCCCTCTACAAGAGCTATCCCCATTTGTTCTGCTAAGAACGAATGTTCAAAATATGCAGAATTATAAATACCTGGTGTCAATACGACCATATGTGGATTGTCTGTTTTTTTTGGAATACACTCAACCATACTTTGGTAAAGTTTGTTAGAATATTGATGGACTGATGAAACTTTGTATCTTGTGAATAATTCTGGAAATACATCTCTCATAACCATTCTATTTTCTAGCATGTATGAAACTCCAGAGGGAACGCGTAGATTATCTTCAAGGACTAAATACTCTCCATTATAATTTCTTATTAAATCTATACCTGAAATGTTTGCCCAAGCTTTATATTTTGGTGAAAAACCTTCACATTCTTTCAAATAGTATGGAGAATTAAAAATCAAATCCCTAGGCATAACCTTATCCTTAAAAATTTTTTTCTTGTTATAAACATCATCAATAAATAAGTTTAATGCTTTTACCCTTTGGGTTAATCCTCTTGATATTTTATTCCATTGAGATTTAGGTATAATTCTAGGGATAATATCTAAGGGCCACTTTTTTTCCTCTGCTCTATTATTTGCAGCATACACTCTAAAATTTATACCTCTAGCACTTATTGTGCTTTGACAATTTTTTTCAATTTCCTGTAATTTTTTTTTACCTTGCCTTTCTAGAATACCTGACATAATTCTAGCATGCTTTCTAAGTTTGTTATCTTCTGTCAAATATCCATCATATGCGGACTTAGCATCATAGTTTTTCCAAAACGAAGTAACCATATCTAAGATTTTTTCTTAAATAAATTTGCAAAACAAATGCTAAAATTAAATATCAGCTATGACATAAAAGGTTTGAAAAATATGGCTTTTTTAAATAAGAATTAGTAATGACATATTGTATAGGAATTAAAACAAACGAAGGACTGGTATTTGCATCAGACTCCAGGACTAACGCTGGTTTGGATAACGTAAATATATATTCTAAAATGTTTACACATGATGTTGGTGATAGAACCATAGTAATTGTTACATCAGGAAATTTAGGAACATCACAGGCAGTCTATAAATCAATCGAAAAAGATTTAGGTAGTTCATCTGGAATAATGAATTTAAATACTTGCAAAGATTTTGAACAAATAGCTTCATATGTTGGATCTTTAAATATTGAGCACTCTTCTCCTCAGGGAATTAACACTGATAATGTGCTTTTAGGTTCAACTTTTATTATCGGTGGGCAAATAAAAGGACAAAAAACAGAACTGTATCTTATTTATCCTCAAGGAAATTATATAAGACCAGCAGACAGTAAACCCTATCTTGTTATTGGTGAAGTTAAATATGGAAAACCAATACTAGATAGAGTTATTAAACCAAATGTATCAATTGGTGACGCTTCAAGATGTGCATTGATTTCAATGGACTCGACTTTGAAAAGTGATTTAACTGTAGGGCCACCAATTGACTTTGCAATTTATAAAAAAGATGAAAATAAATTAGCTTCTTTAAAATGTTTAAGTTTAAATGATGAGGATTATTCGAAAGTTTGTAATACTTGGTCTGAGGGAATTTTTAAAGTTTTTGACACTTTTCCTAGATTCGATTGGGAAGATTAATCTTCTACCTTCCAATCAGTTTTAAAAGTAACATAATTTACTTGTAAGCATCTTCTCTCTTTAATTATGTCTTTTTTTTCCATTCCATGCCAAGTATCAGGCCCACTTGAAAAAAAATATCCATAATTATCTTTATAAGGCAATGTTTTTATCAGTTTTAAATCATTATCATAAAAATCAGTTCCTAAATCTTCACTTTCATTATGTTTGTTAACAAATAACAAGCACGACATAAGTTTCTCTTTAATATCACAATGTGGTTTTAACCAGAAACCCTCACGATCACAAATTACTTCTACTCTTACATAGGAATTTGATAGGTCTTTATTAATTAGTTCAGATATTTTTTGATATGTTTTTTTATTTTGAAGTTCTTTAATTAAATTAGTAAGTCCTGGAAATTCATTACTATTTTCCTTGGTGACAAAACATCTGAATTTTAAGGCCTTCCCACCATCTGAAATACCTTCCCTAAAATTTCCTTCTCCTCCATCTATGGCTCTAGTACCATCATAATTGAGATTATGTTTTGCAGGATCGGTGATATCAGCTGAAACTATTTCATTTATTTGTTCATCTGTAAGAGGCTTGTTTAATTCCCAATGTACGAAAGGACTGTCAAATTTTTTTGAGTCATTAAGAATTGAATTTAAATAGGACATTAGCTATTTAATCTCTCTTTTATGATTTTTGCTACTCTATTTGCTTCATCAAGTTTTTGATAAGTCCAAGTTTCCATATCTTCCCCAAGGTTTCTTATGATATTTAATTCTCTAAATAAATTTCTAAATCTTTGGAATCTTATATCATTTTTTCTAGGCAAAATATTTGCAATATAAACTGGTTTTCCAGTTAAAGCAGCTTCTGAAATCATTGAGCTAGAGTCACAAGTAACAACAATATTTTCAGAAATAGCTAGAGCTGATAAGTAAGCTTTTTTGTCAACGTTCATTACAACGGTATGATTTTCGCCAAAAAATTCTTTAGCATAGTGAATAGTATTAAGTGGAGTTCTCATTGATGGTATCACAACAAGTTGAAATTCATGTTTTTTCAAAAGTTTGTAAAATATTGAAAAAATATGTTTCATATTTTTTGTTGAATAATCATAGTATTTTGTGGGCCCACCCATTATTAAGCACCAGATTTTTCTTTCATCTTTTTTTATAAAAGAGTTTAAATAATTCGTATGCTCAACTATTTCACTTTCTGTAAGATAATGGAGGGCACCTTTAGTAGTAATGACATTTGACCCGTTAATTCCATCATGTTCAGGGGCTACTATAAAATCAAAGTAATTTAAGTTTATTTTTGGATCTTGAATATGGATATTTAAAACTTTTTTGTTTGAAATACTTTTTAAATGGATAGATGGAATTATGCTTTTTCGGCCACAAGATATTATTAAATCATAATCTGAGTGATTTATTTTTTTATAAACACTTTGCGAAATTGGCGTAAATTTTGATGGAATTAACTTCCACAAATTATTTAGTTCAACCTTGTGGTGAGTAAATTCTATATCTAAAGCTTTAGCTAAGCCTTCAACCTGGCTCAGCATTCCGTGCATACCCTCGGTCAATAAAATACCTTTTAATTTGCTCATTATTAACTATATAGACCTCTATGACTGAAAAACCAACTAAACATACAAAAGTGTTAATAATTGGATCAGGTCCAGCGGGCTACACTGCTGCAGTTTATGCTGCAAGAGCTATGCTGAAACCAATGCTAGTTGCAGGTATGCAACCAGGTGGTCAATTAACAATCACAACTGATGTTGAGAACTATCCAGGTTTTGCAGATGTAATACAAGGACCATGGTTAATGGAACAAATGAGAGACCAAGCAAAAGCAGTAGGAACAGATTTAGTTGAAGATCATATTCAATCTGTAAATCTAAAATCTAAACCTTTTGAAGCAATCGGCGATGGTGGACAAAAATACACTGCAGACTCAATTATAATTTCAACAGGTGCACAAGCAAGATGGTTAAATATTGAATCTGAAGAAAAATTTAAAGGATTTGGAGTTTCGGCATGTGCAACATGTGATGGTTTCTTTTTTAAAGATAAAACAGTGGCAGTAGTTGGAGGTGGTAATGCAGCAGTTGAGGAGGCAATGTTTCTTACAAAATTTGCATCAAAAGTGCAGTTAATTCACAGAAGAAATGAACTTAGGGCAGAAAAACTTTTGCAAAAAAAATTAATGGAAAACAAAAAAATTGAAATTATCTGGGACTCAGTTGTTGAAGAAGTAATTGGGGATGAAGAACCAAAAAATGTAAAAGGTTTAAAAATTAAAAATACTAAAACTAATGAAATGTCAGAGCTAAAAATTGATGGTTTATTTATAGCTATTGGTCATGACCCTGCTACTTCACTATTTAAAGATCAATTAGAAATGGACAATACAGGTTATCTAATTACAAAAAGTGATTCTACTGAAACAAATGTTCCAGGTGTTTATGCTGCCGGAGATGTTAAAGACAAAATTTTTAGACAAGCAGTAACAGCAGCAGGAATGGGCTGTATGGCTGCTCTAGAAGCAGAAAAATATTTAGCTTCAAATTAATTTAAGATCATTTATAAGTTATTCATGGAAAATATTGTAAAACAAATCCAATTAATAGCTTTGATAATTATACTTGCTGCTACAGTTTTAGCATTTGGTATCGAAATATATCAAATGATAGTTGTTCAAAAAGTTACTTTGGCTGATTTACTTTTACTTTTCCTATACCTAGAAGTTTTAGCAATGGTAAGAGTATTTTGGGAAAGTCAGTCAATTCAAATAACTCTCCCATTATTTATTGCAATTACTGCCCTTTCAAGATTTATAATTTTACAAGGAAAATCAATTAATCCAGAAGTATTATTATATGAAGCAGGTGCCATTGTTTTAATCGCTATAGCAATACTTGTTTTAAGATTTAGAAACTCTCCAGTATTTGGTTTAGAGAAAAAGAAAAAAACTAAATAATTTTCAAAGAAATGCCCGATAAAGTTTTATTAACTGGTATAAGTGGTTTTGTAGCAAAACATGTAGCAATTGAATTATTGAATTCAGGCTTTGAAGTTTTAGGGACAGTGAGGAATAAAAATTCAATTGAACAAACTAAAAAAACATTAGAAGAGAATAATGTTTCAACAGAGAAATTATCGTTTGTAGAGTTAGATTTACTAAAAGATGAAGGTTGGAATGAGGCTGCAAAGGGTTGCAAATATATTATTCATGTTGCGTCTCCTTTTCCATTTAAAGTATCGAATGATAGAGAGTCACTTACTCCAGCTGCGAAAGATGGAACTTTGAGAGTTTTAAATGCAGGGATAAATGCAGGAGTTGAACACTTTGTAAAGACATCGTCCATTGTATGTATGTTTAGAAAACCAAATAGAACAAATCCTTACACTTTTGGTGAAAATGATTGGACTGATGTAGAATGGAACAAAACTACTGATTATTTTGTATCTAAAACAAGAGCTGAAAAGGCTGCATGGGATCTTATGGAAAGTAAAGGTCTAAAAAATAATCTTACTTGTATCAATCCTGGCTTTGTTTTAGGAGATTTTTTAAATGAAAAAAGCTGTACATCCATGGAATATATAAAACAATTACTTCAAGGAAAATTTCCAGCTGCACCGAAGTTTTCAGTAATGATATCCCATGTAAAAGATATTGCTAGAGCACATGTTTTATCATTAGCAAATAAAAGAGCTGGTGGTAGAAGATTAATTGTTGGATCTGAAGTAAGAAGTATTCTTGAGTTATCAAAAATAATGGCTAAAAATCTTCCAAGCCATGCAAAAAAACTTCCCAAAAAAGAATTACCAAATTTTATGGTTAAACTTCTTAGTTACATAGACACAAGTGCAAAAAATTTGGTTCCAGATTTAGGGCTTACAATGCAAACAGATCAAACATACGCAGAGGAAATTCTTCAGATGAAATTTTTACCATCAGAAACTGCAGTCGTTGATGCTGCAAAATCAGTATTAAGACTAAAATTAGCCTAAACTCTCACAAAAAAGCTTGATCCTTGCCATTGCAACTTTTAATTTTTGCATTGAAGTTGCGTAAGATATTCTAAAATAACCGTCTAGACCAAATGCAGAGCCTTGTACCACAGCTACATTTTGTTTTTCAAGGAGCTTTTGAACAAAATCTGTATCATCTTTGATTTTTGTTTTTTTTCCAATTAATCCTTTGCAACTAGGGAAAACATAAAAAGCACCTTTTGGTACTAAACAAGTTATTCCTGGGATGGTGTTTAAATAATTAACAACAAAGTTTCTTCTGTTGCTAAAAGATTTTGCTCTTTTTTTTATAAAACTTTGTGATCCATTTAGAGCTTCTACGGCTGCTGCTTGACTTATTCCTGATAGCATCTCAGATCTTTGATTTAAATGTCTTAGAATTCTTTTTCTCATCTTTTCAAATTCAAGACCTGCTTTTCTTATTTCCAAAGCTCCTGATGGTCTAAACTCCTCAACATCTTCACCTCTGCCAAACCTCTCTGATGCTTGAGCTAATTTAGTTATAGGTCTAGTTTGATTTTTTAAGAAAATCATCGCCACTGCTATCATTAAAATTGCAGGAACTGTAATCCAAAATGCAAAAATTCTTATTGAAGATACTTGAATTCTTTCCTTAGGAAAAAATATTTGTAAAACACCGTCTCTAAATTTTATTCTTAAATCTACAACTTCCTTATACGAAATTGTATTAAACCAATGTTGACCAATTTTAGGTTTTAATTCCCTCCTCAAGGTTCTGTCCATTGGACTAAACCATCTCTCAACTTTAATGTCTGGCAATTTTTCATTCTCTAAAAATCTCACTGAAAAGCTAAAATTTTTGTTATATAGATCTGTAACTATTTTTTTATTGTACTGACTTTCGTTATTATAAATATCAATAATTGTTACAATCTCACTTACCAAAGCTTTAGTTAAACCTTTATTTGTTTTAATCCATAAACTGTCAAAAAAAACTAAAGAGATTGTGATTTGTAAAATTAATATCGGGACAGCAACAATTAGCAATCCTCTATAAAATAATCTTTTAGGTAATATGTTCTTTACAATTCTATTCAATCCAAAGGACATAACCTTCTCCTCTAATGGTTTGCAAGTATTTGGGACTTTTTGGAGTCTCTTCAATTTTTTTTCTTAATCTAGTAATAATAACATCTATTGATCTTTCTTTATTTAGATCTATTAAACTTGCAATTTCATCTCTTTTAAAGATTTTGCCAGGGGAATTTATCATTTTTTCTAAAATAAGTTTTTCGGTGTTGTTTATTTTTAGTCTTTGGTCATCTTTAAAGATAAAAAGCTTTTTTAGGTCTATTTTTATATCGCCAAATTCAATAACTCTTTTTATTTCTAATGATTTAGTTTTATTTAAAATATTATTTATTCTTAAAATTAATTCCTTTGGTTCAAAAGGTTTTGTTAAATAATCATCTGCACCTACTTCAAGTCCTTCAATTCTTTCAGATGGTTCTCCTTTGGCTGTTAGCAATAAAATTGGTGTATCAATTTTTTTTTTATAATCTTGAGTAAACTCTAAACCAGTTTTTCCTGGCATCATTATATCTAACACTATCAAGTCAAATTTGATAACTTTAGTCTTTTCAAAAGCGTCATTTGAATCTTTGGCAGTTGAAACAAGATAATTATTTTGATTTAAATACTCTTTTACCAGATCTCTAATTCTATCATCATCATCTACAATTAATATATGCGCTTTAAAGTTTTTCATTAATAATTTTTTTAAGTACTTTATCAAAACTTATAACATCGTTAGATTCGGAACTTAAAAATGCATCATAAATTCTTTTTTTTTGAGCAGAAAAAATTTCATCAAATATTTTTTCTCCTTCTTCTGTTAAATATACATGTTTAACTCTTGTATCTATTTCGTCTCTCTTAAATTTTATAGCCTTGATCTCTACCAAATCATTAAGAACTCTATTTAAACTTTGTTTAGTAACCTTAAGCTTTCTTAATAAGCTTGAAATAGTTATGCCTTCATACAAAGATATAAGGTGAATTACTTTATTGTGAGCAGTTCCTAAAGCATGTTTATCTAAAACCTTTTTAGCATCAGCGACAGTTTCTCTATATCCATTGAATATTTTTTCGATATATTCTTTTAATTGATGATCTTTTAGATATAAAAGTTTTTTCATAATGGTAAGTTATATTGACATATTATATATACAAAGATATTTTTTCTAAAAAATAAATCAAATGATACCTTACGATAAAAGAGACGGAAAAATCTGGTACAATGGTGATCTTGTTGAGTGGCAGGATGCAAAGCTGCATGTCATCAGTCATGGATTACACTACGCAAGTTTAGTTTTTGAGGGTGTGAGAGTGTATGATAGTGAAATTTTCAAGCTACAAGAACATACAGATAGATTATATCATTCGGCTAAAAGAATGGATATGAACATTCCTTACACAAAAGAAGAAATAAACAAAGCTTGTAACCAGATAATAAAAATTCAAAATGTACAGAATGGTTATTTAAGACCTTTTGCTTGGAGAGGAAGTGAAATGATGGGTGTATCTGCTCAAAAAACAAAAATAAATGTAGCAGTAGCTACTTGGGAGTGGGGCGACTATTTCGATCCTAAGTTGAAAACTGAAGGTATTAAATTGAATATTTCTAATTGGAGAAGACCAGCTCCAAATACTATACCGTGGGATAGTAAAGCTGCAGGATTGTATATGATTTGTACACTTTCCAAGCATGAGGCTGAAAGACAAGGATATAGCGAGTCATTAATGTTAGATCACGAGGATAATGTTGCAGAATCAACGAGTGCAAACATATTTTTTAAAGATAAAAATGGTGAACTTCATACTCCAATTCCGGACTCATTCTTAAATGGTATCACAAGGCAAACTGTTATTGAATTAGCAAAATCAAAAAATATAAAAGTCAATGAAAGAAAAATTAAACCAGATGAATTAGGAAGTTTTGAAGGATGCTTTTTAACTGGGACAGCTGCTGAGATAACACCAATTTCTCAAATTGCTGAAAATAACTATAAAGTTTGCGATCTTATTTTAGATTTATCGTTAAGCTATGGTAAATTAGTAAGAAAAAAAAGGGCAGCTTAATCTTTATTGTCCTCAGATATTGCGTGGTCTATACCTTTCCTTAAATATTCATATCCAGTATATAAAGTAAGAAAAGCTGAGAGCCACAATAAAATTATTCCAATTGTTTGAGCATTATAGTCTTGAAAATTTATAATTTTATTTCCAGTTTCTCCAGTGAGCAAAACAGAAATACAAAACATTTGAAGAAATGTTTTTACTTTTGCTAGACTTGAAACTGGAAGTTTAACACTTCCTTTGGCTAAAAATTCTCTTAAACCAGAAATTAATACCTCTCTTGTAAGTATTATTATTGCAGCAATAACTTCATAGTTTTTAATAGTCCCATCCATAACAAGCAATATTAGAGCAGTTGCTACTATAATTTTATCGGCAATTGGGTCTAATAACTCTCCAAGTTTGGACTCCTCTTTAAACATTCTTGCTAATAATCCATCTAAGAAGTCAGTAAATGAAGCAATTACAAACAGTGCAAAAGGAATTACATCTCCATAAAACCCTGGCAAATAAAATGCAAAAACAAATATAGGAACAATTATAATTCTACCAATAGTTAGATAATTTGGAATTTTCATATATTACTCGTGGAAGTAATTATATATCTTTTTCGCAACTTTTTCTTCAACTCCTTCAACTGTTTTTATCTCATCTAAGCTGGCGGATTCAACTGCTCTGGCTGAACCAAAGTGATTTAAAAGTGCTCTTTTTCTAATAGATCCAATTCCATCAATTTGATCAAGTAAAGACTTACTAATACCTTTCTTTCTCTTCGCTCTGTGAGCACTTATTGCAAATCTATGAGACTCGTCTCTTAATCTTTGTAAAAAAAAGAGGGTAGGATCATTTTTTTCAAACTTAAATTCTTTACCATTATGAAAAAAGGTTTCATTACCACTATTTCTAAATTTACCTTTTGCAATTGCTATCATTGGAATATCATGTAATCCTAATTCATTAAGTGTTTCTCTAGCCACTGAGTATTGTCCTTTCCCACCGTCAACTATTACTAAGTCTGGCATTGTTAAATAATTATCTTTTTCTTGAACAGCTCTTTTAAATCTTCTATTTAAAACTTCTCGCATCATTCCATAATCATCTTGTTCATTTTTCTTAATTTTAATATTAAATTTTCTATACCTTTTTTTAATAAAACCTTCATCACCAAAAGTAATGAGTGCACCAACACTATTAGTTCCTTGAATATGACTATTGTCATAAACCTCAACTAGATTAATGTTATTTTCTAGATTAAATTTTTTAGAAACATTTTCAAACAACTCTTTATTATTTTGGCTCTCATAAATTTTTCTATTAAGGCTATCTTTTGCGTTTTTTAGCGCTTGATTTATAACTTTTAGTTTAGAACCTCTTTTTGCAACAGAAATATTTATCTGCTTGTTTTCTTTTTGGGAAAGTGTTTTTTCAATTAGGACTTTTTCCTTTATTTCATCACTTAAGATAATGGAGCTTGGTACACTTTTATTTTCATAAAATTGAGAAACAAAAGAATTCAAAATTTCTTTTAGGTTATCGTCTGGGTCATGTTTAGGAAAAAAGGCTTGGTTTCCCCAGTTTTGTTTTGATCTATAGAAAAATACTTGAATACAAGTCTTACCAGACTCTTTGTATCCAGCTATAACATCTGCCTCAACTAAATTTGCCTCATTTATTCTTTGAGATGATTGAATAATATTTAAAGATTTAATTCTATCCCTCAATATTGCAGCTTTTTCAAAATCTAAATCAGAACTAGCTTTTTCCATTTGCCCTGACAAATTTTTTTGTATCTTTCTTGATTTACCAGATACGAATTCAATTGCGCTATCTACTGATAGTTTATAATCATCTTTTTCTATGTATCCAACGCATGGCCCAGAACATCTCTTGATTTGATAAAGGATGCACGGTCTTTCTCTTTTTTTAAATACTGCATCATCACAAACTCTTAGTTGAAAAATTTTCTGAATCATTTTAATAGTCCAATTTGCAGATCCAGCTGAAGCAAATGGTCCAAAGTAAAAACCTTCTTTAGTTTTTTTTCCTCTATGTCGTCTAATTTGTGGCCATTTATCTTCATTCCCAATGAAAATAAATGGAAATGATTTGTCATCCCGTAAAAGTATATTGAATTTAGGTTTATATTTTTTTATTAGGTTTGCCTCTAGAAGAAGCGCTTCACTCTCATTTGAAGTGCTTGTGATCTCAATTTTCCTTGTTTGAGATAGCATTCTCTCTGTTCTGATAATATGATTTTTCTCTGAAACATAACTCTTTAATCTGTTAGGTAAATTTTTTGCTTTACCAACATAAAGTATCACATTTTTTTCATTTAACATCCTGTATACACCAGGAAGCTTGGGTATAAGTGGTAGCTCCTTTTTAATTGCTTCTTTGCCTATATCAGAGCTTATCATGGCTTCTTTTTTTTGAAATTTGAATACCAACAGAAGAGCAATCTTTCATAATTTCTAATTTCTCAATTTGAAGACTTATTTTGTCAATTCTTTTATCTTTAAATAGTTCATCGAATACATCTTCCGCTAATGTTTCTAAAAAATTATAATGTTTATTTTTGACAAGTTTTTTTATTAATCTTACAATTTTTGCATAATTTACAATTGATTTAATGTCTTTGTCATTTGAAGGTTTTTTATCCTCGTAATTTATCTCTAAATTAAATTTTACTTTCTGAGGAGCTTCTTTTTCAAAATCAAAATATCCTAGTTTTAAATTTAAAATAAGTTCTTTGATAAGAACTTTTTTTTCATAATTAAATAGGCTCTTATTTTTATCTATATTAACAATTTTAAAGTTATTTTTCCTCATAGTAAATTTTCTTTAAAAAAATTAATAAATTGAGGCATATATTCGTCCTGATTTTCTCCACCTATAGTTACTCCTTTTGATAAACATTTTTCTTTCTTCATTATTTTAAAAACTTTTTTAAATGTTTTTCTTGGTTCAATTTGAGCTGCATCATAAAATTCTTCTAGAGATTTATAAAGTTTATGTTTATTTATCGTCCACTCACTCCAAGTAGGATTAGTTGGATAACCTTTATCATCAATGAAAAAATCTGGACACTTTCCAGTTGTCATTGCACCTCTTACTTTAAATGGTTTCTTGCCCATATGAAATTCATGGTACCATCCTTCTTTTATATCAATTTCTATTTGATTGGGTTTGGCTTTAATTCTTTTAATATGTTCTACACATGGTTCCGCTAAAGTATAATCATCAGCACCACCATGAACATATAATAATTTTGTGTTAGTTGTTAGTTCTGGATTTGCAAAAAGACCAGCCGAGTGACATTCGGCAGCCTCAGGTAATATTGCATCAAAACCTTCGGTCCCATCTAAAAATAAAGATGTAAATTTCATATCTGCCATATAAAGACTATTAGTTCCTCCTCTAGAATGTCCAGTTGTTCCAAATTTTCCGTTGGACCTTGGGTGAGACTTAAGTAATTTTAAAGCTAAAATTCCATCGATTGCACCATTAATTAATGGCACCTTTGATTGATCTCTCCATGTATCTTTTGCCCCCCGAGGACAGAAATTATCTATGAACATAACTCCTATTCCTTCTTCTAAAAGTTTTTGGTGTGCATGATAAGTAAAGTCATTCCAAATATAATTTCCTGGACCACCACTGCTGTGTGTCCATATAACAATAGGTACTTTCGAATCTCCTTTTGGAAGTTGAAGATATCCTGTTATTTCAATTGGATTTTTTTTGTGACCACCAATAATTACAGTCCTTTGATCAAATCCAGTGTAAGACTGATATTTAATTAATTCTCCACCTTTATAATATTTATTTTTAGAAACCCAATTAAGCATTGATTTACTTTTTTTACACTCTTTTTTATTGTCTAAACTTAAACTTTTTACAGAATGTGAATATGCTGCTGTTGTAAAAAAAAATGCAATAAAAATTAAAATTAATTTTTTCATTCTTTTCCTCCCATAATATCTGGAGTTTGCCAATTTAAGTTTTGACCACTATCTATTGCCAACACCTGTCCAGTAATTGATTTATTTTTAATGAAAAAGTCAACTGCGTTGCATATTTGCTCAACACTTACCTGTCTTTTGAGGGGTGTTGCCATGTATTGTTTTTTAAAATGTTTTTCACTTTGTCTCTTGTTTTTAATTGTAGGACCAGGGGCAATTCCATTAACTCTAATTTTTGGCGCCAAGCTCATGGCACTAGTTTTTGTAAGTGTATAAAGTCCAGTTTTACTTATGGTATATGAAAAAAAATAGGGAGTAAGTTTAAAAACTCTTTGATCAATTATATTTATAATATTATTGTTTTTACTCTTAATATTTTTAGCAAATTCTTTTGACAAAAGCGCAGGTGTTCTTAGATTTGTTCTTAAATGTTGCCCCCAACTATCCGTGTTAAAGTTTTCTAATTTATCATTTTCAAACAGAGAAGCATTATTTATCAAACAGTCAAAATATTTTAATTTGGATTTTGCAAATTTAACAATTTTATTTACATCATTTTCAACACTTAGATCTCCTTTAATCAAATAAACTTTCGTACCATTTATAGATAATTCTTTTTTAAGTTTTTCAGCCTTTACTTTTGATTTGTTATAATGAATTACGATTTCTACTCCCTTGCCTGAAAGTTTTCTAGCTATGGCAGCACCAATTCTAGTGGCTCCACCAGTAATTATGATTTTATTTGCTTCCATTTTTTTTTACCTTTTTGAGCTCTTGTTCCTGGCATTCCCATAGTTGATCTTCCCTTTGGATATATTTTATTGTTGAGGCTATATTGTTTAACCTTAGGGTTAAGTGTAACCTCCAATTCTGTACTTTCAAGTTTTCTTATTTCATCCCTTATTTTAGCCGCCTCCTCAAATTCTAAATTTGTTGCAGACTCTTTCATTTTTTTGTTTAAAGCTTTTATATGTTTTTTAAGATTTCCCCCTACGTTTGCTCCAGTACCAATTTTAACATAATCTTTTTCATATACACTTTCTAGAACATCGCTTATTTCTTTTTTTACAGTAGTTGCACTGATTTTATTTTTTTTATTGTAATCAAGTTGAATATTTCTTCTTCTTTCAGTCTCTTTAATAGCTTTTTTTATACTTTTAGTTTCTTTGTCCGCATACAAAATAACCTTACCATCTAAATTTCTTGCTGCTCTTCCGATGGTTTGAATTAATGAAGTCTCTGATCTTAAAAAACCCTCTTTATCGGCATCTAATATCCCAACCAATGCACATTCTGGTATATCTAAGCCCTCTCTTAATAAATTTATTCCAACCAAAACATCAAAAACACCTAGCCTCAAATCCCTCATTATTTCAATTCTCTCAAGAGTATCAATGTCAGAATGCAAATATCTCACCTTGATACCATTTTCATGTAAGTATTCAGTTAGATCTTCGGCCATTTTTTTTGTCAAAGTAGTAACAAGAACTCTGTAATTTTTTTCAATTGTTTTTAGACATTCATGCATTAGATCATCAACTTGGTTTTTTGCGGGTTTTATTTCAACTGGGGGATCAATTAACCCAGTTGGTCGAATAACTTGATCGATAAATTTACCTTTGGTTTGTTCTAATTCCCATGGACCTGGAGTTGCTGATACAAAAACAGTTTGTGTTCTCATCATATCCCACTCCTCAAATTTTAATGGTCTATTATCCATACATGATGGAAGTCTAAATCCATATTCTGCTAATGTACTTTTCCTAGATCTATCTCCTTTAAACATTCCATTTAGCTGAGGAACTGTAACGTGACACTCATCAACAAATATTAAAGTGTTATCTGGAAAATATTCGAATAGAGTAGGTGGAGGTTCACCAGGTTTTCTACCTGATAAAAATCTTGAATAATTCTCAATTCCTGCACATGACCCTGTAGCTTCAATCATTTCAAGATCGAATTTCGTTCGCTCTTCCAATCTTTGTGCTTCAAGTAATTTATTTTGTTCTTTATGTTTTTTGAGAGTTATCTCTAATTCTTTTTTAATATTTATTACTGCTTGTTCTATTGTAGGTTTTGGAGTTATGTAGTGGCTGTTAGCATAAACTTTAATTAAATTTAATTCTCTTACTTGATCACCAGTTAGTGGATCAAATTCCTCAATTTTTTCAAGTTTATCTCCAAATAAACTTAGTCTCCAGGCTCTGTCCTCTAAATGAGAGGGAAATATTTCTAAATATTCACCCCTCGCTCTAAATGTACCTCTATAAAAATTTTGGTCATTTCTTTTGTATTGAAGTGCAACTAAAGATTTTATTATATGTTCTCTATTATAGTCATAGTTTTTTTGAAGAGTAAGTGTCATTTTACTGTAAGCTTCAACAGATCCTAATCCATAGATGCACGATACACTTGCAACTATAAGAACATCATCTCTTTCAAGAAGAGAACGAGTAGCAGAGTGTCTCATTCGATCAATTTGCTCGTTAATTGATGCCTCTTTTTCTATATAAGTGTCTGATCTTGGAACATATGCCTCTGGAGTGTAATAATCGTAGTAGGACACAAAATATTCCACAGCGTTGTCTGGAAAAAAACCTTTCATCTCACCGTATAGCTGAGCAGCAAGAGTTTTATTTGGTGCAAGTATTAAAGCTGGTCTGTTTGTTTCTTCAATTACTTTAGCCATAGTAAAAGTTTTACCTGAACCCGTTACTCCTAATAAAACCTGGTTAAATTGGTTTTTTTTAGCACCTTTAACTAAATTTTTAATTGCTTCTGGTTGGTCTCCTGCTGGCTTAAAATCAGATTTAATTTTAAATTTTCTGCCACCTTCAAGTTTTCCACTTATTTTTGGATTTTTACTTTGAATATCTGTAATTAAATCTTGATATGTATTTTCCATATATTAAATAAAGTAATAGAATATAAACAATTTTCAATGAGCATAATATCAAACAGTTTAAAAAGAATTAAACCTTCTCCAACAATAGCTGTTACCCAAAAAGCGAGAGAATTAAAAGCTGCCGGAAAAGATGTAATAGCTTTAGGTGCAGGTGAACCCGATTTTGATACACCAGATAATATTAAAAAAGCTGCTGTAAAAGCCATAAGAAATGGTGATACTAAATACACTCCAGTTGATGGAACTCTTGCAATTAAAAATGCAGTTATAAAAAAGTTTAAAAGAGAAAATAAACTTAATTATACTTCAGACCAGATAACTGTAGGTACAGGAGGCAAACAAGTTTTATACAATGCATTTGTAGCAACATTAAATAAAGGAGATGAAGTTCTTATACCAGCTCCGTTTTGGGTATCTTATCCAGATATGGTTTTACTTGCTGGCGGTAAACCAAAATTTATAAAATGTGGAGAAGATGATGGATTCAAATTAACTCCTGCCAAATTAAAAAAAGCAATCACAAAAAAAACAAAATGGATAATTTTAAATTCTCCATCTAATCCTACAGGTGCAGCTTATACAAAAAAAGAAATTATTAGTTTAGGAAAGGTTTTACTTAAAAATAAAAATGTTTTTATATTAAGTGATGATATTTATGAGCATGTAAAATTTGATAATTTTAAATTTTTTACAATTGCACAAATAAAAAAACTTAAAGATAGAACATTAACTATGAATGGTGTAAGTAAAGCTTATGCTATGACCGGATGGAGAATTGGTTATGCCGCTGGACCAAAAAATATAATTGCCGCAATAAGAAAAATTCAATCTCAATCAACATCAAATCCATCATCAATAAGTCAAGCAGCAGCCGTAGAAGCTCTAAATGGATCACAAAGTTTTATAAAAAAAAGAGCAAAATCTTTTAGCAACAGAAGAAACTTTGTTGTTAATTATTTAAACACCATCCCAGGAATAACTTGTTTAGTACCAAAAGGTGCTTTTTATGTTTTCCCTAGTTGCAAAGGATTAATTGGAAAAAAAACAAAAATCAAAGATGATACAGATTTTGTTCAAAAGCTCCTTGAAAAACAAAATGTAGCTGTGGTACAAGGCTCTGCATTTGGTCTAGACGGTTATTTTAGAATATCTTACGCAACTTCAATGCAAAAATTAAAAGTTGCAATGGCAAGGATCAAGCTTTTTTGTGAGAGTTTAGGCTAATTTTAGTCTTAATACTGATTTTGCAGCATCAACGACTGCAGTTTCTGATGGTAAAAATTTCATCTGAAGAATTTCCTCTGCGTATGTTTGATCTGTTTGCATTGTAAGCCCTAAATCTGGAACCAAATTTTTTGCACTTGTGTCTATGTAACTAAGAAGTTTAACCATAAAATTTGGTAATTCTTTTTTGGGAAGTTTTTTTGCATGGCTTGGAAGATTTTTAGCCATTATTTTTGATAACTCAAGAATACTTCTTACTTCAGATCCAACAATTAATCTTCTACCACCAGCTCTTTTATTTGCTAATGATAAAACATGTGCTCTAGCAATATCTTTTACATGGGATATCATTACTGAAAACTTCGGTGCAGCTGGAAATTTTCCTTGAAGTAATTGTTTTATATATTCCATGGATGTACAGCTTTTTTCATTTAAAAAATCTCCTAAAACAAAGCCAGGATTGATACAAGTAAGATTATTTTTTAGACCTTTACTTTCCATAAGATCCCATGCAGCCTTTTCAGCTCTTGTTTTAGATACAAAATAATCAGTAGTTTTGTTCCATTCTACATCAGTCCAATCATTTTCACCAAAAGTGTAAGGATTTGTTCTATTTGGTTTTCTAAACATACATACAATGGACGATGTCTTTACAAAGTGTTCAACTCCTGCATTTATCCCTGCATTTAAAACTCTCAAAGTTCCATCTTTCGCAGCTGGAGTAAGTGACTCTCTATCATTCGATACTTTAAATGGAAAAGGAGACGCAACATGAATAATATATTTGCAACCCTTTGCAGCCTCATTCCAACCTTCATCTTTTAGTAAATCTAACTCTACAAACGATAATTTCTCTGTTGAAACATTATTCTCTTCTAATGTTTTTTTAGTTTGTTCAATTGAATTTTTATTCCTCACTGTCCCTAAAACTTCAAAGCCTGAATTCAATAATTCAATTGCTACATGTTTTGCTACAAAACCACTTATACCAGTTAATAAAACTTTATCGGGCATTTCTTTGAAAATTATTTAGTTTTTTTCTTTTTCTCTAAACCAAATACTGGAGAGTTTCTAAATCTTAAAACAAGTATTGCTATAGCGATTAAAACAATGGCACCTGCTTCATATAATAATACTTCTGGATTAATTGATTTTCCTTGTAAAATTATAAATCTTGAAAGGGCAGTAATTGCAATAAATAATGGGAGAGTTATTTGAATTGACTGACTTTCCCAAAATACTCTTACCATTGCTAAAACTTCTAGGTATAGGAAAAGTAAAAGTAAATCAGCCAAAGTAACTTTTTGAACAACTATCATTTGATATATTTCGATACCAAATGCTAAAACTGTAGCAGCAAGTATAATTATCAAAGCTATTAATTGGATTTGTTTTACAATATTTTCCATGAATAACTTATAAATGATCTTAAATTAATTTGAAGCTAAATATTTTTCTGCTTCTAGAGCAGCCATACAGCCCATTCCTGCTGCTGTTACTGCTTGTCTAAAAATTTTGTCTTTAACATCTCCGGCAGCATAAACACCTGGAACATTTGTTTCAGTAGAATCACTTTTTGTAATTAGATAACCTGTATTGTCCATTTCTAATTGATCTTTAAATAGTGAAGTAGCAGGGTCATGACCAATAGCTATAAATAAACCATCAATTTTTAGCTCTGACATTTCATTAGTTTTAGTATTTTTAATTTTTAAACCTTTTACATTTTTTGGTTCTTCATCCCCAATTACTTCTTCAACAACTGAGTCCCAGATAATTTCAATTTTTTTGTTTTCCATTAATTTTTTTTGCAAAAGTTTTTCTGCCCTAAGTTCATTTCTTCTGTGAATTAACTGCACTTTTGATGCAAATTTTGTAAGAAACATTGCCTCCTCAACTGCTGCATTACCACCTCCAACTACTGCCACTGTTTTATCTTTAAAAAAGAAACCATCACATGTTGCACATGCCGAAACTCCAAATCCTTTAAATTTTTCTTCAGATTCAATATTTAACCATCTTGCTTGTGCACCTGTTGAAATTATAATTGAGTCTGCAGTGTATTTTTGTCCACCATCGCCGATTGCTTCAAAAGGTTTAGATTTTAGATTTACAGATTGAATATGATCTTCAACTAAATCTGTTCCTACTGCTTTTGCTTGGTCTCTCATTTGTTCCATTAACCATGGTCCTTGTATTACATCTGCAAAACCTGGATAGTTCTCAACATCAGTTGTGATTGTTAATTGACCACCTGGTTGCATACCTGCAACTAGCATTGGTTTCAGCATAGCTCTTGCAGCATAAACTGCAGCAGTGTAGCCCGCTGGACCTGATCCAATTATTAACACTTTTGTATGTTTAGTTGGTTTTTCAGTCATAGAGGTCTATATAGTTAATAATGAGCAAATTAAAAGGTATTTTATTGACCGAGGGTATGCACGGAATGCTGAGCCAGGTTGAAGGCTTAGCTAAAGCTTTAGATATAGAATTTACTCACCACAAGGTTGAACTAAATAATTTGTGGAAGTTAATTCCATCAAAATTTACGCCAATTTCGCAAAGTGTTTATAAAAAAATAAATCACTCAGATTATGATTTAATA
Source organism: uncultured Pelagibacteraceae bacterium (assembly GCA_902518395.1). GTDB lineage: Bacteria > Pseudomonadota > Alphaproteobacteria > Pelagibacterales > Pelagibacteraceae > Pelagibacter. The sequence goes on along the minus strand of CABYFX010000016.1, from coordinate 3,425 downwards.
ATATCTTGTGGCCGAAAAAGCATAATTCCATCTATCCATTTAAAAAGTATTTCAAACAAAAAAGTTTTAAATATCCATATTCAAGATCCAAAAATAAACTTAAATTACTTTGATTTTATAGTAGCCCCTGAACATGATGGAATTAACGGGTCAAATGTCATTACTACTAAAGGTGCCCTCCATTATCTTACAGAAAGTGAAATAGTTGAGCATACGAATTATTTAAACTCTTTTATAAAAAAAGATGAAAGAAAAATCTGGTGCTTAATAATGGGTGGGCCCACAAAATACTATGATTATTCAACAAAAAATATGAAACATATTTTTTCAATATTTTACAAACTTTTGAAAAAACATGAATTTCAACTTGTTGTGATACCATCAATGAGAACTCCACTTAATACTATTCACTATGCTAAAGAATTTTTTGGCGAAAATCATACCGTTGTAATGAACGTTGACAAAAAAGCTTACTTATCAGCTCTAGCTATTTCTGAAAATATTGTTGTTACTTGTGACTCTAGCTCAATGATTTCAGAAGCTGCTTTAACTGGAAAACCAGTTTATATTGCAAATATTTTGCCTAGAAAAAATGATATAAGATTCCAAAGATTTAGAAATTTATTTAGAGAATTAAATATCATAAGAAACCTTGGGGAAGATATGGAAACTTGGACTTATCAAAAACTTGATGAAGCAAATAGAGTAGCAAAAATCATAAAAGAGAGATTAAATAGCTAATGTCCTATTTAAATTCAATTCTTAATGACTCAAAAAAATTTGACAGTCCTTTCGTACATTGGGAATTAAACAAGCCTCTTACAGATGAACAAATAAATGAAATAGTTTCAGCTGATATCACCGATCCTGCAAAACATAATCTCAATTATGATGGTACTAGAGCCATAGATGGAGGAGAAGGAAATTTTAGGGAAGGTATTTCAGATGGTGGGAAGGCCTTAAAATTCAGATGTTTTGTCACCAAGGAAAATAGTAATGAATTTCCAGGACTTACTAATTTAATTAAAGAACTTCAAAATAAAAAAACATATCAAAAAATATCTGAACTAATTAATAAAGACCTATCAAATTCCTATGTAAGAGTAGAAGTAATTTGTGATCGTGAGGGTTTCTGGTTAAAACCACATTGTGATATTAAAGAGAAACTTATGTCGTGCTTGTTATTTGTTAACAAACATAATGAAAGTGAAGATTTAGGAACTGATTTTTATGATAATGATTTAAAACTGATAAAAACATTGCCTTATAAAGATAATTATGGATATTTTTTTTCAAGTGGGCCTGATACTTGGCATGGAATGGAAAAAAAAGACATAATTAAAGAGAGAAGATGCTTACAAGTAAATTATGTTACTTTTAAAACTGATTGGAAGGTAGAAGATTAATCTTCCCAATCGAATCTAGGAAAAGTGTCAAAAACTTTAAAAATTCCCTCAGACCAAGTATTACAAACTTTCGAATAATCCTCATCATTTAAACTTAAACATTTTAAAGAAGCTAATTTATTTTCATCTTTTTTATAAATTGCAAAGTCAATTGGTGGCCCTACAGTTAAATCACTTTTCAAAGTCGAGTCCATTGAAATCAATGCACATCTTGAAGCGTCACCAATTGATACATTTGGTTTAATAACTCTATCTAGTATTGGTTTTCCATATTTAACTTCACCAATAACAAGATAGGGTTTACTGTCTGCTGGTCTTATATAATTTCCTTGAGGATAAATAAGATACAGTTCTGTTTTTTGTCCTTTTATTTGCCCACCGATAATAAAAGTTGAACCTAAAAGCACATTATCAGTGTTAATTCCCTGAGGAGAAGAGTGCTCAATATTTAAAGATCCAACATATGAAGCTATTTGTTCAAAATCTTTGCAAGTATTTAAATTCATTATTCCAGATGAACTACCTAAATCTTTTTCGATTGATTTATAGACTGCCTGTGATGTTCCTAAATTTCCTGATGTAACAATTACTATGGTTCTATCACCAACATCATGTGTAAACATTTTAGAATATATATTTACGTTATCCAAACCAGCGTTAGTCCTGGAGTCTGATGCAAATACCAGTCCTTCGTTTGTTTTAATTCCTATACAATATGTCATTACTAATTCTTATTTAAAAAAGCCATATTTTTCAAACCTTTTATGTCATAGCTGATATTTAATTTTAGCATTTGTTTTGCAAATTTATTTAAGAAAAAATCTTAGATATGGTTACTTCGTTTTGGAAAAACTATGATGCTAAGTCCGCATATGATGGATATTTGACAGAAGATAACAAACTTAGAAAGCATGCTAGAATTATGTCAGGTATTCTAGAAAGGCAAGGTAAAAAAAAATTACAGGAAATTGAAAAAAATTGTCAAAGCACAATAAGTGCTAGAGGTATAAATTTTAGAGTGTATGCTGCAAATAATAGAGCAGAGGAAAAAAAGTGGCCCTTAGATATTATCCCTAGAATTATACCTAAATCTCAATGGAATAAAATATCAAGAGGATTAACCCAAAGGGTAAAAGCATTAAACTTATTTATTGATGATGTTTATAACAAGAAAAAAATTTTTAAGGATAAGGTTATGCCTAGGGATTTGATTTTTAATTCTCCATACTATTTGAAAGAATGTGAAGGTTTTTCACCAAAATATAAAGCTTGGGCAAACATTTCAGGTATAGATTTAATAAGAAATTATAATGGAGAGTATTTAGTCCTTGAAGATAATCTACGCGTTCCCTCTGGAGTTTCATACATGCTAGAAAATAGAATGGTTATGAGAGATGTATTTCCAGAATTATTCACAAGATACAAAGTTTCATCAGTCCATCAATATTCTAACAAACTTTACCAAAGTATGGTTGAGTGTATTCCAAAAAAAACAGACAATCCACATATGGTCGTATTGACACCAGGTATTTATAATTCTGCATATTTTGAACATTCGTTCTTAGCAGAACAAATGGGGATAGCTCTTGTAGAGGGCAAAGATTTGTTTGTTGAAAATGATAATGTCTATATGAAAACTGTTAAAGGTAAATTAAAAGTTGATTGTATATATCGAAGATTAGATGACACATTTCTTGATCCAAAAGTGTTTAACAAAAGTTCTCTGATTGGGGTCCCAGGATTATTCAAATGTTGGAAAAAAGGGAATGTTGGAATAATTAATGCAATTGGAACAGGTGTAGCTGATGATAAAGCTGTTTATGCTTATGTAAACAAAATGATTGTTTATTATTTAGGAGAACAACCAAAATTAAACCAAGTAGAAACATTTTTATGTGAAAATAAAGTTCACAGACAGCACGTTATTGAAAATATATCTAAATTGGTTGTTAAACCTGCAAATGCCTCTGGAGGGTATGGGATAATGATAGGTCCTAAAGCTCCAAAAAAAGAGAGAGA
>CABYFX010000015.1 GCA_902518395.1 uncultured Pelagibacteraceae bacterium | reverse complement strand
ATAGAGGTACAAAGTTTGGTTTACAAACAAATGGTAATGTTGAGGCTATTTTAATGTCACTACCACCTGTCGCTAAATGGAAATAAATTATGGAAAAAGAGCCGATCACAGTTAGAGGTTTAGAAAAATTAAAAGAAGAATTGATTTTCTTAAAAGAGAAGAAAAGACCTGAGATAGTTGCGGCTATAGCTGAAGCAAGATCACATGGAGATCTTAAAGAAAATGCAGAATATCATGCTGCAAAAGAGCAGCAATCTCACAATGAAGGAAGAGTTCAAGAAATTGAAGATATTATAGCTAGAGCAAATGTTATTGATGTTTCAAAATTAGATAACGACGGAAAAGTTATATTCGGTTCAACTATAATGCTACAAAATTTAGATACTGAAGAAAGTTTGAAATATAAGATTGTTGGAAAGGATGAGGCAAACTTAAAAGAAAAACTAATATATTTTAAATCGCCAATAGGTATGGGTCTCATTGGTAAAAATAAGGGTGATTTAGTTGAAATTAAAACTCCTGCAGGCGTAAAAAATTTTGAAATAAAAGACGTTAAATATATTTAATTATTTAATACATTATCAATTTTTTTATTGCTTAATTTAAAGCTGTTATTTAACCACAAGTCCTCGAGTAATCTAATTTTTTGACCAAATTCTTTACCTTCTTTTAAATTGTATTTTTCAAGTAAATCCTGCGCTTTTAAAGGAAAAATAGGTTTCTTAAACTGTTCAAAATATTTTTTTAATTGAATTAGTTTTTTTGGTACTGTTTTAGAGTTAAAAATTTTTAAATCTAATAAATCAATAACGTAAGATTTATTATTAAAATAAAAAATCCTTTGAAGATTTTTTTTATTGAAATAGTCTTTTTCAGAGAATAATTCATAATTTTCAATAAGAAACTTTATTCTTTTTTTATCTTCATTTGATAAATTATACTTAAATAAAAAATAATTTGCATTATCAGTTTCATCTATAATTAAGTAGGAAATCAAAAAAATAAATGTTTTGTTTTTAAATATATTTTTTGAGTAGTCATTCATTTTTTCTAAATTATTAAGATTAACAAGTTGAGGAAAAATTGTTGTTAAAATTTCTAATGAAAAAGAGTCTTTTGATAATTGCAAAAAATTTTTAGATAAAATAATTTTTTTTAATTCGCTCATTAATCTTTCTTTTGAAAGATTGGCTACACCAGCAATATTTTGCTTGATTGATTTTTTTACTGATGAATTATGGGGTTGATTACTATAATTTATAAAGAATCTCACATATCTCAAAATTCTTAAATAATCTTCCTGAATTCTATTATCTGCATTACCAATAAAAATTACCTTTCCCTCTTCTATATCTTTGGCACCTCCATTTGGATCAAATAAATTACCATCTTTATCAGCATAAATAGAATTAATGGTAAAATCTCTTCTTGATGAATCTTTCAACCAGTCTGTTGTATATCTAACATTTGCATGTCTTCCATCGGTATCGACATCTTCTCTTAATGATGTGATCTCAAAATTTTTTTGTCCTATATTTGCAGTAATAGTTCCATGTTTTATTCCAGTTTCAAAGAATTTAATGTTATTTGATTGCAAACATTCTTTAACTTGATTTGGATTTAAATTTACAGCTAAATCAATGTCATCCACGTCCTCTTGATTTAAAATTTTTCTTACACAACCCCCTACATATCTAATTTCACTTGTGTCATTAAAGTTAGATATCGAGTCAAAAAGTTTTGAAATTTCAGTGCTTTTATAAATCCTTAAAAAAGAGCTATCTTTAAGAGTAAGTTTTTTATTTATTTTAAAAATTTTTTTAAACAAATTGTACATAAGTGGCTGGGGTGCTAGGATTCGAACCTAGGATGGCGGTACCAAAAACCGCTGCCTTACCACTTGGCTACACCCCAAAATTAGTTTCATATATCACAAAAAAAAAGCTTTATATAGTTTTTGATAAATTACACCAATAGTTTTTATAATTTTTTCTTAATAATTTCTTTGCATTTAGTGCGGCTTTTTTGGACTTAAAATACCCAACGATTGTTGAACCAGATCCTGTCATTCTTACATATGAATTTTTATCAATATTTAAAAAATAATCTCTAAGTCTCTGAAGTCTAGGATATTTTTTTGTAGATATGATCTCTAAATCATTTTTTAACTTTGACAATAAATTAAAATCAATATTTTTTGACCTTATTTTCAATAATTGTGGTCTTGAGTAATGTCTTACTCGGTTAAAGATAACTTTTGTAGAACAGCCAAAATTTGGCTTTATCATTAAAGTAAACATTTTTAAATTTTTTTTAATTTTTGTAGTTTTTTTTTTGTAAGAAATTATTAAATTTTTTTGATCAATACCCAAAATTACATCTGACCCTATTTTTGAACATAAATTATATCTCTCCTTTAATGTTAAATTGATTTTATTTTTTTTTTCAAAGTAATTTATTAAAGAGGCCGCATTCATAGAGCCTCCGCCTAGTCCAGCTTTTTGAGGTATATTTTTTTTTATTAAAATTGAATATTTATGATTTTTTAATTTTTTTTTTTTATCTAGGATATTTAACAAATTACTAACAGTATTTACTTTTGGTACTTTATTAGAAAAATGTCCTGAAAATCTTACTTCATGATTTTTATTGTTTATTCTTTTTATAAAAATTTGATCATGTAAATCGACAAAAGCAACTAGAGTTTCTAAATTATGAAGTTTTGACTTTCGTTTTCCTAGCACGTTAAGTGATAAATTAACTTTTGCATGTGATTTAATCTTTTCAAATCTCATTAATTATGATTTTTCTAAACCCTCTAATAATTTAGATTTTATTTTTGATTTCATTTTATCTTCTGTTTCCTCAAGCTCTAAAACAGCCCGCCAATAATAATTTGCTTGTAGTTTTTTATTTAGTCTCCAAAGAACATCGCCATAATGATCGTTAACAATTGGATCGTCTGGCATAAGCTGCAAAGCTCTTTTTAAGTATTTTTCAGCATTAACATAATCACCAATTAAATAATATCCCCAACCAACAGAGTCTGTTATATATGGATCATCTTCTTTTTGTTTATAGGCCGACTGTATCATTTCTATTGCTTCATCTATTTTGTGATTTCTTTCTAGCCAACTATAAGCAAGATAATTCATAGTATATGGTTCATTTGGATATATTTTTAAACTCTCCAACATATCTTTGTCCGCTTTTTCATAATTTCCCATCCTTTCATAGCTGCTACCTCTTCTGTATAGGATCCTTGAGAGTGCATAAGAATTCTTTTCAACTTTTTTCATTAATTCGGTGTAATATTCGATAGCAATTTCATAATTTTCAAAACCTTTGTTAATATTCGCATAGTCATAAAGAATTTTTAAAGTTGGAGACTTTATAGAATTGAAATGCTTCTTAATATAAATTGCAGCTTCTTCTTCTGAATTATCTTCAGATAGTATTCTTCCAATCTTTTTGGTTTTATACCAAAAGTATAATTTATCTTTTTTTTTGAAATCTTCTAAAATTTTATTAGCTTGGTAATTATTCTTATTTAAGTAATAATTTTCAGCAAGCAAGGTCCGATTAAAATAAAATTTGGGATTTAAGTATTCTGATATTCTTAAATAAAAATTTGACTGATCAAAAATATTTTGAGTAGAAAATAAATTAGATACTAAATAAAAGATCTCAGCCAAAATATCATTTTCATTTTTACAAGAGAAATGAGTTTTAAATTTTTTATAATCTTCATTATCGATCCAATTTTTTATTTGATGTAATAATATACTATCTCCTAAAGGTTCAATTCTTTTAGATACTTCATTTACTTTTTTAAGTTCTTTATTCTCAATCAGATTTGCAAAATAAAAATACATATATCTCGAATAATCTCCATCAGAGCTATTTAATAACCTTTCAAAATATGAATTTGTTTTTTGTGAATTTAAATAACAATTCTGAAAAGCAGTTGAAATTAAACTTAATGATCCATATTTATTATCTTCAATAGCCTCTTTTTTAATAAACAGATAATTAAAATCTTTTAAAATTTTGTAAATTACGTATTCGTAAGTTCCATCATCTTTGTCCATTTGAAATTCTTTGATTCTTTTATTGGCTTGTTTAAAATCTTTTTTCTTAAAGCTATCAACTAAAAGGAGAAGGTTAAGCTCAAAGGTATTAGAATTAATATCATTTTTTGAAATTTTTATTTGGTCTATTCCTTTTTTAACTTGTCCATTTAAAACTAGTGAAAATACATACTTTTTTAAAAAATCATCATGTTTTTGGATAAGAAATTTAGAGGAATTAAAATAATCAAGTGCTGCCTCATTTTTTTGATTGCCTGATGAAACTAAAGCAGAAAAATAATTAGAGAGATACTTTTGATTAAATTTATTATCTTCAGAAGTACTTGAATATGTGCTGGTCTGCAGTGCTAAAAATGATAAAATTACTATTAAAATTTTCATATTTAAACTTATGACTTTAAATCTAAAAAATCAAAATGACATATTAAACCTTGAAAATCTTAACTCAAATGAAATTGAATATATATTTAGCGATAAACCAATTAACAGACTTAAAACTAAACCACAGCTAGAAGATAAAAAAAAACTTCTTTTAGAATTAAAGAGTGAAATCGAAAATATAGATGATTGTAAACTGAAAAATAATGCTACGCGATTAGTATTTGCTGATGGAGATAGCGAAAGTAAAATTATGGTTATCGGTGAAGGACCAGGCCAAAAAGAAGATGAGCAAGGGAAGCCATTTGTGGGAGACGCTGGGCTATTATTGAATAAAATGTTGGAAGCTATTCAAATAAAGAGAAATAATATTTATATAACTAATGTCGTTAACTATCGACCGCCAAATAACAGGAAGCCTGAGCCTTCCGAAATTAATAGATACTCAAATTTTCTTAGAAAACATATTTCAATTATTAATCCTAAAATTTTAATTCTGATGGGTAGTACTGCAATGGAGTCACTTTTTGGATCTAAGATAAAAATTTCAAAAGAGAGAGGTGTTTGGAAAGATTTAATCATTCATAATAAAACATACTTAACAATTATCACATTTCACCCAGCATATTTATTAAGGCAAGCTGAACAAAAAAAATATTCTTGGACTGATTTAAAACTCATCAAGAAGAAAATTGATGAATTAAAAATATTAGTCTAGCTTTATGATAATAGAAATACACAAAAAATATATAAATTGGTGGAGAGAGAAACTTAACCTTTCAAATTATGGGTTATTGTGGATTACTTTTTTTAAAGGTTTGATAATTGGAGTGCTATTATATCATTTTTTTATTTCTCAATGAGAAAAATTATAGCTGGAGTTGATGAAGTTGGCAGAGGAAGTTTAATTGGTCCAGTATATGCAGCAGCTGTTATTCTAAAAAAAAATATTAAAAAGAAAGAGATAAAAGATTCAAAAAAGTTAAGTAAAATAGATAGAGAAATATTAGCAAAATACATAAAAAAAAATTCTACTTGGGCAATAGGATCTGCCTCAATAAAGGAAATAGAAAAACTTAATATTTTAAATGCTAGTTTATTAGCTATGAAGAGAGCTATAAAAAAACTAAAAGTTAGACCAAATTTAGTACTCATTGATGGAAATAAATCACCAGAATTAAGTAATTATCTTTTTAAAACAATAATTAAAGGAGACCAAAAAATTAAAGAAATATCAGCAGCATCAATAATCGCGAAAGTTTCAAGGGATAAACTGATGCTCAAAATGTCAGAAAGTTTTAAAAAATATAAATGGGATTTAAATGCTGGTTATGGAACTAGAGATCACATTAATGCTATTAGAAAATATGGAGTAACTAGATTTCATCGAAAAACATTCAATCCAATACACAACATATTGAGTCACAGAAAAAAATAGTAACAAGTAGACTCAAAATAATTCAATCTCAGGTTGACGGAGACTCTACTCTGGAGTCTAATTGATAATTAAAAAATGAGTAATCAAACTTTAAAAAACAAAATTATTAATGGAGATAGTTTAGAGGAATTAAAAAAAATTCCTGATGAAACTTTTGATCTTATTTTTGCTGATCCCCCTTACAACCTTCAATTAAAAAAAGAATTAAGTAGACCGGATACATCTAAAGTAGATGCTGTAGACGATAAATGGGATCAATTTGAAAGTTTTAAAAGTTATGATGAATTTACTTTTGATTGGTTAAAAGAATGTAAGAGAATTTTAAAAAAGAATGGATCGATTTGGGTAATAGGTAGTTATCACAATATTTTTAGAGTGGGTGCTACAATCCAAGATTTAGGTTTTTGGATACTAAACGATGTAATTTGGAATAAAAATAATCCAATGCCAAATTTTAGGGGAACAAGGTTTACTAACGCACATGAAACACTTATTTGGGCATCAAAAAGTGAGGGGTCGAAATACACTTTCAATTATCAATCATTAAAATGCTTGAATGATGACCTCCAAATGAGATCTACATGGAACCTTCCAATCTGTAATGGCAAAGAAAGATTAAAAAACAATGGAAAAAAAGTCCATTCTACTCAAAAACCAGAAGCGTTACTCCATAGAATAATATTAGCCTCATCCAATAAAAATGATTTTATTTTAGATCCATTTTTAGGATCAGGTACCACGGCTGTTGTTTCTAAAAAATTAGGTAGAAAATATTATGGAATTGAAAAGGAAAAAAATTATTTTGATGCTACAAGAAAAAGATTAAACAATACAGATATTATAAAAGATGAATATCTAGATACACTTCAAAATAATAGATCAAAACCAAGAATTCCTTTTGGATCATTAGTTGAAATGGGCTTAATTAAACCTGGAACAGAAATTTATGACCAAAAGAAAAAAGTAAATGCTAAAATTATGGTGGATGGAAGTATCAAATATCAACAATCAGAGGGTTCAATCCATAAAGTTGCAGCAAAAATTATTGGTGCAGAAAGTTGTAACGGATGGACATTTTGGCATTATAAATCTGGAAATTCTTTAAAGCCAATTGATGATTTGAGACAAAGATTAAGGCCTGCAAATTAAGCTCTGTAAATTTTACCCAAATAATTTTCAAGAAATTTTTTATTTTTTGAGAGATATTTCAAAATTTTATTTCTAATAAAAATATTGATGGGATTTGATAAGTGAAATGTAAAATGGTTTAATTTTGATTTATTATTTATAGAAGAAATACTACGAATCCTTTCTTGATAGAATTCATTTGTACCACTAAAAATACTTTTAAATATATCGTTTGCAGTTTCAATACTTTGGGAAGCTCCTTGAGCAAATGATGGGGGGAAAGTGAATAGAGCATCGCCTGAAAAAAATATATTTTTTTTATTAAGACTTGGAAAGTCGTTGCTAACGTAAACAGGAAATGATTTCAATTCACTTAAATTTTCTGTGGTTATTTGAGATGTTTTTTGCAAACCTAATACTAAAGATGCTAAAAATTTCTCAGATTTGAATAAATCATAATTTTTTAATTCATCTGATGATAATTTTTTTTTTATGATAGCTACAAAATTATGTTCATTATTTTGATTTACAGGATAGGTCACATAGTGACTATTTGATCCCATATATATTGAAATATCACTACCATGATGACCTGTTAATTTACCTCGTAGTGCAACATTAAAATTATATTTTGGACTTGTAATTTCATTCAATATTAATGACTTTGTTTTTGAAAAAATACCATCAGAAATAATTAAGTAATCAAATTCTTCATTTTTATTATCTCCAAAAGTAACTGAAAGGCCACTTGAATTTTCTATTTTTGTTATATTTGAATTAAATTTAATTTTTTCTTTTGGTACGTTTTGAAATAAGAATTTTAATAATGTTGATCTTTTTAGTGTTGTGTATCTATTAGAGTAATCATTAAATTGTGTAAGATCTATGTCACAGATTTTTTTTGAATTATTTGCTTGTATAAAATTAACTTTTGAAGGAAAGTTAACATCAGATGCAGGTAGATTTTTAAATCCTATACTATTTAATAATTTTATACTATTAACTGATAATTGAATTCCATAACCTTCAAGGAAATTATAATTATCTTTTTTTTCAAATATTTTATATTCAAAATCTTTTTGATTATTTAATAGATTTGCAAAATATAAGCCTGATATTCCTCCACCAATGATTGCAATTTTTTTCATTAATTTATTTAATACTATTAAGTATTTTCTTTGTAAACGAAGGTAAAGTCCAATTACTTAAATCTTTAACATTAATAAAAAATCCATCACTATTTTCTGGTAAATTATTTTTCATATTAATTGCAATTCTCATTTCCATATTTGACATTTTTATATTGATCCTTTTGCCTAAATGATTTTTAAATTTTGTCTTAGGTATCTCATTCATGGGGAATATAGGCATATCTTTTAAAAAGTTAAATTTTCTGTTTTTTAAAAGATAGTAATTATTCTTTTTATTTTGAAAAATATTTGCTTCAAAAAACTTTTGTTTATTAAATTTATTTATTTTAATTATTTCAAAGTCATTTTTTTTAAAGGATTTGCAACTTATTGAGATTGGACATTGATCGCAAAGTGGATTAGAAGGTTTGCAGATTAATGCACCTATTTCCATTATAGCTTGAGCATAATCACTAGCTCTAATTGTTTCTTCAAAAAAAGTTTTTTTTTTATGTAAATTTTCTTTAGAAATTTCTTTTTTTTTTTTTAAATAAAATACCCTTTTTAAAACTCTTTCAACATTTCCATCTAAAGGAATTATTTTCTTATTGAATGCAATTGCCATAATTGCTTTAGATGTATAATCTCCGATCCCAGGAAGAGATTTTAAATCTTCCTCATTTTTTGGAAGATGGCCCTTAAATTCATTTATAATTTTTTTTGCTGATTTTTTAAGATTTCTTGCTCTTGAATAATACCCTAATCCTTCCCAACATTTCATCAATTTATCATCTCTAACTCTTGATAAACTTTTCAAATCTGGGATTTTAAAAATAAAATTTTCAAAATAAGGTATTACGGTTTTAACTTGAGTTTGCTGCAACATAAATTCACTCACTAAAGTAAAGTATTCTTTTTGGACTCTAGAGACTTTCCTTCGCCAAGGCAGATCTCTCTTATTATTATCGTACCAATTTAAAATTTTATTTGGTATGTTTTGGCTTGTCATATGAATTTTAAATATAATACTAAGCAGAGAACTAAATCTGTTCAAGGGCTAAGATCTTTTAAAGATACTTTGCCCCAAGAAGCAAAAAGAATATTGAATAAAAAAGGTCAAATTTATTCAAATACTTTGGATAATTGGAAATTTCTTGTCGGTAAGGAATTATTTAATGTTTCCTATCCAAGATCATTTAAAAATTCTAAATTAAATGGAAGCTGTTTAAATATAATGGTCAAAAGAGGAAATGAAGTAGATCTTGAATACTCTAAAAAAGAAATAATAAAAAAAATGAATATATTTTTTGGTTATAATGTAGTTGACGATATAAAATTAAAGACTTTTGAAGGAGAGTTTGAAAAAATTAAAGAAGATAAAATAAATAATGCGACAAATAATAAAAATATTAAGAAGATTACCAATATTAAAAATGATAAAATAAAACAATCACTATTAGAATTAAATAAACTATTAAAATCGAGATGAAAAAAATATTAATACAAACATTTATAATATCTTTATTTTTTGTTAGCCTTTATGCAAAAGCAGATATTAAATCGATCACAGAGGGTGATGTAGATGCAAAAGTAAAACTTATAGTTTTTGAATCTTTAACATGTAGTCATTGTGCAGATTTCCATAAAAATGTTTATCCTAGCTTAAAAACTGATTTTATAGATAAAGGTTTAATTTTAATCGAATTTAGAAATTTTCCATTAGATATGGCTGCATTTAATGCATCAAAAATAGCTCATTGTAAGAATGATGGAAATTCAGAAATACTTCATCATTTATATAAAAATCAAAGTAGCTGGTTAAGAGGAAGCACAATTGAAGATCTCAACAAAAATCTAAAGAAGGTAATTCAAGAATCAAATTTTAAATTAGATTTTGATAAATGTATAGCAGACTCAAAAATTGAAGATTTTATTTTAGAAGACCGAATCAACGGAGCTAAAAACTACAAAATAGAGGCAACGCCAACACTTATAATCAATGGTGAAAAGTTCGAAAATACATCCAACTATAAAAAATTAAAAAAATATATAGAAAAACTGATATAAGTCATTGAATGGAGTTTAAAAAAATCCAATTAAATGGCTTTAAGTCCTTTGCGGAGAAAACTAACTTTTTAATTGAAAAAGGCCTTACAGGAATTGTTGGTCCTAACGGTTGTGGTAAGTCAAACATAGTTGAATCTCTTAGATGGTGTATGGGGGAGACTTCGGCAAAAAGTATGAGAGGGTCTGGGATGGAAGATGTTATATTTTCAGGCACATCAAATAAACCCTCAAAAAATATTGCAGAAGTAGTTTTAAGCTTGAACAATGAAAATAAGGATGGACCACACCAATACAACGATCTAGAGGAAATAGAAATTCGAAGAAAGATTGAAAAAGATAAAGGATCAAAGTTTTACATAAACAACAAAGAAGTTAGAGCAAAAGATGCACAAATGTTTTTTGCAGATCTATCTACAGGGGCTCATTCGCCATCGCTAATAAGTCAAGGCAGAATTGGAGCATTGGTTACAGCAAAACCATCTGATAGAAGAGCTATTCTTGAAGAAGCTGCTGGAATAGCTGGTTTGCATGTTAGAAGGCATGAAGCAGAAATTAGATTAGGAGCAGCAGAAAATAATTTAAAGAGAGCCGACGAACTTAGAAGACAACAAGAAAAACAATTAGCAAATTTAGAAAAACAAGCTGAGGAAGCTGCAAAGTATAAATTAATTTCAGAAGAAATAAAAAAAGTTGAGGCAGGGCTTTATTATTTAAGGCTTCTAGAAATTGATAAAGAAATCACTTTAGAAAATGAAGTAAATAATGAGGCAGATGGAAAAGTAGATGAATTTAATAAACAAATTGAAGAATTAGAAACTAAAATTAAAAATGAACTTGAAAGAGTAGAGCCAATAAGACAAAAAAATATTGAAAATTTATCTAAGATTCAAAGGTTAAACCTTGAGCTGAAAGCTTTAGATGAGGAAAGTACTAGAATAAATGAGGAAATAGATACAATTAAAAGCTCTATAAAAGTTATAGATGAAGACATAGATAGAGAAAAAAGCATAGTAATTGACGCAAATTCTAACGAAAAAAGATTAAAAGAGGAGAGAAATATCTTAATTGATACAGATTCAAAATATTATGAAACAGAAAAACTTTCCAATCAAGATCTTGAAAACTCTAAATCAAAATTAAAAAGTGAGCAAGATAGAATGGATGAATTATTAGAGAGTTTTAGTGTTGAATCTTTGCAAAAAAATAATGAAATTATTACCAGCATAAAAAATAAAATCGAAGAAGTTAAAAAACTAATTTCAGAAAATAGAAACCATCAGACAATAAAAATTTTAGATGAATGTATAATTGACTTGTCATATTTAACTATGAAAGTTAAAGAAGTTGAGGATGACGATGTAATTTCAACTCTAACATCAAAAAGTGATCAAATAAAAAAATTACAAGATGATTATGCTGAAACTTACAGTAAAAATCAAAACATAAAAAATGAGTCTGTCAAAAGAAAAGAGAGAATAAATATAATTGATCAAGAATTTGAAAGCTGGCAAAATCTTTTAACTAATTCTGAAAAAATGGTAAATGAACTTAATACCAGAAAAAATAAACTTGTAGAAAAATTAAGTGTTTTAGAAAAACAACCTCAATCTCAAGCAGAAAAAAAAGGGAAAATTTCTGAAAACTTAAGGATTTCAGAAAGTGAAAAAAATGAGAATGAAATCTTAGTTGAAAAAATCGATAATAATATTACAGAAATTAGAAACCAATTAAACAACACAAAAGAAAATTCAATTGAAATTAGAGAAAAAAAAGCAAGCTCTGGAGCAACCATTGAAGGTTTAAATAAAAGAAGAAATGACCTTTTGGAAAGAGTTATGACAGAGTTAAATGTGGAAGAAGACAATATGCTTAATTATTCAAATCTTGAAAAACATGCTGAATTTCCTGACTTAGTTACTCAAGAAGAGTTACTAGATGAAAAAAAGAGGGAAAGAGAAAAGCTTGGATCCGTTAACTTAAGAGCAGATGATGAAACTGAAAAATATAAAACTGACATAAAAAAAATGGAACAAGATAGACAAGACCTTGTTACAGCAATATTAAAATTAAAGGAGAGCATAACTGAACTTAATCAAAAGGGTCGAGAAAGATTATTGGACGCTTTTGAGAGAGTGAATAGAAAATTTAATGAGGTTTACACAAAATTATTTAATGGAGGTAGCGCTAAATTAGAACTAGTAGACTCTGATGATCCACTAGATGCTGGTTTGGAAATGTTGGTCAGTCCTCCAGGAAAAAGACTTCAGTCGATTACTCTACTTTCAGGTGGTGAACAGGCTTTAACAGCATTATCCCTAATATTTGCAGTATTTTTAACTAACCCCTCACCTATCTGTGTTTTAGATGAAGTAGACGCTCCACTAGATGATGCAAATGTAACAAGATTTTGTAATCTACTAAATGAACTGACAAAAATTACTTCTACAAGATTTATAATAGTAACCCACCATGCGTTAACTATGTCAAAAATGGATAGATTATATGGGGTTACAATGCCAGAGAAAGGGATAAGTCAACTAGTTGCTGTTGACCTTCAAAAAGCTGAGAGCATGGTAGCTTAGGCTAATGGAAGAGGAAGATTTTAAAACTCGCCTTAAAAGTGCAAAAAATAAGGCAAAATCTAAATATTCTGAAAATAAAGAGCCATCAACATCAGGGATGGGTCAAGCTTTTAAAATGAGCACAGAATTAGTTGCTGCAGTAGCTGTTGGGACAATTATTGGGTTTATTTTAGACAATTGGTTTGGTACTAAGCCCTGGTTAATTTTAATATTTTTTTTTGTAGGAGTAATTGCAGGAATTATGAATGTAATTAAATCAGCAAAAAAAATGCAAAAAAAATAAGAGAATATAATGGCATCAAATCCAATGTATCAATTCAATGTTTATAGAATTGGTCCAGAAATTAAATTAGGCTCCGTCGATATTTCTTTTACTAATGCAAGTTTATTTATGGTTATTAGTTCTTTAGCTATTTTGATAATTTTTAATCTAGGGGCAAAGAAAAAAACCCTAATACCTGATAAATTACAATTATTATCAGAATTAAGTTATTCCTTTGTCGCCAAAATGATTAGTGACACAGCAGGATCAAAAGCAAAACCGTACTTTTCGTTTATTTTCTCACTTTTTATGTTTGTACTTTTTTGTAACATGTTTGGAATGATACCTTACGCATTTACAGTCACAAGCCATATTATAGTTACATTTGTATTGGCAGCATTTATTTTCTTTGGAGTAACTATTATTGGATTTATGAAACACGGATTGGGATATTTGAAATTGTTTGTGCCAAGTGGAGTTCCAATGGTTCTGCTTCCATTAATTGTAGTTATTGAAATAATTTCGTATTTAAGTAGGCCAATCAGCCTATCGGTCAGACTATTTGCAAATATGATGGCAGGTCACACAATGATGAAGGTATTTGGAGGCTTTGTTATAAGCTTAGGAATTGTAGGTGGATGGCTTCCACTTAGTTTTTCGGTTGCACTTACGGGTTTGGAGATACTAGTTGCTTTTCTTCAAGCGTATGTATTTGCAATTTTAACATGCATTTATTTAAATGATGCATTAAATCTACACCATTAATAAAAAAAAGGAGGAAAAATGGAATTAGAAGCAGCAAAAATGATAGGAGCAGGATTAGCAGCTATCGCACTAGCAGGTGCGGGAGTTGGTATAGGAATTATCTTTGGTAATTACTTATCTGGTGCTATGAGAAATCCATCTGCAGCTCAAAAACAATTCCCTAACTTATTATTAGGATTTGCTTTAGCTGAAGCAACAGGATTGTTTGGACTAGTAGTTGCGTTGATTATTTTATTTGCATTTTAGTTAATGTTAAAAAAAATAGTTATTTTATTATTCGTTACATGCTTCGCATGTTTTAATACAGGATTTGCTGCTGAAAGTGGTGGTATGCCTCAACTTAATCCAGAGTTTTGGATTTCTCAAATCTTCTGGCTTATCATCACGTTTGGAATACTTTTTATTGTTTTGACGAAAGTTATATTGCCTAAGATTAGCGATAATTTAGAAACTAGAAAATCTCAAATACTTGAAAATATTGAGACTGCAGACAAACAAAAAGAAGAAAGTCAAAAAAAAATTGACGAATATGAAAAGATTATTTTAGACAGCAAACTTAAAGCTAAAAGTTACTTTAATGAAGCTAGAGAAAAGATTTTGGATGATATTAATAAGAAAAGAGCTGCATTAGAGAAAGATCTTGATGAAGAAATAAGTGAAGTAGAAAAGGAATTGTCTGATCTAAAGCAGAAGTCAGGGGAAAAAATAAATAAAATAGCAGCTGAAACATCAGCTGAATTAATAAAAGAGCTAATTGGTGAAGAAGTAAATAGTAGCAGCATAGCAGCAATCGTAGAAGACCAATCAAAAATAAACAGAGAGAGAAAAGATGTTTGATGCAACTTTTTGGGTAGCAATATCATTTTTTATTTTTATAGGTCTATTGGTATATTTTAAAATACCTCAGAATATAAACAATCTCCTAACAAAAATGATAGGAGATATAAAAAAAGAAATCGATGAAAGTGAAAAGTTAAGAGTTGAGTCAAAAAAACTTTTAGATGAAGCTCAGACTAAACTTAATTCTGTTGAAGGGGAGTCCAAAAAAATCCTTGATCAAGCTAAAGCTGAGTCTGAACAACTTGTTATAAGCATAAATGAAAAATTTCATAAATCTTCTGAAATAAAGAAGAATTTAACTCAAACAAAAATTAATCAGATGAAAGAGGGAGCAATTAAAGAAATCAAAGATACTTCTATTAAAATTGCCCTAGAGTCTGTAAAAAAAATAATAACAACTACAGTTGATAAATCTAAATTAGATAATCTATTTGAAAAAAATCTTGAAGAAGCAAAGACTGAATTAAAAAAAATTAATTCATAACTAAATTACGTTACATTTTCTTAAAATAATATAAAATCCAAATTATGAATTCGATAGTAATAGGATCAGGTTTCGGTGGTATGGCTGCAGCATTAAGGTTAAAAGCTAAAGGCCATAATGTAACCTTGATTGAAAAACATGAAGATTTAGGTGGACGGGCAAGAGTCTTTAAAAAAAATGGATTTACATTTGATGGTGGTCCAACTGTGATAACAGCGCCCTACTTGATTGATGAATTATTTCAGCTTTTTGACAAGAATTCAAAAGACTATTTAGAAATAAAATCTTTAAAAACTTGGTATCAATTTGTTTTTGAAGATGGTTTTAAGTTTGACTATTCTGGTGATGAAGAAGAGATGGTTAATCAAATAAAAAAGATTAACGAAAAAGATGTTAACGGATATAAAAATTTAGTTAATTTTACAAAAAAGATTTTTGATAAAGGTTTTACTGAACTATCAGATGTCCCATTTGATAAACCCTCTTTTATGTTAAAGCAAATACCCTCTTTATTTAATCTAAAGAGTTATAAATCTGTTTATGGTTTGGTTTCCTCATATATTGAAGATGAAAAATTAAGAAGATTACTTAGTATGCATCCTCTATTGGTAGGTGGTAATCCATTCACAACAACATCAATATACGGATTAATTTTATATTTAGAAAAAAAATGGGGAATTCATTATTCAATGGGTGGTACTGGTCAAATAATAAATGGTATGGAAAAACTAATGAATGAAGAAAATATAAAAATATTAAAAGGTTTTGAAGTAAATAAAATCATATCAAATAAAAATAAAATAACTGGGGTTGAACTAAATAATGGAGATAGAATAGAAACAGATAATGTTATTTGTAACGCTGATCCACCTGCAGTTTACTCAAAATTAGCAAAGATAAATAATAGTAATTCTATTTTTAATTGGAAAATGAAAAGAATGGAATATTCAATGGGTTTGTTTGTTTATTATTTTGGAACCAAAAAAGTTTACAACGATGTTGAACATCATACAATCAAATTTGGAGATAAGTACAAGGAACACTTGGACGATATTTTTAACAATAAAAAATTAAATGACGATATTAGTTACTATTTACATAGACCGACAGCTACAGACAAATCGATGGCGCCTGATAATCATGATTGTTTTTATGTGTTGGTTCCAGTTCCTAATAACCAATCTGGTATAGACTGGTCTATTGAGGGAGATAAAATGAAAAACTTAGTTATTAAAAAAATGGAGGAAAGTTTACTACCTAATCTAAGTGAAAATATTGTTGAGGATTTTTATTTAACGCCAGATTATTTTGAGAAAGAGTTAAATACAAAATATGGCTCAGGTTTTTCTATTCAACCAAAATTTACTCAATCAGCTTATTTTAGATTTCATAATAAATCAGAGATTTTTGATGGTTTATATTTTGTTGGAGCAGGTACTCACCCTGGAGCAGGTGTGCCAGGAGTACTATCTTCAGCAAAAGTCCTAGACAAAATTTTGTAATGGAGAAAAAGAGTTTTCTATCAATATACGCAAAATCATTTAACTGGGCTGGTTTTTTTCTTCCAAAAGAAACTTATTTGAAATGTTCTAATTTATACGATTTTTGTAGAACTTTAGACAATATAGCAGACGACGAAGGTATAATTGATGCTAAGTTAAGAAGATTTTTAAACTTCAAAAATAATTTTATCAATAAAGAATTTCAGAACCATATAATTAAAAATATGTGGGTATTAATGGATGAATATAATATTTCCACAAAAATTGTAGAAGACTTATTCGATGGTGTGGAGTCTGATATTCAAAATGAAGTAAGATTAAGTTCAAAAAAGGAATTATTAATTTATTCATATAGAGTAGCGGGGACTGTTGGATTAATGATGGCAAAAATTCTAAATGTTACAAACTCTAGCTCTCTTAAATCAGCTATAGATTTAGGTATAGCAATGCAGCTTACAAATATTTCTAGGGATGTAATAGAGGATTCTAAAAATAAAAGGTTTTATATAAAACATAATTTTGAAGCCATAAAAGAAACATTGGCAACTGCAGATTTATTTTATGATAGTAGCTTTTCTTCAATAAAGGATATTCCATTAAATCTTAGATTTTCAATTTTAGTAGCAAGAAGAGTTTATAGGCAAATTGGTAAAAATATTATTAAGAAACAAACAATTCAAGATTACAACCAATCAGGTAAAATTTTTGTTAGTAATAGTGGCAAAATATTGCAAACATTATTATCTATATATGACTTGCTTAAACTATCATTGATTAAAAACCATAATCACCTTAGAGATAAAGAACACGAATTAATTAGTGAGGAAATAAATTTAAATGAAAGATTTTGATTTTATCATAATTGGTGGTGGTTGTGCAGGATTATCTTTAGCATATGAATTAGAGATAAATAATAAGTTAAAAAATAAAACCTTAGCTATTATTGAGCCAAGAGATCAATATAAAAAAGATAAAACTTGGTCTTTTTGGAAAACATTCCAACATAATTTTGAGGATTGTGTAAAAAAAAATTGGAAACATTTCTCCATAAATGTGCCTCAAAAAACAAGACATCTAGAGTGCGATAATTATCATTATCAAAGTATTGATAGTGGGTTATTTTATGAGAAGATAAACAACAAATTAAAAGAAAATAAAAATATTTCCTTTCACAAAAATGATCAAAATATAAATTTTGATAACTCCTTGGTATTTAATAGTGTCCCAAATTTAAATAATCAAAACTCTGGTCTTTGGCAACATTTCTGTGGGGTAGAAATAGAGACAAAAAAGGAATTTTTTGATGAAGAAATGATGAATCTAATGGATTTTGATTGTGAACAGAGAGGAAGTGTTCATTTTTTTTATACACTTCCATATTCGAAAAAGACAGCATTAGTTGAAACAACATGGTTATCAGAAATGAATGACGATTCCCAAAAAGATTATGATCAGCAAATTAAAGAATATATTGAGAATAATCTAAAAATAAAAGATTATAAGATTACATACAAAGAAGTTGGTGCTATACCTCTTTTTTACCCAATAATTGACCAAGTAAAAAATAAAATTAATATTGGAACAGCTGGTGGTATGACAAGGCTAAGTACTGGTTATACTTTTCTAAATATTCAAGAACAAAGTAAATATATAAGAGAAAATATTGAAAATATCAGTAAATTGAAAACTTTTCAAATTAAAAAAAAATATCAATTTCTTGATAATATTTTTTTAAAAGTTCTGAAAAATAATCCAAGCAAAATGCCAAATATTTTTTTTAGGATGTTTAATAATAAATCTAATACTGTTATAAAATTTTTGTCGAATAGAAGTAACTTATTTGAAGATTTATCAATAATATTAAAAATGCCCAAATGGATTTTTATAAAAGCACTTTTTTAAATTAAATGATTAGAATTAATTTTTACCACTCTTTAATTTTTTTTAATTTATGTATACTTTTATCTGGAATTAAATTTCTGAGAGAAGGCAGTTTCTTACTAATTTCATTATTTTTAATTTTAACAATTGGAATATCTCATGGTTCTCTGGATCATATTAAAGGTAAAAAACTGATTAAATATTTTGGATATAAATCAATGGGTATTTTTTATTTGAGTTATTTACTTATTGGTGCAGTTATAATATTAATTTGGTTAATATTTCCAAAATCATTACTTTTCTTATTTTTAATTATAGCTGCTTATCATTTTGGTAAAGAGGACTCTGAATTTATTAATCAAAAAGAAAAGTTTGAATTAATTTATTTTTTAAAAGGATCATTAATAATTACATCGCCCTTATTTTTCCATAAAGAGGAAACACTAGCAATATTCGAGACATTAAATTTTTATATTTCAAATAATTTAATAATATCTAACGAGATATTATTCATACTTATCTTACTATCTTTAATTTCAGGAATTATTTTATCGTTAAACAAAAGTATCGAAGCAAAGTCATTATTATTAATGGATTATTTATCAATATTAATCCTAAATTATTTTCTTAATCCAATAATTGCTTTTACGATTTACTTTTGCTTTTTACATTCTATCAGGCACTCGATTTCTTTGATTAGAGAAATAAATAAAAATTTGACAAAAGGTTTACCAATATTCATTAAAAAAGCCCTTCCACTAACAATTTTAACAATTTTTGGATTTGTTGTTTCAATGTCAATTCTGAATAATTATAACGAATTTAACGAAACTATATATCGGGTTATTTTTATTGGATTGGCCTCATTAACTTTTCCACATATATTGCTTGAATATTTAATTGAGAAAAATGAGCAATAAAAATATTAATTTAATTGGTTGGATTTTATTCATTATTTCTGCATTAGGTTTTATCATATCAAGTGTAGGAAGTTTTTGGGCTATGTTTGGAAGTCTTTTCTTTCTAGTTGCGTGTATTGTTTTTTTAATCCCTTTTTTTAGAAAGCACGAGAGTGAAAAATAATCATTTAAAAATACTTTTAGCAGCTCCGAGAGGATTTTGTGCCGGTGTTGACAGAGCAATTGAAATTGTGAAGAAAAGCATAGAAAAATATGGTGCTCCTGTATATGTAAGACATGAAATAGTTCATAACAAGCACGTAGTAGATGGCTTAAAAAACATTGGTGCAATATTTGTTGAGGAAATTGATGAAATTGAAGATAAAACAAGGCCTGTTATCTTTTCAGCTCATGGTGTACCAAAATCTGTTCCTCAAGAAGCAGAGAGTTTAAACATGATTTTTGTTGATGCGACATGTCCATTGGTATCTAAAGTTCACAGAGAAGCAGAAAATTTAAATAAAAAAGATGTTCAAGTTTTGCTAATAGGTCATAAAAACCATCCAGAGGTAATTGGCACAATGGGCCAAGTAGCTAGTGGAAAGATCGATCTTATTGAAACTATAGATGACGCAAAAAATTATCAAAGAGGTAAAAACGATAAACTAGCTTATATTACACAAACAACATTGTCGGTTGATGATACTAAAGATATTATAAATGTTTTAAAAGAACGCTTTCCTGATATTCACGAGCCAAAAAAAGATGATATTTGTTACGCAACAACAAATAGACAAGCAGCAGTCAAAAAAATTGCAAAAGACTGTGATAATCTTTTTGTAATTGGAAGTAGAAATTCTTCTAACTCAGTTAGATTAGTGGAAGTAGCTCAAAATAATGGATGTGAAAATGCTGAATTAATTCATTCTGAAAGCAGCTTTCCACTTGAAAAAATATCTAAATGCAAAACAATAGGTATTTCATCTGGTGCCTCAGCTCCTGAGGTATTAGTTAATGAATTCATAGAAAATATCAAAAAAAAATTTACTGTGGAAATAGAGGAAGTTGAAATAGTCAAAGAAGATGTAACATTTAAAATCCCAGGAAAATTAAATTAATGGCCGTATATACTAGAATTAATGAGAGCGATCTAAACTTGATCGAGAAAAACTTTAATATTGGTAAAATTGTATCTTTTTCAGGCATAAAAAAAGGAATTGAAAATACTAATTACTTAATAAAAACAAATAAAGGAAAAATAATACTAACTATATTTGAAAAAAGAGTTCAAAAAAAAGATTTACCTTTTTTTATGGACCTTATGTTTGGTTTATCTAAAAATAGAATCAAATGTCCAGAGCCAATAAAGAATAAAAAAGGGAAATATTTATTCAAAATTAAAAGTAAAACTGCATGTTTGGTAAGTTTTTTAGAGGGAAAAGATAAAAATCAACTAACAAATAAAGACTGTTTTCAAGTTGGAAAAAATGTAGCTCTATTACATTTGGCTGCAAAAAAATTAAGATTATTTAGAAAAAATTCATTATCGGTAAATTCGTGGGGACCTTTATTGAATAGAATAGATAAAAGAATTAATAAGCTTTCAAGTAATTTAATAAATACTATGCGAACCGACTTAGTCGATATCAAGAAAAAATGGCCAAAAAGTATGCCAAATGGAATAATACACAGCGATCTGTTTATTGATAATATTTTTTTCTATAAGAAAAAATATTATGGTTTCATTGATTTTTATTTTTCTGCAAATGACTTTTTAGCTTATGAACTAGCTACATGCGTGAATGCATTATGTTTTAAAAAAAGAAATAAAATTTTTATTTTAGATAAAAGTAAATCTTCTCAATTATTAAGAGGTTACCAATCTATCCGAAAATTGAATTATAAAGAAAAGAGTAATTTCAATACTTTATGTAGAGGTTCAGCTTTAAGATATCTTCTTACGAGATCATATGATTATTTAAATACTCCTAAAAAAGCATTAATTAAAATTAAAGATCCCAAAGAATATTTGGATAAATTAAATTATCATAGAAAACTAAATTCTTTTAGAGACTACAACTTATGATAAAGATTTATACTGATGGGTCATGTTTGGGAAATCCAGGAAATGGCGGGTGGGCTGCAATCATTATAGAAGATGAAAAGAAAACTCATATAAAAGGTAGCAAAAAGGATACAACAAATAATCAAATGGAATTACTTGCTCCAATAAAAGCTCTTAAAAAAATTCCTAAAGGTAGCAATGTTCAAATTTTTACAGACTCTAAATATGTAAAGTCCGGAATTACAGAGTGGATACATAATTGGAAGAAAAATGGTTGGAAAACTGCAAATAAACAACCGGTTAAAAATAAAGAGCTCTGGACTGAACTGGATAATCTGACTAATGAATTTAAGATAAAATGGAGCTGGGTTAAGGGTCACTCAACTGATGCCTTAAACAACGAAGTAGATTTAATAGCTAGAGAAGCTGTAAACTCCTAATGGGGCACCTGGCAACAGAACGCCCTTCTTACTAAGTAATATCTAAAATTCCCTCTGCTGAGGATATTCCACAATTTTTAGTTTCTTCTTCTTCTTGGATATTTTGAACTTGAAGATTTTCTATAACCATTGCATAACGGCTTGATCTCATGCCCATACCTTTTGAATTTCTATCAACCTCAGCACCAATTAACTTTGTAAATGATAAATAAGGGTCAGCTAACATAGTTATATTTTCTCCTATATTGTTGGCCTCCCCCCAAGCATTCATCACATATGGATCATTAACAGCTAAACAAAATATTTTATCAATTCCTTTATCTATTATTTGTTGAGCATTTTTAACATAACCTGGCAAGTGAAACTTAGAGCATGTCGCGGTAAATGCACCTGGTAATCCAAATAATATTATTTTTTTTGATCCTAAAACCTCAGATATATTTTGTTCCTTGGGTTCACCATCGACTAAATGGAAGATTTTTGCATCTGGGATTTGGTCTTTAACCTTTAGTTTCATAATTTACTTTTAACGAAATTTTTTACTGCTTCTGTATCGTTTTCTAATAGTTGAAAAATTTCCTCTTTACCATGAACATATTGAAGCTCTTTAGGTAGTTCTTCATGTTTACTTATCGCATTATCTGTGGCAGCTGGAAATTTGCATGGATGAGCAGTAGATAAAACTACACAGTCATTTAAATTGAGCTTATTTGCGGCTCCTACTCCAACTGCAGTATGGGGATCTAATATAATACTATTTTTCTCAAAATTTTCTTTAATAATTTCTAAAGTTTCGTCTTCGTCACAACTTTCTGAAACAAAATCTTTTTGAATGATATCCAAGTTTGATTTGTCTATTTGGTATTCATTTTGCTTAATTTTTTTCATTATATCTGATGTAATTTCAGAATTAGAACTATTTACATAATAAATTAATCTTTCAAAATTACTTGCTAATTGAATATCCATACTTGGAGAAAGTGTTTCTTTTACTTTTTTTGAAACATAATCACCTTTAGAAATTGCTCTGTGCAAAATATCATTCTCATTTGTTGCAACGATAAGTTTATCTATTGGTAATCCCATTTCTTTTGCAAGATAGCCTGCAAAAACATCTCCAAAGTTTCCTGTGGGAACTGAAAATGAAATCGGCTTATCTTCATTAATTTTAAAATAAGTATAAAAGTAATAAACTGCTTGGGCAATTATTCTTGCCCAGTTAATTGAATTTACTCCAGACATATTAATAGATTTTGAAAAATCAAGATCTGAAAACATTTGTTTTACTATATTCTGGCAATCGTCAAAATTTCCATCAATTGCAATATTGAAAACATTTTCATCCTCAACTGTTGTCATTAACTTTCTTTGTACCGGTGAAATTCTATTATTAGGATGTAAGACAAAAATATTTAAGTTTGATTTGCCTTTAATTGCATCTATAGCAGCAGCTCCTGTATCACCTGATGTAGCCACAACAATATTAATTTTTTTATTATTCTTACTTAAATAATACTCGTATAAATTTCCAATGAACTGCATAGCAATATCTTTAAATGCTAACGTTGGGCCATGAAATAACTCTAATAGCTTCAAATCACCTACATTTGAAATTTTAACAACATCTTTTTCTCTGAAAGTTGAATAAGATTTATTAATTAATGATGAAAGATGATCTTTAGGGATAAAATCTGATGAAAATTGATTAATAATTTCAGTAGATAAATCATTATAATTAAGATTTTTAAGCTCTGACAATTCATCTGGACTAAATTTTTTTAAAGATGTAGGTACATAAAGTCCACCATCATCAGCTAAACCTTTGATAAAAACATCTTCAAAACTGTATTCTTTTGAATTATCTCTTGTACTTACGTATCTCATGAATTTTTTTTACCATTTTCCTATAAAATAAATAGGATTATTTATTTTATAATCTGGTCTACCAAAAATAAGACAAAAAGCAAAAATAAGTAAAAAATTGAGTAAGAAAATACCTTTTTAGCCTTCTTTATTTCAAATTTATTTTTTTTGAACTTAAGAAGATCATAACAAACATAGTTGTAGTAAAAGGTAAGTAATAATGAAACTATTAAGAATGTTTCACCTGCAAAACCAATATAATAAGGCAAAATAACTACTGGTAACATTATTAAAGAATAAACAAATATATTTTTCTTAGTTTCCTCAATACCATTAGTAATAGGTAACATAGGAATTTTAGCTTTCTGATAGTCGTCTGCTTTATAAAGGCTCAATGCCCAAAAATGAGATGGGGTCCAAAAGAATATGATTAAGAAAAATGTTATTGGTTCTAATGTTAATGAGTTGGTTGCTATAGTCCAGCCTATAACAGGTGGCAATGCACCTGATGCGCCTCCTATAACAATATTTTGAGGAGTTTTTCTCTTTAGCCATATCGTGTAGACAAAGACGTAAAATGCGATCGTT
>CABYFX010000014.1 GCA_902518395.1 uncultured Pelagibacteraceae bacterium | reverse complement strand
AATAATTGAGCAACCATGGAATTTAAATCCATCACTAGAGGCCACATTATCTTTGATTTATCTTGGTATTTTTCCAACTGGAATAGCATGGTTATTAAGATTTATGATTTTAAAGAAAAATGGCTTAGTTTTCCAAAGTCAGGTCGCTTATCTAATACCGATTTTTGGTGTTATTTTAGGATTTATTTTCCTAAACGAATTAGTAACACCTAAAATTTTAATTGCTTTATGTGCTGTTGTCTTAGGAATTTATTTTGTAAAAAAAGCAGGAGATAAAAAAATACAAAGTATATAAAAAATTTCTAATTTATTTTTAATTGTTCAAATTTTTTTGACTTAACAGATTTTTGTGCAGCTTCTGCTAACATTATAGACTTTCTTCCATCTTCAAAAACAGCTCTAGGCTCAATATTTTTTTTGCAAAAATTTGCAAGGTCAGATAGTTGCAATCTAAAAGCCTCCGCATATCTCTCTATAAAAAAATAGAGGAGAGGGGATCTGTTATTTGTTGAATTTTTTAAAAAGAGATTAGTTTCAGTATCTCTTTTATTATCCGATATAATCATTCCTTTTGTTCCAAAAAGCTCAACTCTTTGGTCATAACCAAAACTACAATGTCTCGAATTAGTTATAATGCATTGTACTCCTTTTTTCGACTTAAGTACTGTAGTTGCAAGTTCATAGTCTTTTATCTTATTAAATCTTTGGTCTGATATGTTACTGCCAGTAGCAAATACTGATGTAAATTCATCCGAACCCAAGTAGTATCTTGCTAAATCAAAATCATGAATCATCATATCTTTAAAGATACCTCCAGAACCTCTTAAATAAGATAATGAAGGAGGAGCAGGGTCCCGACTAGTTATAATAATTTTTTCTAATTTACCTATTTTATTTTTTAACAAATTTTTTTTTAGTAAATTATGTCCTGGATCGTATCTTCTATTAAAGCCTATTTGAACTTTAGGATTAAGTTTTTTAATTTTCTTTAGAGATGAATTAATTTTTTTTAAATTTAAATCTAGTGGTTTTTCACAAAAGACTACTTTTTTATACTTAGCACCCTTTTCAATAAATTTTAAATGCGTAGAAGTAGAAGAAGCTATAAAAATACATTTAATTTCATTATCTTTAAAAGCAATATTTGGATTATTTAATGAAATAGCATTAAATTTTTTTGAAATTTTGTTTGATAGATTTTTATTTAAATCAAAAACATATTTTAATTCAAATTCACTATTTTTTCTTAAATTATTAGCATGCATCTGGCCAATTCTACCAAGGCCAAACAGAGCAGTTTTTATTTTATTTTTACCCATCTTTTTTTTCTGTTTGAAACTTTGCATGCCTCAATAAATTTTGCAGTTTCAAGTCCCTCATCCTCATTTGGATAAAAATACCTTTTTTTTGCATTATTTTTCAAAGAATCTGCAAATTCACGATAAATATTTGCAAATGCATCCAAATATCCTTCAGGATGTCCAAATTTTAATCTAGAAAATTTTTTAGACAATTCAGCATTAAAAAAACCTCTTTCAATAAATTTAACAGCACCATTAGATGGGTTATGTTTTAAATAGTTTGGATCGTTTTGAACCCATTCCAAACTTCCTTTTGTTCCAAATATTCTTATTCTTAATCCATAAACACCGCCTCTAGCCATCACACTAGTCCAAAACATTCCTTTAGCACCATTATTAAAATTAATCATTACTTGAGCATTGTTGTCCATTTTAACTTTATTTGAAACTTGTTTAATATCTGCAAAAAGAGTTTCACCTTTTAAACCTGATATATACGTTGCCATATGATATGCATGGGATCCGATTTCATTCAGAACTGCTGATGATCCAACAATATTTTTATCTATTTTCCATTTAAACTTTTTCTTTGCATTTTTTTGAGAGATATTTTCTCCATCTGACCAATCCTGAATATATTCAACATTTATATATTCAACTTTTCCAATTTTATCTTTTTCAACCAATACTTTTGCTTCTCTAACCATAGGATAAGCAGAATAATTATGTGTCAAAACATACTTAATTTTTTTATTTGATTTTATTTTTTTAAATAATTTCTTAGCTTGTGTGAGATTTCCAGCAAATGGTTTGTCAGAAATCACATGAATATTTTTATCAATAAATTTTTCAGCAATAATTTGGTGACTTGAAGGAGGTGTCATTATTGCCACAACATCAATACCATCTTTTCTTTCCGCTTCTCTTTCAGCCATTTCTCTAAAATTTGAATAGCATCTCTCTTTTAAAATATTTAGGGTTTGACCAAATCTTTTAGATAGTTTTGAATTTCTTGAAAAAACCCCAGCAACTATCTCATATTGATTATCAAATCTTGATGAAATTCTATGAACATGACCAATCCAAGACTTTGGACCACCCCCAACAACACCAAGCTGGATTTTTTTTCCTTTAATTAATCTCATGTTTAAATATATCTTAACAAATAAAAAATTTATGTCAGTAAAATTAGGTATAGCACCAATTGCTTGGAGTAATGATGACATGCCTGAGCTAGGCGGAGATACTCCTCTTGAACAATGTTTGTCAGAGGCAAGCCAGGCTGGATTTGTTGGGATTGAGTCAGGTGGTAAATTCCCAAAAACATCTGAGGAATTATTACCAAAATTAGAAAAGTATAACTTAAAATTATGTTCTGGTTGGTATAGCGGAAATCTTAGAAAAAATTCTGTTGATCAAGAAAAAAATTTAATTCAAGACCAACTTAAATTATTTAAAGATTGTGAAGCTCCATGTATCGTTTTTGCTGAAGTTTTTGGTTCAATACAGGGTGATCCAAGAAAAAAACTTTCCAGTAGACCTAAGATGACGGATCAAGAATGGAAAGATTATTGCGCAAAAATATCTGAACTTGCAAAATATCTTGAAGATGAGGGTATGCCTTTAGCTTACCACCATCATATGGGAACAGTTATTGAAACAGAAGAAGAAACTATTAGATTGCTAGAAAATACAGATGATAGTGTAAAATTAACTTTAGATACTGGTCATATGTTATTTGCTCAGGGAAATTCTATTAATTTAATTAATAAATTTAAGGAAAGAGTAATCCACATACACTGCAAAGATATTAGAGAAGAAGTATTAAAAAAAGCTCTTTCTGAAGATTTGAGTTTTAGGGATGCCTTTTTAGAAGGTGCCTTTACCGTACCTGGTGATGGATGTATCGACTATAAACCTTTGTTTGATATTTTAAAAAAAAATAATTATCAGGGTTGGCTTGTTGTGGAGGCTGAACAAGATCCTAAAAAAGCTAATCCACTTGAATATGCTATTAAGGGTTACAAATATATTACAGATACTTTAAAGAAATCAAATTTATAGATTAATAATCTATAATTTTACTTTTTTACTATCTTCAAGTTTACCATCAAAAAAATCAAAAATATTTTGAATAGTTTCTTTTGCCATTCTTGTCATACATTCTTCAGTGAATGCTGCAGCATGAGGACTAAGGAAAACTTTTTCATTTTTTAAGAGAGGATTATCAGCCTCTGGAGGCTCTACGTCAAATACATCAATTCCTGCTCCAAAAATCAAATTTTCTTTCAAAGCCCTATCTAAATCTTTTTCATTTATAATACCGCCTCTTGCAGCATTTATGATGATGCAGTTTTTTTTCATCGTTTTTAAAAGTTCGTAATTTATAATATTTTTAGTTTGATCCGTTAAAGGTATATGGAGTGAGACAGCATCCATATCTTTAATAGCCTCTGATAAATCTTCAACTTTTTTACCACCCATTTTGCTTATTGTTTCTGAATCTACAAATGGGTCGTAAACAAAAACGTTCATTTCAAACCCTAAACATCTTTTAATCAATGCTTTTCCAATTCTTCCAAATCCAGCTATAAGAATATTTTTATCCCAAATCTCTATAGTTTTTGGTAATTTATTTCGTTCAGTAAATTTTCCACTTTTAACCGAATGGTCATACATACTCTTTCTTTTTGAGATACTTAAAAGCATGAAAAGAACATGTTCTGCAACTGCTACAGCATTTGCTGTTGCAGTTATTGCTACATCGATATTCCCCTTTTTACAGCTATTTAAATCAATATTATCGTAACCAACCCCATGTCTTGAAATTATTTTAAGGTTTTTTGCATTTTCAATTGCCTCTGCAGGCAATATTGATGTTCTTAAAGAAACTGCATCTGCATCTACAATTTTTTGTTTCACATTTTCAACACTTAAATCTTCAACTACTTCGTAATTATAGTCACTATTACTTTTTAATAATTCCATACCCTTTTCATGAATAGGTTGGACAATGAGAATTTTTTTCATAATTTTAAAAAAAAATTATACTAGTCTAGCAAGATCTCTTTTGCTATTTTTAAATGTCGGAAGTGGATATTTAAATGCATACTTTCTTGGAATACATTTATTCTTTGCTTTTTCCCACAAAGCAATCCATTGTTTATAATTGTGGACAGTAATATTTTTTTTATTTTTGCTTCTTACATAAAAATTTGGCAAAGGTTTTCTACCAGATGGAGTTCCAGCTCTATTATATCTTAAATCTGCGCTAATTCTAAAATCGTTAGATCTATTAGGCAACGAACAATGAATTGAGTGTTTGTGCAAAATTATAATATCGCCAACATCAGCCTCCAGAAAAGCTGGTTGGTATTTATCAAGTAGTTTACTATCTTTTATTTCAACCTGACCTCTATATCCAGATACATGGTTTAATAATCCCAATTTATTAATTTCTTTCACTGTAATCATACATCCATTTTTTTTTGTAGTTTTAGTAAATGGAATCCAAACAGTAACCATATCAGTTAATCTTTGTCCCAACGACGATAATACTGCTGCATCCTGATGCCATGGCGTTCTGCCTGAGAGACCATCGTGAACAGAATGTTTGGGTAGTTTTTTTTCAGGTTGTTTAATTCGTGTATTTTGAACAGGATTTGACAGAATTTCTGGCCCTAATAATTTTTCAACTACATCCAAGATTTTTTTGTGATTTATTAAATTCCACAAAGATTGAGATGCAAAATAATCACTATCTTTCTTTACATGATCTCTTGGAAGTCTAGTATTAAAATATTGATCAAGATCATAAATATTTAGCTTTGAAATGTATGTGTATTTTTTCCTAAAGTTATATTCAAAAATCTTTTCTTTCATGTGATCTGGAGCAAATTTATGAACTAAATCGTCCATTACATATTCCATGTCATTTAAAATTGGTTTTAAATCTTTATTGAAGTTGAGAACATTTCTTACTCTTAAGAAGCCATCTCTGTCTAAAATACTCTTTAATTTAGTCTTAATCTGCATATTCTTTAATATTTTAGCAAATAATTTGAATCATGAAAAGATGTAAGCATTCTTTTTTTCGTCGCAACAATATGTGGATGATATTCAGAATTTTTATATTTCCATATTACTGGTTTATTGAGGGCATAACTTCCATAAATAAAAAATCTTTTTGGACAGTTTTTTTCCTTAAATCTATTTACTCCGTGATAAGAATTAGGAGTAGATTTAAAGAAAATTACACTTCCCTGTTTTGGAGTAAATTCCTTTAATTTATCAAGTTCATTAATTTTAGGAAATCTTCTAAAACTTTTTCTAGGGTTTTTGATAGTTTTTTTCTTGTATATAGTAAGAGATCCTCCATTTTTTTTAGGTATATCAGTTAAATAGATTAAAAAATTATATAGCCTATTCACATCATCTCTATGCGGTCTCAATCTATATCCTCCTTTAGACACTGAGAAATCAATATCTAAATTTAAATTTGGGTTTTTATAACTCTTAGCTAATAGTTTTTTAAGTTCTTTGGAATTTACTTTTCTTTTAAGTGTATATTTTTTTTTATTAAATATTTTTGGTTTAAATAAACTTTCCCAAGTATTTGTCTTAAACTCTGTTTTAAATTTCTTATCAATTTTATTATAAAACGATTGTGTATTGAAAGTAGCAAAAATTTTTTTTGAGATTTTAGAACTTGATATATACTTATTGAAATTTTTTGATCCTTTATTAATTCTGCTTCTGCCACCCATAATCATATCATCAAAACTTTTTGAATTACTTATTTCTTTAATTATAGAATTGCAGATTTTTTTACTGATTATTTGTTCTCCAACAATGACTGGGAAGTTTGATTTAATTTTCTTTAGTTTGCTAATTTTCAGCATTTAGCTGTACATACCCTCTTTTACTTTAATCATTTTGTACATAAGGTCATTTAATGGCGTGGCTATTCCATGTTTTTTTCCTATTTTTGATACAGCGCCACTTATGAAATCAATTTCAGTTTTTCTTTTATAAAGTACATCAAAAGCCATTGAAGACTTATTTGTTTGTTTTGAATCAACAATTTTGTTGAACATAAATAAACACTCATCTTCAGAAACATCAACACCATCTGCTAAAGCAACATCTCTTGTTTCTAAAATTATCTCTTTACCTAAACTTCTTGAGACATCGTTGGCATTATTATTTATGTAAAGATCAGTGTGATGCAGATCAAAAATAGCCGAAAGTGGACCTATTGCGGTTAATGCAAAAAGTTTCATCCATTTTCTTTTTTTTACATCCTCAGCTGCAATCATTTCTAAATTATGAGCAGTAAATGTGTCTGCAATTTCAGTTATTCTATCTGTTATCCCACCATCATATTCTCCAATCCAAGAGGGTAGAGCTGCATGATTCATAATATGACCAGGGCCTAAGATATTTGATGCTTGAGTTGTTGTTCCACCAATTACTTTTTCATCGCCAACAATACTTTTAATTATAGCTTCATGTCCAATTCCATTTTGAAAAGACATAAAAACTGTTTTATCGTTAATAATGTTTTTAATACTTTTTAAAGCAGGTTCTAGAGCCGTTGCTTTACACATGACTATCACAGCATCAACTTTTACAATTGTAGATGGATCTGATGTAGCTGGTACTTTTATAAATCTATCACCACCATGACCATCCATTTTTAGACCATTTTTATTTATTTCATCAACATGCTCTTTCCAAACGTCAATGAGCGTTACATTTAGACCTTTTTCTGCTAATAGGCCTCCAAATAGACAACCCATTGCCCCTGCACCAAGAACTGCAACTTTTAAATCTTTATTATTCATTTTTAAAATCGAAATATATTTATGTAAAAAAATTATGCAATATATTATGTAACTAATTTACATATGGAATTAAAAATAGAAAAAGGAATTTTCAAAAAATTTAAGTTAGAAGAAATATCAAACGCATTAGAAAAAGGTCTGTCAAAGAATTATGATAGTGTAAATGCACAGGTAATTGATTGTCCAAATTTAAGAAAGTGGGATTGTCCATCTGAAGGTATGAGTGGCAACCAAAGGATAATCGATGTTGGAGGAGAGCCTTACATGCATGATCCAAAATATCTTGGAACTGAATTTGATTATTCAGAAATCTCAAAAATGATAGGATCAGAAAAATCATATGCACTTGGTGCAGGATCTGGAGCAATGTCTTGCCTTGATGGGCACTGTGGAGAATTGGTAATAAATGAAAACTTTATAACAAAAGAAAATAGATCTTTAATTGCTAGGGTAGGAAAAGATAAGGAATGTATAGTAGAGGACTATACCGTAAGCAAACATGGTGGGCTAGGTAATGTTTATTATTCCGATGGAGTTAAAGGAAAAGTTATATATTTAAAAATAAAAAAAAGAATTGGAAAACAAGGTTCATTACCTCAATCAATAAGAACAGCACTTTCAGAAAATCTGCAAATTGGGGATATAGATCATATTGCTCTTGCTGGTATATTTAGAGTTTTGAATGGAAAAATAAGATCACACGTACAACCAGATTATAAAGATATAAAACATGAATATTATGATCCACAATTGATGAGATGCACAAAAGATTTTTTACAATTTTACGAGCCTGTTGGACCAAAATTACAATGCTATACTGTTTTATGGACTGGTGATCCAACAGGGGGAGAATTAAATTTAAGAGAGTCCGGTGAGCATACTCACTTTCACTCATATGAGCATAAGAATGATGCTGGACATTATCATTTTGACGTATCTCCAGATGAAATTGAATATGAAGGATACTTTAATATTGCACAAGAAGTACATAGAGTGAATAATATCTATAAAGAATTAAAAAATATAAAATGAAAAAGATTTATACTTGGGCCGCTCAACCTGCCAACAGAACTCTTACAATTGATGATCTTAAAAAAGCAAAAGGAAAAAAAAAATTTACTCAAGTCACAGCTAATACAATAGATGAAGCTGAAGCTGCAGAGAAGGCTGGATTTGACATGATAATCTGCAATGCTTTTAATGTAAAACAGGTGAGAGAGGGGTCAAAGAATCTTTTTTTAACTGCTGCGCTAGTATTAAATAAGTTTGTCACCTCAGAAGATATAATGAGAGGAGCGTTTGAAGCCTTAGAAAATGGAGCTGATGCTGTAATGACACCTAGAAGTATGAAAATAGTAGAGATGTTGGCTAATGAAGATGTTCCAGTTATGGGACATCTTGGTTTAGTTCCGAGAAAATCTACATGGATTGGTGGTTTAAGAGCAGTAGGAAAAAATAGCGAAGAGGCACATGAGCTTTTTTTAAAATTTAAAAGATTAGAGAATGCGGGAGCTTTTTCTGCTGAATGTGAGGTTATCCCAGAAAATGTAATGGGAGAAATCTCTAAAAGAACAAGTATAGTAACAGTTTCTTTAGGTTCAGGAAAAAAAGCAGATGTAATGTATTTGTTCATGGAAGATATATGTGGAGATACTTTAAATCCTCCAAGACATTCAAAAGCGTATGGAAATTTATTAAAATTAAAAAATGAAATAAAAATTGAGAGAGTTCGAGCTCTTAAGGCATTTAAAAAAGATTCTATGACAGGAAAATTTCCAGGAAAAAAACAATCTTCAAATTTAAATAAAAAAGAGTTCGAGTCTTTTCTTGATAAGCTTGATTAATAAGTCTCAGATTCTTTTTTGCTTATTGAGCCTTTCATTTTTTCTACAATTGCCTTAGCTCCAGCACTCATTGCTCTTTGATCTGCTCCAATAGTTACAAAGTTAAATCCTTTATCGATCATTTTTTGTGCATACTCAGGTGTTCCATTATGAATTCCTGCAAAAATATTATTTTTTTTGGCATGTTCTAATATTCTTAATATTTCTGAATAAGCTTTTGTATCCTCTGTTCTATCAAACCCAGGTTTTTCTCCAATTGCTAAACTTAAGTCAGCGGGACCAATATATATTCCATCTACACCATCTGTAGACATAATCTCATCTAATTTATCTAGTGATTCTTTTGTTTCAATCATAGCTAATTTTAAAATTTCATCATTTGCATGATCGGCATAATCAGCTCCACCATATATCAATCCTCTAACAGGACCAAAGCTTCTATATCCTCTTGGAGGATACATACACGCTTGTACGAATCTCTCTGCCTCTTCTTTATTGCTTACCATAGGACATATAATTCCATAACAACCGGCGTCTAGAATTTTCATTATTTGACCTGGTTCATTCCAATTTACTCTAGCAAGAGGAGTTACATCAGTTGATGAAATAGTTTGAAGCATTGGAAGTGCATTTGTATAATCAACAAGTCCATGCTGCATATCTACAGTCAGAGAATCCCAACCTTGATGTGCCATAACTTCTGTAGAAACAGTGCTTGGTATTTGTAACCAGCCATTTACAACAGGCTTACCTTCAGCCATCATTTGTTTGACTTTATTTTTTCTCATTAATAATTGAGACCGAAGTGAGTGTACTTTACGTTCAAATAATCTTTGATAGCCATAGAACCACCTTCTCTTCCATAGCCTGTTTGTTTTATTCCTCCAAAAGGCACTTCAGCAAAAGCAATTGTTGGATGGTTTACAGCGCATGTTCCAGTTTCCATTTTTTCTGAGACCTTATGCGCTTTTTCTAAGGAATTTGTGTAGATATAGCTTGCTAAACCAAGGTCATTGTCATTAGCTCGCTTAACAACTTCATCTGTGTCTTTAAAAGTAAGCAATGGAACTAAAGGTCCAAACGGCTCTTCTTTAGCAATTGTAAAATTATCTTTAACATTATCAAAAATAGTTGGTTCATAGAAATACCCTTTATTAAAACCAGCTGGTCTCTTTCCACCACATAAAACTGTAGCTCCTTCACTCTTAGTTTTTTCTACTAATGCCTCTATTTCATTTAATCTTTTTTCTGTTGTTAAAGGTCCTAGAATTGTATCTTCATCCATTCCGTTACCAACTTTAAGCTGAGTAACCTTTTCAACTAATGTTTTAGCAAATTCATCTTTTTTACTTTCATGAATGTAAAATCTTGCAGGTGATATACAAACTTGACCATTATTTCTAAATTTAGCAGTGATTGCCATGTCAGTAACCTTATTAATATCTACATCGTCAAAAACAATAAAAGGTGAATGACCACTTAACTCCATTGTAACTCTTTGCACTTTTTCAGCAGCTTGTTTTAAAATTAGTTTCCCAACTCTTGTTGATCCAGTTATAGAAACTTTTTTGACTATATCAGATGATATTAATTGAGATGAGATTTTAGCTGGATCGCCAGATAATAAATTTACTACTCCTGGAGGAACACCTGCATCATTTATAATATTCATAAGCTCCATTACACTACCTGGAGTAATTACATCAGGCTTACAAATTACTGAACATCCTGCAGCTAAAGCAGTGGAAATTTTTCTTGAAGATAAAACTATTGGAAAATTCCATGGTATTAATCCAGCAACTACTCCAACTGGCTCATATTTTACATACATTCTTGTATTTTCAAATCTACTTTCAACTATTTGACCATAAATTCTTTTTGTCTCTTCAGAGTTCCATTCAAAAATATCTGCAGCTCCTCCAACTTCTCCTTTTGCTTCTGATAGTGGCTTTCCAACTTCTAATGTTAACCACTTAGCTAATACATCAGTCCTCTCTCTCATTAGATCCGCAATTTTTCTTATAATTTTTGATCTTTGCCAAGGTGGAGTATTTCTCCAAACCTCAAGACCTTTTTCTGCAGACTTAAGTGCTTTGTTTACATCTTCTTCACCTGCTTTAGATGCCTTACCTAAAACTTCCTCAGTTGCAGGATTTAAAACATCGTAAGTTTCATTATTTTGTGATGCTTGCCATTTGCCATCAATGAATTGTCCAAATTTGCTATACATAATTTTTATTTTGTGGTTTATTAGTTGAATATTTGAGGAGAATATAACTAGAAAAATGAGAAAAATAAAGCTTACTTGCGCGCATGCATTGGTTAAACATTTAATCGCTCAGAAAGTCTATATTGATGGTCAAGTTAAGCCTTTGTTTCCTGGTGTATTCGGTATATTTGGACATGGAAATGTCGCCTGTCTAGGACAAGCATTAGAGGAAAATAAAGATCAACTTCCAACATACAGGGGTCATCACGAACAAAATATGGCTTTAACAGGTGTTGCTTATGCAAGAGCTAAAAGAAGAAAGCAAATTTTTATTGCAACAAGTTCGGTTGGACCAGGATCTACAAACCTAGTTACAGCATCAGCTGTAGCAATGAGCAATAGATTGCCAATTTTATTTTTACCTGGAGACACTTACGCAAACAGAATGCCAGATCCAGTTTTGCAACAGGTTGAACATTTTTCAAATCCAGGAATGACAGCTAACGACTCTTTTAAACCAGTTACAAAATATTTTGATAGAATTACAAGACCAGAGCAAATATTACAGTCACTTCCTCAAGCAATTCAAACTATGTTAGATCCAGCAGACTGTGGTCCTGCATGTTTATCTTTATGTCAAGATGTGCAAGGAGAAACATTTGAATATCCTGAAGAATTTTTTAAAGAAAGAATACACAATATTAGAAGACCTAAGCCAGATGATTTTCAAATTAAACAAGCTGTTGAAAAAATTAAGAATTCAAAAAACCCAATTATAATTTCAGGTGGAGGAGTATTTTATTCTGACGCCATGGAAGAGTTGGGCAATTTTGCGGTTAAACATAATATACCAGTAACTCAAACAGTTATGGGATACTCAACAATGAAAAGAGAGCATTCTCATTTTGTTGGACCAATAGGGGGTCTTGGTGGTAAGGCTGCAAATAATTTAGCTAAAGAAACTGATTTAGCAATTTGTATCGGTACAAAATTAGCTGACTTTACAACTGGATCATGGGCGAATTTTGAAAATCCTCAATTTAAGCTAGTTTCAATTAATATTGCTAGACATGATGCAAATAAACATTTAGCAGAGGCAGTCATTGGAGATGCAAAAGTATCATTAATAGAATTATCAAATGCACTTGGAGATTGGAGATCATCCGATAACTGGTATAAAAAATCACAAGATGAGCTTAAGTCTTGGAATGAATATGTAGATAAAGAGAGTGGTCCAACAAATCAAGAATTACCAAGTTATGCCCATGCTGTTGGAGCAATTTATAGGAATTCAGATCCAACTGATATAGCCGTTACAGCAGCTGGAGGTTTGGTTGGAGAAGTTGTTCAAGTTTGGCGACCAAAAGAGTTAAATACTCATGAAACAGAGTGGGGATTCAGTTGCATGAGTTATGAAATTTCTGGTGCTCTTGGTATAAAAATGGCCAATCCTGACAAAGATGTAATTGCTTTTGTTGGCGATGGATCATACCTACTTAACAATTCAGATATATATTCCTCAGTAATTACTAATAATAAACTAATAATCATCGTATGTGATAATGGAGGTCATGCAGTTATAAATAGACTTCAATTGTTTAAGGGTGGAAAAGAATTTAATTGTCTATTTAATTCCTCAAATATTCAAAATTCCAAAGAAGTAAATTTTGCTCAGCATGCAGCAAGTATGGGAGCACAATCAGAACATGTTTCTAGTATTTCAGAATTAGAAGAAGCATTTAAAAGAGCAAAAAAATCAGATGTAACTTATGTTATATCAATTAAAACACACAGCTACGAATGGCTTGAAGGATCTGCTTATTGGGAAAGCCCCACACTTGAAATACCAACATCAAAAGAAAATGAAGAAGCATTAAAACTCCACAAAGAAGGAAAATCAAAACAGAGACAAGGTGTTTAAAAACTTTATATGAATAAAGTTTTTAAAATTGGTTTAATAGGTTGTGGACATATTGCTGAAACATATTTCAGAGCTGAAAAATATTTCAATAATTTAAAAATTATTAAATGTGCTGATATTAATGACAAAGCTTCCAAGCGTTGTGCTTTAAATTTTGGAATAAAATCTGTAACTGTTAATGAGCTTCTTAAAGATAAGGAAATAGAAATTATTTTAAACCTTACAATTCCTAAAGCACATTATCAAATATCTAAAAAAGCTTTAATAAATGGAAAACATGTTTATTCAGAAAAACCATTAGCAATAAATTTAAATGATGGAAAAAAATTATTAAAAATTTCAAAAAAGAAAAAATTATATTTAGGAAACGCTCCTGATACTTTTTTAGGAGGTGGAATTCAAAAATCTAAAGAATTAGTTGAAAAAAATATTATAGGAAATGTAAAATTAGGAAATGCAGTTTTTGCATTTCCTGGTATTCAATCCTACCATCCTAATCCTGAACCTTGGTTTACAAAAAAAGAGGGAGGTCCTGTTATCGATATGGGACCATATTATATTACTGCTTTAGTAAATCTTTTAGGACCAGCAAAAAAAGTTACAGGCACTATCATTCAAGGCCAAAAATATAGAACTATTGGGATAGGACCAAAAAAAGGCAAAAAATTTAAGGTAGAATGTCCAACTACTTATTTATCTACAATTACTTTTAAAAATAACTCCGTTATAAGATTAACATTATCATTTGATGTTATAGCTCATCAAAGAAATCATATTGAATTATATGGAGAAAAAGGGTCAATGATAGTTCCAGATCCAAATATGTTCGGTGGATCAGTATTAACTTGCAATAAATTAGGCGATAACTGGAAAGAGTTTAAGACTACAAAAATGTCACTAGGGAGAATTAATATAAGAACACAAAGTTCAAGAGCAAACGAAACACCAACTAATGCAAACTATCGAGGTGTGGGGTTGTCAGAGATGGCATATTCGATTGAAAATAAAAGAAAACATTTATGTAATGGTGAAATTTCTCTTCATGTATTAGACATTATAACCTCTATAATGAAAGCGGCTAGGTCTGGTAAAATTCAATATATTAAAAGCCTTTGCGCAAAACCAAAAAAGTTTTCAAAATTAGATATTAAGAAATTATTAAAGTAAATATAAAATGAAAAAACATATCTTAATTTCAGATCCATTTCCAAGAACATTAGATTTAATTTTTTCAAAAAAAAAGCTTAAGGAATTAAAGTCAAAGTATAAATTAATAATAGCTCCTAAATTAAATAAAAAAGACTTTTATGAAAAAAATATTCATAAAGCTACCTTTATAATGGGCCAGCCAGATCTTGATAAAAATCTTTTATCGAGAGCCTCAAAATTGAAATGCATTATAAATGTTGAAAGTAATTTTATGGATAATATTGATTATGAATATTGTTTTAAAAAAAAAATTGATGTCATAGCTACATCACCAGTTTTTTCAAAGCCGGTTGCAGAAATAGCTTTAGGTATGACTTTATCCATATTAAGAAATATTCATAATGCTCATTTTGATTTTGTAAAAGGAAAAGAAAAATATGGTTTGGAAAGTAATTTCAAAGCATCCCTTTTAACAAATAAAAAAATTGGTTTATTGGGTTTTGGAGATTTGGCAAAGGCGCTTTACCCACTTTTGCTACCCTTTACAAAAAATATAAATGTATATGATCCCTGGGTGTCTAACAAAATTATTAAAAAAGCTGGTTTTAAATCTATAAATTTAAATAAAATGTTCAGTGATTGTGAGATTATTTATGTTTTAGCAACAATCACAACTAAAAATAAAAATCTAATAGACAAAAAATTATTAAATAGAATGAGGCCAAAATCAGTTTTTGTTTTAATGAGTAGAGCAGCAATTGTTAACTTTGAAGATCTAAAAAAAAGAATTAAAAAAGGAGATATCTATGTTGCCACCGATGTATTTCCTGAAGAACCAGTAAAAAAAAATGATCCAATTAGAAAACTTAAAAATGTATTGTTTTCAGCCCATAGAGCTGGAGCTTTAGAACAGGCTTTTTTTGACATGGGTGAAATTGTTCTAAAAGATATGAGCTTAATTTTAAAAAAAAAGGCACCAAAATTCTGCAAAAGGGCTCAAAGCAAAACAGTAAATCTATTAGCCTCAAAACCTGTTGCAATTAACTGATTTTTTTATATTTTCTTCACTTATGTCATCAATTAATCAACTACTTCTAGAAGCAAAAAGTGTAACAAAGTACTTTGGAACCATAACGGCTCTTGAGAATGTAAATTTAAAAATACATGCAGGAGAGTGCCTCGGTGTTGTGGGTGATAATGGGGCTGGAAAAACGACATTAATGAAGGTTTTATCTGGACTTTATAAACCAAGTTCTGGCTCACTATATTTTGATGGTAAAAAAGAGATATTAGAAAGTCCAAAAGACTCACAAGAGTTAGGCCTAGAAATGGTTTACCAGGATTTGGCTTTAGCGGGAAATCTTCCTATTGGTGAAAATATTTTTTTGGGACGTGAGCCTACTAAAAATCTTGGTTTTATTAAGCTGTTAGATTTTAAAAAAATAAAAGAGCTTACTGATGCTCATTTAGGTAAGTTAAAAATTAATGTAAAAAGTGCAGATCAAAAAGTCGAGGAACTCTCAGGAGGTCAAAGACAAGCGGTAGCCATAGCAAGATCTACAGCTTTCAATGCCAAGGTAGTTATTATGGATGAACCCACGGCTGCTCTTGCTATTAAGGAAGTTGGAAAAGTATTAGATTTAATCAATAGCTTAAAAAAAACTGGAGTAGGTGTAATTGTAATCAGCCATAGAATGGATGACATATTTGCTGTTTGTGATCGTGTGATGGCTTTATTTCAAGGAACTAATTTTGCAGAGTCTGAATTATCAAAAACTTCTAGAGACGAAGTAATTGGTTGGATTATGGGAAAAAAATAATTATGGATAATAAAGATCAAGAAAAAGATTCACTATATTTAAAATTAATTCCTTACTTTGATAGATATGGAATTTTATTATTATTACTCATTATGATAGTGGTAATGCATTTCTTGCAGCCAGATGTTTTTTTGTCATGGAGAAATGTAACTAACGTATTTAAACAAATATCGTGGCAATCTATGCTTGCTCTAGGAGTTTTCATGGTAATTGTAACTGCAGGTATTGACCTTTCAGTTGGTTCTATAATGATGTTGTCATTGATGATATTGGCAATTGTAGCAAAAGCAGGTGCGCCTTGGTTTGTTGTTGCTATAACACCACTTATAGCAGGATTAATATGTGGACTAATAAATGGTCTTGGAATTACTATTTTGCGGATGCCTCATCCTTTCATAATGACACTAGGTACATTATATATATTTAGAGGTACTGGAAATTTAATTTCAGGTGGAACACCAATAAGTGGCTTTACTGACGAAGTAAGGTATCTTGGCCATGGAAGAATAGATTTAACTTGGTTAGGTCTTGAAAAATCTCAGTACCTTCCAGTGAGTTTAGTTCTTATTGCAATTGTATATATAATTTTCTGGGTTTTCATGAATCATACAAGAACTGGGAAATGGATTTATGCTATTGGAGGTAACCCCAGTGCAGCAAGAGCGTCAGGCGTTAACGTAAATAAAATTTTAGTAATTGTTTACTCTTTATGCGGATTTTTATCAGGTATTGGAGCATTAATTTTAGCAGGAAGAACAGATTCTGGATATCCTAACGCTGGATTACAATCAGAATTAGATGCTATTGCAGCCTGTATAATTGGTGGAGCAAGTTTTTTCGGTGGAAGGGGTACAGTGCTTGGAGTGTTTGCTGGCGTAATGATTATGGGTATTTTAAGAAATGGCCTAAACCTTATGGATGTGAGCTCGTTTTGGCAACAAGTCTTAATTGGTTCTATAATAGTATTAGCAGTATATATCGACG
The DNA here is from genome assembly GCA_902518395.1 of uncultured Pelagibacteraceae bacterium. Classification (GTDB taxonomy): domain Bacteria; phylum Pseudomonadota; class Alphaproteobacteria; order Pelagibacterales; family Pelagibacteraceae; genus Pelagibacter. The sequence continues at coordinate 7,718 of CABYFX010000014.1, read as the reverse complement.
TGCTAAGAAGAGATCTTGGAACAAGAAAATAATACACGTATTAGTTGAGCTAAAAAATAGTGTCTTTTATAAACAGTTGAATTCTTATAAAAAATTTAATTAAATTAGCCTTTAATAATTATTAAAGGGGAAATTTTATGAGAGAACTAATGAGAAAAGTTGTTGTATTTTTTTCAACAATTTTTTTATTAACAACTATGGCGTCAGTATCTTTTGCTGATGGTCACGGTAAAAAAATCCTATTTAGCATCAAAGGTCCTGGTTCAGGAAACCCATTTTGGGCTTCTGTAACTAAAGGTGCTGAAGAAGAGGCAAAAAAACTAGGTGTTAAATTAATATTAATTGCACCTCCACAAGAAGGTGATGTTCAGGCACAAATTAACCAAGTAGAAGATCAACTTGCAAAAGGTGTTGATGCTTTAGCTCTAGCGCCAGGAGATCCAAATGCTTTTGCTCCAATCGTTGATGATGCGATCAAAAGTGGAGTTCCAGTTGTTTTTGTTGATACAAAAGGAATTAATGAAGGTGTAACTTTTATTGGAACAAATAATATGAATGGTGCAGAATTAGCTGCTAAATTCATATGTGATAAAACTCCAAAAGGTTCAGATGTTGCAATTCTTACAGGAATTGAGTCTCAATCAACTGCATTATTAAGAAGAGATGGTGCAATTAAAGGATTTAAAAATTGTGGTTTAAATCTTGTTGCTACTCAAACAGCCGAGTGGGATACTGCAAAAGGTAGATCAGTTACTGAGTCAATCATTTTGAAAAATCCTAATATCAAAGCAATTTTTGCTTCCAATGACAATATGGGATTAGGTGCTATGCAAGCTTTAAAAGATGCTGACATGAACGATGTAATTGTTGTTGGTTTTGATGCAACTCCTGATGCAGCTACGAGTATCTTAAAAGGTGAAATGACTGCAACGATTGCTCAGTTCTCATACAACATGGGTGCATATGGAGTTAAATATGCTCTTGAGCTAGCTAACGGTGGAAGCATTGATCCTAATATTGATACTGGAACACAATTAGTAACAACAGAAAACGCTAACGATTTTAAATAATCTTTAGAAAAATCAAAATTAAAAGGGTGGAATTTTATTTCACCCTTTTTTTTTATATAATATAGTGGCTAAATGCTTATTAAAATTAATCCAATTTTAAGCCCTGAACTTCTATATCAGTTAAGAGCAATGGGCCATGGCGATAAACTGGTTTTAACAGATGCTAATTTTCCAGCATATTCTCACTCTTTAAATAATAAAGTAATCAGATTAGATGGAGTAGATATTTATGAAGCAACAAAGGCTATTCTTTCTGTTTTTCCATTAGATAGTTTCATTGACTCAGCTGCAAACAGAATGCAGGTTGATAACAAACCTGATGAATTAACTGATTGTCACAAAGATTTTATTAAAGCTGTAAAAGAAACCTCTGGAGAAAATTGGAAGGTTAGCTCAATTGAAAGACAAGAATTTTATAAAGAGGCAAAAAAGTCTCAATTAATAGTATCTACCTCTGAAATGAGACCATATGGGTGTTTTATATTAACAAAGGGAGTAATTAAACCAGATGGTAGTGTTTGGGTTCTTGATAAATAATGAGCTCAATATGTGTCTTTGGAGTATTTGTAGCTGATCTTTGTTTTTTTGCTGACAAAATTCCTATCAAAGGTGAAACAGTTTTAGGTAAAAATCATATAGTTGGTCCGGGTGGGAAAGGGTCAAACCAAGCAATAGCTGCTTCAAGACTAGGTGGAAATGTAAATTTTATAACCAAGATCGGAGAAGATCAAAATGCTGAGATGGCTCTTAAGTTGTATGAGGAAGCTGGAATTAATACAGCCTCAATAGTTCAAGACCCAAATCAATCAACTGGTGTTGCAGGTATAATGATAAATGAGAAAACAGGAGATAACGCAATCAATATTGTGCCTGGTGCTGCTGGCTCTTTATCGAATAAAGATATTGATAATAATATTGATTTTTTAAAAAACTCAAAAATTTTTTTAACACAGTTAGAAACACCTTATGAAGTAACTAGTTATGCACTAAATAAAGCGAAAGAGTCAGGCTCTGTTACAATTTTTAATCCAGCGCCCGCATCAAATATTAATGATAGTGATTTTAAATGTATGGATTATTTTACACCTAATGAAACAGAGGCAAGTTTTTACTTAGGAAAAAAAGTTGAAAGCAAAATAGAAATTGAAGAAGCAGCAAAAACTTTTTTAGCAAAAGGAGTGCAAAATATAGTTATAACATTAGGTCCTAAAGGTCTTTACTTTGCAAACTCCTCTGAAAGCTATTTTATTAATGCCTTTAATTTAAAAGATGATGTTGTAGATACAACTGGAGCAGGGGATGCATTTAATGGAGCTTTTGCCTATGCTTTATCTAAAAATCAAAACAACAAAGATGCTGTAGAATTTGCAAATAAGGTTGCTGGTATTTCAACAACAAGAGCTGGAGCAGCCAATGCTATGCCTAAACTTAAAGAGGTAGAAGACTATTAGTTATTCTATAATTTTAAAATCAGACTTATATTTATCAGTGATTGTTAAACCAAGACCTGGTTTATTATCATCTAGATCAATATGTCCATTTTCAGGGGCAGGATCACCCTCAAAAATATAGTAAAATAATTCATTACCTATTTCCACATCATGGACTGGAAAAAACTCTGAAATTGGACAATTGAAATTAGACATTGTTAAATGATAATTATGCATTTGACCAGCATGAGGAATAACTGGCACTTGATAAGCTTCTGCTAAAGCATTTATTTTATTTGCAATTGTAAAACCGCCAACTCTATTATTATCATATTGAATATAGCTGACTGCTTTAATATCCAACAATTGTTTAAATCCAAATAGGTTAAATTCATGTTCCCCACCAGAAATTGGAATTGCGTTCATATTATTTAATTCTGCATAGCCATGAATATCATCTGCTATTACAGGTTCTTCTAACCATCTAGGGTTAAATTTTACTAATTTAGGGATCATCCTTTTTGCATAATCTAAGTTCCAACCCATATAACATTCCATCATTAGGTCTGTATCATATCCAATAACTTCTCTAACTGCTTCAGCTAGCTCAATATTTTTTTTCATACCATCAGGTCCATCTTTTGGCCCCCACCCAAATCTCATTTTAAACATTTTAAAACCTTGCTTAACATAGCTTTCAGCTTCTTTTTGCAAATCCTTGATTGGTTGGCTGTAGAGTTTAGATGCGTAGACTGGTATCTTTTCTTTTGTTCGTCCACCTAATAGTTTAAAAACTGGTTTGTTTGTAATTTTTCCCATTATATCCCAGAGTGCAATATCAATTGCAGAAATAGCTACCATCCCCAATCCTCTTCTTCCCCAAGCATGTGTTCTTCTATACATTTTTTCCCAGATATAAGAATAATCAAAAGGATCTTCACCTATTACTAAAGGCGTTAAATAAGTATCGATTGTTTTTTTTACCAATTGAGGTGCTAGAGCCGCGTTTCCAATTCCAATAATACCATCGTCTGTTTCGATTTCACATATTAACCATTCATGAAATCTAAAGGAACCCATGGCATCAGATTTTTCAAACAAAAGATCTGAAGCATTTGTGCAAAAATTATTTTGTGGAGGAACTGTTTTACCGTTCCACTGATATACCTTGGTACGAATACTTTTTATTTTAGACATTTAATTGTTTTTATTTTCAGCCATTGTTAATGCAATTTTGAATGAATTCAAAGTAGGTTCTAAATTTGCTTTATTTTTACCTGCAATATCAAATGCTGTTCCATGAGCAGGAGTGGTTATAGGGACTGGCAAACCTCCTTGTACTGTTACTCCTCGATCAAATCCAAATGCTTTTAAACCTGATTGTAAAGCATCATGATACATGCCAACAATACAATCATGATTTCCATTTTTATAAGCAGTGATAAAAGAAGTGTCACATGGCAAAGGTCCATCAGCATTAATACCCAGTTTTATTGCCTCTTCTATTGCAGGTATAATTTCGTCTTTTTCCTCTGTTCCAAATTCAGCATGAGGATTTAGTGCTTGGACTGCTACTCTCGGACTTTTAATACCATTTAATTTCATAGCTTCATTTATAAGCTTAATTGGCTTAATAATTTTTTCTTTTTTTACATATTTGGGAACTTCTTTTATTGGAATATGTGATGATACTCTTGCTGTCCAAAAATTATCAATAACATTAAACTCACAAAAAAAATTTTTGACCTCTAACTTTTCAGCCATTAAATGTAATTCATCAGAATATTTATTTCCTCCAAGTTTAAGGCTTGTTTTGTTAAATGGTCCAAAGTTTATTGCATGAATTTTATTTTCTTTAGCAAGATCTAACGCTAAATTTAATGAAGCTAAAACGCTTTCTCCCGCCTCTTTAGAGCATTCAGATAATTTATAATTATGATTTTTACCTTTAGAGATATCTAGAAAAAATTTATTACCCTTTGCAAAATCAATATTATCGAAATCTTCTACAAAATTCAAATTATGTGATTTGCCTGAAATTTTATTTCCACTTTCTAAAATATTTTTTTCACCTATGATAATTACATTAGCTTTGTTAGTGATTTCCTCTGACAATAGTTTTGAGACCAATTCGGGCCCTATACCAGAAGGATCCCCTAAAAGAACTGCTATGTTAATTTTATTTTGAGCCATTTTTTACTTTACGCTATGTATCAGATTATGTTTATATATTTAAATATAAATTAACTTAAAAGAGGGAAATTATGAAAAAAAGTTTTAAACTTTTCTTAGCAGCTGCATTTCTAGTAACAGAATTTTTTGTTGTTGCGCTTCCACTTATGATTACTTCTGCAAAGGCAGATGGTCATCCAATTCAAGCTATTACTCATGCTGGTTTTGGTGGTGGTACAGACGTAACGACTAGAATGATGCTTCTAAGAGCACGTAGAGTTCTTAAACAAGACATGCAATTGGTTAACAAAAAAGGTGGTGGTGGAGCAGTATCAATGGATTACATGATGAGTTTACCTGCTGATGGACAACACACTTTAACTTGGACTACAGGTCATGCTGTTTCAATGGCGTTAGGTAAAACTAAAGTTAAAATAAGCGATATGCAACCACTAGCAAGAGGAACTGATGATCCTCAATTATTTGTTGTAAATTGTAAAGCAGATATTAAAGACGCTAAAAAATTTATTAGTACTCAAAAATCAAAATCACTTAAATACGGAACAACACATGTAGGTGGAATCGATGATGTGAGTGCTATTGCATTTACAAAAAAAGGTGGATTAAAAGATCCAACTATTGTTGCTTATAAAGGTGTAGCTCCAATTAAAACTAACTTAATCAAAGGAGATATTGATGTAGGTGTTTTAAACTTAGGGGAAGCATTAACAGAAATAAATGACGGAACACTTTGCGTTTCTGTTGTATTAGCAAATAATAGAATGGCTAAAATTGGAGACTCTCCAACTGCTAAAGAATTAGGAATACCTGTTTCTTTATCTACAGTTAGAGGTTTTGTAACTAAAAAAGGAGCACCAGCTGAAAGAGTAAAAGAATTAGAAGCTGGAATGATGAAAGCTATGAGCCATAACTACTACAAAAATTTCTTAACAGAAATTGGTCTTGATGAGACAAGTGTAGTTGGTGCTGATGAATGGGGTAAGCAAATGGAAGAAATGCTTACTGAGATGACGGCGCAACTTAAAGCTTTGGGTTACATTAAATAATCACAAAGAAGTACATTTAATTTATGAATAATGTACGAAAACAAAAAAGGGCAAACAAAAGTTTGCCCTTTTTTTTTAAAGATGAGTTTAAAGTTTCATTTATTATTGTTTTTATCTCAATAATTTTACTAATAAGTACTTTTTCATTTGATATTGTTCCTCCAATTTTAAATAGAGGCATACAACCTGCAACATTTCCTAAAGCTCTATTAATATTAATTATAAGCTTAACTTTAATTATCTATTATCTATCAATAAAAAATCCTTGGAAAATAGGAAAAAAATTACCTAAAACTTTTTTTTTAACTTTACTTAGTTTTTTAATATTTGTTATTATTTCAAAAATATTAGATTTCTTTTTAGCAATATCAGTATTATCAATTTTTGTTTCCTATAATTGGGGTGAAAGAAGAATATTATATTTATTATTAGTAAGTATTATTTTTCCTATTTTGGTTTTTATTTTTTTTGAAACAATCTTAGGCTTAAGATTTCCTCCAGGAATAATTACTAATCTTTATTATTATTAAAATGGATAATCTTTTATTAATGCTGACCCCTTTATTTAGTTCAAAACTATTGATAGTTTTACTTTTTGGAACTTTGTTTGGATTAATTCTAGGAGTTCTTCCAGGTTTGGGACCAACAACTGGCGGAGCATTAATTTTACCATTTACAATGACGCTAGATCCTTTATCTGCAATAGTATTGTTAACCTCTATTTATTGTGCAGGAACTTATGGAGGAGCAATTACTGCAGTATTAATTAATACTCCAGGAACTCCCGCAGCTGCAGCCACATGTCTAGATGGATATCCTCTAGCCCAAAAAGGCGAAGCGGGTAGAGCTTTGGGAATGGCAACTGTATCAAGCACTGTTGGAGGAATTTTTAGTGTTATAATTTTAGTATTTTTTGCACCACTTTTAGCAAAACTCGCTTATGAATTTGGACAACCCGAATATTTTGCATTAGCAATTTTTGGTTTAACTATGCTTTCTTCTATAGGAGAAGGTAGTCCTATTAAAAACTTAATTGCCGGGGCATTTGGAATTTTAATTTCAACTATTGGTAAAGATTTTATGACTTCAATAGATAGGTTTACTTATGGAATTAACGAACTCTCAGTTGGCATTGGTTTTATTCCAGTAGTTGTTGGTTTATTTGCAATTAGCGAAATGTTAACTCAATCAACGCTTCTTGATCAAGTATTTAAGAGAGTGGCTTTAAAGGCAGTAAAACTTCCAACCAAAGATGATTATAAAAAAACATGGAAAACAATTCTTAGATCAAGTGGAATAGGTTCATTCATTGGAGTTTTGCCAGCTGAAGGTGGAACTGTAGCATCGTTAATTGGTTATTCAGAGGCCAAAAGATTTTCTAAAAATCCTGAAGAATTTGGTAAAGGATCAATTGAAGGTATTGCTGGTGCAGAAGCTGCAAATAATGCTGCAACTGGTGGAGCAATGGTACCTACATTAGCGCTAGGAATTCCAGGAAGTGCCACGACAGCTGTAATACTAACAGGTTTAATTATTCATGGTGTTAGACCAGGTCCAGATTTATTCAGAGAACAGCCCGATTTCTTATATGGAATATTTGGAGCCATGTTAATTGCAAACGTTTTATTTTTTATCTTTGGATTTTTTGGAGCAAAAGTATTTGCGAGAATAACATTAGTTCCTAACAAAATTTTGTGGCCAATGATATTTGCAGTATCTGTTTGTGGAACATATTCACTTAGCCAATCAATTATTGATGTTTGGATTATGCTATTTTTTGGAGTATTAGGATTTTTTATGAGAAGATTTGGATTTTCAGTTGTTCCCGTAATTATAGGATTAATTTTAGGAGAATTGGTAGAGGGAACATTAAGACAATCTTTAGTTATTTTTGATGGAAATTGGTTGATGTTTTTAACAAGACCAATAGCTTTAACCTTTTTTATTTTATCTTTAATTGCATTAGCTTTTCCTTTATT
>CABYFX010000013.1 GCA_902518395.1 uncultured Pelagibacteraceae bacterium | reverse complement strand
TTTCTTTAATTTCATCCTCATCAATTAGGTCTATTTTGTTAAAAACTATTATTTCCTGCTTATTTAATAGCTCAGAGCTATATTTACCCATCTCATCTCTTACTTGAAGATAAGAATTGGTTAAATCATTTTCCGATATATCAATTAGATGTAAAAGTGCTTTGCACCTTTCTATATGTTTTAAAAATTTAATTCCTAATCCCGTTCCTTGATGTGCTCCCTCAATTAATCCTGGAATATCTGCCAAAGTTATCTCTCTATCATCGTACATTGCGACACCAAGATTTGGATTTAAAGTGGTAAATTTATAATTTGCTATTTTAGGAGTTGCACTTGTTAAGGATGCTAATAAACTTGATTTTCCTGCATTAGGTAAACCGATAATCCCGATATCTGCAATTGTCTTAAGTTGTAGATATATCCAGAACTCTTCACCAACTGCACCTTTAGTAAATTTTTTTGGAGCCCTGTTAGTTGATGATTTAAACCTTGTATTACCAAAACCTCCTTTGCCACCAATAGCTGCAACAAATTTTTCATTTTCTTCCTTAAAATCATATATCAGGGTTTTGTTATCTTCTTCAAATACTTGTGTTCCAACTGGTACTTTTAAATGTAAATCTTCTCCTCCTCTTCCTGTTTTATTTTTTCCACTTCCATCTCTACCTCGCTCAGCTTTAAAATGCTGTTGATATCTAAAATCAATCAGTGTGTTTAAATTCCTCTCTGAGACGAGCACAACAGAGCCACCTTTTCCTCCATCACCTCCATCAGGTCCTCCAAATTCAATAAATTTTTCTCTTCTAAAACTAGGAGAACCAGATCCACCGTCTCCAGCTTTTACATATATCTTAACTTGATCGAGAAATTTCATTATTTTACAGAAATAATTAGCTTTTTACTAATTAGGTTTTACTGATACGTAAGTTCTGTCTGATTTGCTTTTTTTAAAAACAACTTTTCCTTTAACAACAGAAAAAATTGAATGGTCTTTACCCATTCCAACATTTTCTCCAGGAAAAATTTTAGTGCCTCTTTGTCTGACAATAATATTTCCAGGTATTACTAATTCACCACCATACTTTTTCACACCCAGTCTACGGCCCGCACTATCTCTTCCGTTCCTTGATGATCCACCTGCTTTTTTTGTTGCCATAAATTACCTATTTATTTTGAAGCCTCAGTTTTTTTTTCTTTGGCCTCTTTAACTACAGCTTCACTTTTTTTCATCTTTTCAGCCTCAGATAAAACTTTACCATCTTTTGAAAAAATTTTCTTAATTCTTATTAGCGAAAACTGTTGTCTGTGTCCATTCTTACGTCTCGAATTTTTTCTTCTTCTTTTTTTGAAAATTAGAACTGTTCTTTCTTTACCATTTTTTAATAATTCAGCTTCCACTTTTGCGCCGCTTACAGTTGGCTCACCTAATTCAATATTTTTGTCATCACCGTAAGCTAAAATCTCTTTAAATTCCACTTTGGTTTCCGGACTTGAATCGGCCAGTTTTTCTACTTTAAGTATTTCACCAGCAGAGACTTTGTACTGTTTTCCACCTGTTTGTATTACTGCGTATGACATTAATAATCCTAGTTTTTAATTATCAGCAATATAGTCAGGGCCTTATTTTAGTCAAGCTGAATAAGCTAGAAATTATCCTTTAAATCTCTCAATTTTGAAAAGTTTTCAACGTTTTTTGATCTTAAAAAAATATTGGTTTGTAGTTCTTCCTCAAGAGTAGAGGGTATAGTTGGTCTTCCTTTGGCTAACTGATTTTTTACTGTTTCAATTTTAGAAATTAGTCTTTTGTTACTTGAGTCATGCTTTAAACAAAAATCTGAATTTTTTAATGTATATTCATGTCCACAATAAATTTCTGTATTTAACGGTAAACTCTTTATTAATTGTAAGGAATTAAACATTTCTTCATGAGTACCCTCAAATACCCTTCCACAGCCCAATGAAAATAATGTATCTCCTGAAAATAACGCATTTTCTTTGAAAAAATAAAAACATACATGACCTAAGGTATGTCCTGGAATATGAAAAACTTTGGCTTCAAATATACCATCTTTCCAAATTTCATTATTTTTTACTAATATATCTATTTCAGGTATTCTATGTTTATCCTGATCAAAGCCAATAACTTTGGCATTATATAATCTTTTAAGCTCTTTATTGCCCCCTACATGATCATAATGATGGTGAGTATTCATTATAAATTTTAATTTTAAGTTGAGAGTTTCAAGTTTATTGACAACTGGTTTTGCTTCACTTGGATCTATCACAACTGCATTTCTATTGATTTCATCAATTAATAAATAGGAAAAATTATCTTCTAAACATTTTATAATTTCTATTTTCATTTTATTTCTCCAGTAAAAAAATCCCTAATTCAGATATTAGGTTTTTATATTTTAAATTTGAAGGCGTAATTTTTGAAGTTTTTTGTCCATTTAAAGAAATTGTTTTAAAAATATTTATTCCCTTATTATTACAAAAATTATAAAAGTCTTGAATTGTACACATATGCAGATTCGGAGTATTGTACCATTCATAAGGTAAATTTTTAGTAATTGGCATTTCTCCTTTAAAAAGTAAATCTACCCTAATTTTCCAATGTCCAAAATTTGGTATAGTTACAATAACTTTCTTTCCTACTCTTAATAAATCTTTAATTACATTTTCTGGACTCATGAAAGCTTGTAGCGTTTGACTTAGAATCACGTAATCAAAAGACAGATCTGGAAATTGTTTTAAGTCATACTCTGCATTACCTTCAACTACAGCTAATCCGTTAGATAAACATTTTTTGACTTTTTCTTTAGAGATTTCAAGTCCTCTAACATCTACTACCTTATTTTTTGATAAATATTCCATCAAAATCCCATCACCACATCCAACGTCAAGGACTCTTGATTTTTCATCAATTAATTTCGATATAACTTTAAATTCTTCTTTCATTTACATTTAAATAAGTAGTACTCAAGTAGTTTTTTATAGTGCTTAAAAAATCAGGCACATCCAACAAAAAAGAATCATGACCTTTATCAGTTTTAATTTCTACAAAACCAACATCAGCTCCTATAGCATTTAGTGCAATTACAATATCTTTATTTTCAGGGGTTGGGTATAACCAATCTGAAGTAAATGAAATAATAAAAAATTTTGTCTTACTTTCTTTAAAAGCTTTAGAAAGATTACCACCGTATTGTTTTGTCAAATCAAAGTAGTCCATTGCTCTAGTAATGTATAAGTAACTATTTGCATCAAATCTATCCACAAAAACAGAGCCTTGATATCTTAAATAACTCTCAATTTGAAAGTCAGCATCAAATCCAAATTTTAAATCTGATCTTTCTTGCAGATTTCGTCCAAATTTTTCTTGTAATCCTTTTTTAGATAAATACGTAATATGTGCAGCCATTCTAGCAACAGCCAAACCCTTGTCTGGATTACTTGTCTCTCCGTCATATAAACCATCCTTCCAATTTATATCTGACATGATTGCTTGTCTTCCAAGCTCATTGAAAGCAATATTTTGAGCTGAGTGACTAGCTGTACAAGCAATTGGTAAAGCAACCTTAGCCTTGTTTGGAAAATTTGAGACAAATTGTAATACTTGCATCCCACCCATTGAACCACCAGCTACTGCAAATAATTTTTCTATTTTGAAATGATCCAAAAGATTGTATTGAGCATTAACCATATCGTTTATTGTTATAACAGGAAAATTCGTTCCTATTGGTTTGTTAGTTTTAGGATCAACAGTTCCTGGTCCGTATGAACCCATACATCCACCAATAACATTTGCACAAATTACAAAAAATTTTTCAGTATCAAAAGCTTTACCTGGACCAACTGCATAATTCCACCATCCTTCTTTATTTGTCACTGGGTTTACACCTGAAGCAAATTGATCTCCAGTTAATGCATGGAAAATAAGTATGGCATTGTCTTTTTTTTCATTAAGATTTCCGTAAGTCTCATAAGCTAGTGGAAAATTTGATATTTCCTTTCCACAATCAAGTTTAAGAGGTTGCTTAATAGTTATACTTTTTATCTTATCAAAATTACTCATAATATTTTGCTGAGATGAATTGTGAGAAAAAAAACTTATTTAGCAGGTTTTTTATAGCGCTCGCAATTCAGTTAAATCAGCGCAAAAACGTTTTATAAGATAGCTTTTTAGATGTCAATTTTTTTAGAATTATTGATTGTATTATCTAATTATCTGACTATTTATTAATAAAAGTTAACATCATGAATACCCCAACATTTAGAAAAATAACCCTACAAGCTTACAAACCAGGAAGATCGTTTTTAAATAAAAAAAAAAATATAATTAAATTATCAGCAAATGAGTCTGCTCTAGGTATGAGCAATAATGCTAAAAAGGTAATTAAAAAATATAGTGATAATATCTCTAAATATCCAGACGGAAAATTTAGAGATTTAACTTCTATAATTTCAAAAAAATATAATTGTAATCAAAACCAAGTGATTTGTGGATCTGGATCCGATGAAATTATTCAGATGTTATGCCAACTATTTTTAAATAAAGGAGATGAGGTAGTTGTACCAGAATTTAGTTTTTTGATGTACAGAATTTATGCACAAATAGTGGGAGCCAAGGTTGCATTCTCCAAAGAAAAAAATTTTAAAGTATCAAATAATGAAATATTAAAAAAAGTATCAAATAAGACTAAAATCGTATTTCTAGCAAATCCTAATAATCCCACAGGTACATATATATCTAAAAAACAATTATTAGAATTAAGAAAGCGTTTAAATAAAAAAATATTACTAGTTGTTGACGACGCTTATTTTGAATACATGCTGAATAAGGATTACAAATCAGGTTTAGAGCTTTTCAAAAATAAAAATAATGTATTTATACTAAGAACTTTCTCTAAAATTTATGGACTTGCATCCTTAAGAGTAGGATGGGGATATGGGAGTAAAAAAATAGTAGATGCTTTATATAAAATTAAACCACCATTTAATGTAAATAAGATAGCTCAGGTATGCGCTATAGAATCTTTAAAAGATAAAAGCTTTATTAAAAAGTCTATAAAACATAATTTGGATTGGGCAAAAAAAATACAAAATACAATGAATTTATATAATATAAAAACAAATGATATTGGACCGAATTTTTTCCTTTTAGACTTTAAAAATTGTAATCTTTCAGCAAATTTTGTGGAAAAAAAACTTGAAGCTTCAGGAATAATTCTTAGGGAAATGAATTCGTATGGAATAAAAAATTGTTTGAGACTTACTATAGGTAATAATTATGAGAATAACTTATTGCTTAATAAATTAAAAAATATCTTTAAAAATGTTTAAAAAAATTTTAATAATTGGTTGTGGACTTATAGGGTCTTCAATATTAAGAGGTTCGATAACTAAAAAAATATCTACACATTATTTTGTTTATGAAAAATCACATAGAAATATTCAAAAAATAAAAAAAATTAGTAATAAAGTTAGAATTCTTGATACATTGGATGATAAATTATCTGATATCGATCTTGTAGTACTATCAACACCAATGAGTGAATATGAGAAAATTATTCCTAATTTAAATAGGTATTTGAATAAAAATTGCTTAATTACCGACGTAGGCTCTACCAAAGAAAATATATTAAAATTAAAAAATAAAAAACTATCAAAGTCTCTTAATTGGATTACTAGTCACCCAATTTCAGGTTCAGAGGTGAGTGGACCTGAGTACGGAACCAAAAATCTTTTTGTAAATAAGTGGTGTATCGTAGTAAATGATAAAAATAAAATAAAGCAAAATAAATTATTAAAATTTTGGAAAAAATTAGGTTCAAAAGTAATTATTATGAATGCAAAAACTCATGATAAAATTTTTTCTATCACTAGTCATTTACCTCATTTAATCGCTTATAATTTGATAAAAACCGCACAAGATTTTCAAAAAAAACAAAAAAAAGACGTCATAAAGTTTAGTGCAGGAGGATTAAGAGATTTTTCAAGGATAGCTGCATCAAATGAAATAATGTGGAGAGATATTTTTTTCAATAATAAAAGAAATATTGTTAGTGCGATAAACTTATTTATTAACAATTTAAATTCATTTAAGAAAAATATAGAAAATTCAGATGATAGGACTTTGAGAAAAAAATTAACTAATTCAAAAAAGGTGAGACAGCAGATATTAAGTTTAAAACAAGATGTAGCAAAACCAGATTTTGGAAGAGACCAAGATTAAATTGATACAACCTTTATTATTTTTAAATTTGCAGTTTTCTCAATTAATTTGATAGTTTTATTAATTGGCATTATTAATACCTTTTTTTTTGGTCCATATGCATGAATTAAATAATTTGAATTCAAACAAATTGCAACATGTCCCCTCCAAAAAATAATATCTCCTTTTTTGAAAACCTTTTTGTTAATAAATCCCTTTTTAATTTTAACTTGATCAATCGTATCTCTTGGAAAAAATTTATTATTAAATTTGTAAAATATTTGTAATAAAGCTGAACAGTCAATACCATCAGAACTTTTACCACCCCATTCATATTTACAACCTAAAAAAAGTTTTAATATTTTTGTAAAATCAATACTTTTTTTTTTTAAAATTTCTAATTCATTAAAACTAATCCATTTATTTTTTTCAAACATAACAAATTTATTTTTTTTTTCTAAAATTTCAATTTCTGATGAAAAGGGAAGGAATTTATTAGTGCTAAATTTTCTTAAAGGTTTAGAATAAATTTTAGATTTTAAGACACTAACTTTATGTGTCTGGTTCATTTTTTTGTATAACTTTCCAACTTTTATAAAACCAACATACTTGTCATAACTTGTTCTAATTTTTAAAAATTTCTTCTTTTTTTGGATTATTTGAAATTTCTCACCGTACAAAATTTGTGAGCTAAGGTTAGATTTTGTTGTAGCTGACTCGTATACATTTAAATAAGGGCTACGGCAAAAGTACCTATTTTTCACCAATTTTTACCTTATTTCTAATAAACCAAAGACATATTAATGATGGAATAACCATTATTGTGGTCATAACAAAAAATGTTCCCCAGTCCCCATTTAACCAATCTACCAATGCCCCAGATGAAGAGGCAAGCGTAGTTCTGCCGGCAGTTCCTATTGATGCCAACAATGCATATTGAGTTGCTGTATAAGTTCTGTCTACTAATAATGATATGAATGCTACAAATGCAACAGTTGCAAATGCAGCAGTTATGTCGTCGGCAATTACAGCTATTGCAAATAAAAGTTCAGACTTACCTACCCACGCCAGCAGTGCAAAAATAAGATTTGTCAAAGCCATCAGCCCACCAGCAAAGAACATTGTTTTTATAGTGCCAGCCCGCATTGCCATTACACCTCCAAGTAGAGTAAAAACTACAGTTGTAATCCAACCTAATCCTTTAGAATAAATAGCTATTTGTCCTTTAGAAAAACCAATTTCTTTATAAAAGACTATCGACATTCGTCCTAAAAATGCCTCTCCAATTTTAAATAAAAATACAAAACCTAAAATCCCTAATGCAATAGCAAGACCATTTTTTTTGAAAAAACTTATTATTGGTCCTCCAATAGTGCCAGTAATATAGGCAATAAAGTTTATTAAAATATTATTCGATCCAAGTTTATCTATAATTATTTGATCATTTGCCCTTTGTTTTTTTTGCCTATCATTTTCGACTGGCTCATGAACAAACATTAAACCAATATTCATTAATATAACTAAAACACCTAGAATTAAAAAAGTAGCTTGCCAATAGTCAGCTAATCCTTGATTTTCAAAAAATTCAGCTGTAAATAATGCGACTACACCACCTAATTTATAACCAGTCCACCAACCAACAACTGCCATAGCTGCTCCTGCAGCCATAGATTTACCTTCATCTGAATTAATTTGTTCTATTCGTAATGCATCAACAGTAATATCTTGAGTGGCAGAAGCTACTGCAATTATTAAACCAACGGTAATTAAAAGAGCAAGGTTTTGTGTAGGATTTATAAAACTCCAAACTATCAAACTCAATAGAATCACAAATTGCATTAAGACAATCCATCCTCGTCTATGTCCTAATTTTTTTGATAAAAATGGTATTTGTATTCTATCTATTATTGGAGCCCACAAATAATTAAATGCATATACGCCAAATATTAATCCAGCCCAACCAATTGTTGATCTACTTAATCCTTCTTCTTTTAGCCAAAGACTTAAGCTACTTGCAATTAATACCCAAGGGAAACCACTTATTGCTCCAAGTAGCAAAATTCTCAACATCCTTACGTCTTTGTAAACTAGCAAAGAGTCTTTCCAGCTATGTTTTCTTGTAGACATTAATATTTTCTCCAAAATGATGGAATAAATAATACTAGTACAGCAAATAACTCTAATCTACCCAGTATCATTGCTAAACTTAAAATCCATTTTGAAAAATCAGATAAATTTGAAAAATTACCATTTGGACCAATAATATCACCCAAACCAGGTCCCACATTTGATATTGATGTTGCAGCAGCAGATATTGATGTTGTCAAATCCAAACCACTAGTTGATAGAAGAGCTGTTATAACAAAAAAAATTACAATATATAAAAATATAAACGAAATAATTGAGGCCAAAAATTTTTCATCAATATTATTATTTTCGTATTTTATTTTGAATATACCTCTTGGATAAATTATTTTTTTTAGTTGTATACTAATAAACTGGAATAAAATTTGGACTCTAAATATCTTAATTCCACAGGCCGTAGAGCCTGCACAACCACCAATAAACATTAGAATAAGAAAATAAATTAATGGGAATTGACCCCAATCACTAAAGTTTTGAGTTACATAACCAGTACCAGTTAAAATAGATATTACATTAAATGCAACAGATCTAATATTGGTATCTAAAAAACTTTGATTTTTTACTAACAGATACAAATACATTAACAGAATTGAAAAAAAGACAATTTTTATAAAAGTTTTAATCTGTGTATCGTTAAAAAATATTTTTTTATCTCCATTTAAATATTTGATATAGGCAATAAATGGAATACTTCCTAAAATTATAAATACAATTGACGTAAATTCAATAAGCGAACTATCAAAATAGCCAATAGATTCATTATAATTTGAGAATCCCCCTGTTGCAATTGTTGTCATTGAGTGAACAACACTGTCAAAAAAGTTCATACCAAATATTTTATAAAATAATGCACATATAAAAGTTAATCCGGAGTATACTAAGATTAATCTCAACGCTATTTCTTTTGATCTAGGTAAAATTTTTTCTGGGGTATCACTCGTGGATATAATAAATAACTGCATTCCACCAATATTCATAAGTGGCATTAAAGTAATTGCCATTACAATAATACCAATACCACCTAACCATTGAAGCATTCCCCTCCAAAGTAAGATACTTTTTGGAGTTTCATTTAAATTGGTAATTATAGTTGATCCAGTTGTAGTAATACCTGACATACTCTCAAAAAAAGCGTCTGTAAAACTTAAATTTATCTCAGAAAATATAAATGGGAGTGAACCAAAAATAGCAATACTCAACCAAGATAGCGCTGTTAAAAGAAAAGCCTGCGGCAAACTAATTTTTTTATCATGATCTAAATTTGATAGTAAAAAGAGAATTCCAAATATAACAGTTGCAATTCCAGAACTTACAAAACCAGAGTCAAGTTCATCATAAAAAAACTGCGTTAAAATTGGCGCAATCATCGATAAACCTAAAATAATTTGTAAAATTCCTAGTGTAAAAAAAACTGTTTTATAATTGGACATTTTGATTGGACATTATTTTATGGTAAATAAATTTCAACTCTATAAGAATTATTAAAAACGTTATTTTATAGGCTGTTTAATTAAAAGTGATAGATAAAACTAACATAGACAAAACAAACGCTTGGCCCTTTGTTGAAGCTAAAAAGCTTCTAAGGGAGAGAAAAAAAAATATTGAAAACAAGGGAAAAATTATTCTTCAAACAGGATATGGTCCTAGTGGATTACCGCACATTGGTACATTTGGTGAGGTGGCAAGAACCTCGATGATTGTTAATGCTTTAAACCATTTATCAGACCTCCCAAAAGAAATAATTACTTTTTCTGACGATATGGATGGACTTAGAAAAGTTCCTGAAAATATTCCCAATCCTAAAAAACTTGAAGAAAATCTTCATAAACCCCTAACTCAAGTTCCAGATCCTTTTGGAAAATTTAATAGTTTTGGTGAACATAATAATGCAATGTTAAAAAATTTCTTAGATAAATTTAAGTTTGAATACAGTTTTAAAAGTTCATCAGTTTTATATAAGTCTGGTATTTTCAATGATACATTAAAATTAATTTTAGAAAATTATGAAGGAATAATGAACATAATTATTCCTACCCTTGGCAAAGAAAGACAAAAAACATATTCTCCATTTTTACCAATATGTCCAGATACAGGGGTTGTATTAGAGATACCAGTCTCAGAACTAGATAATAAAAATTCAAAAATAATTTTTGATAATAAGGGCAAAAAATTAGAACAAAGTATTTTAGACGGAAATTGTAAATTACAATGGAAAGTAGATTGGGCTATGAGATGGTATGCCCTTGATGTAGATTTTGAAATGTACGGGAAAGATTTGATTGAGAGTGCAATTTTATCAACAAAAATCATAAAATTATTGGGTAAGTCAAATCCATCTGGCTTTGCATATGAGTTATTTTTAGATGAAAAAGGTGAAAAAATATCTAAGTCAAAAGGAAATGGTATTACAATCGATCAATGGTTAGAGTATGCATCACCTGAAAGTCTCTCCTTATATATGTACCAGAATCCAAAAAGAGCAAAAAAACTCTATAGAGAAGTAGTGCCAAAGGCGGTCGATGAATATCTTGATTTTATTGAAAAAAGTAAAACTCAAAACGAACTTCAAAAACTAATGAACCCTGTCTGGCATGTTCATAATTCAGAGATACCTGAGGAAAATTCTATTATGTCCTTCTCAATGCTATTAAATTTAGTTGAGACCAGCAATGCTGATAATAAAGAATTACTTTGGAAGTTTGTTAAGAAATATAAGAAAGATATTAATCAGGATAAGCATCCAATTTTTGACAAGTTAATATCTTATGCAATTAAATATTTTAATGACGCTATAAAATCTAAAAAAATTTACAAAAAACCAAATGACAGTGAAAAAATTGCATTAGACGCTTTAGTAAACTCTTTAGATAAATGCGATGATGCAATGAAACCAGAGGATATTCAGACTACAATTTATACAGTCGGCAAAGAAAATGGATATAAAGAAAATTTGCGTGATTGGTTTAAGTTAATATATGAGGTAGTTTTTGGGGTAGAAAATGGACCACGATTTGGTTTTTTTATAAGCTTTTTTGGGGTTCAAGAAACCAAAGAATTAATAAAAAGTAAATTAAAAAATGTTTAATATTTTAAGACCATTAATTTTTAAATTTAGTCCTGAAGTAGCTCATTCTTTAGCAATAAAAGCACTAAAGTTAAATAATATTCCTTACTCAAAACCGAAAGATAATCATATTTTAGAAACAACTTTTTGTGAAAAAAAATTATCATCACCAATTGGTGTTGCTGCCGGGTTTGATAAAAATGCTGAGGTATACAATCCACTTTTTAATCTTGGATTTGGATTTGTTGAAGTAGGGACAATTACTCCAAAACCTCAATTTGGCAACCCTAAACCAAGGGTTTTTAGACTTGAAGAAGATGAAGCTCTTATAAATAGATTAGGTTTTAACAATTTTGGCTCAGAACAAATTAGAAAGACAATTAAGGAAAATAATAAAAAGGGTTTTTTAGGAATAAATATCGGACCAAATAAAGACTCCACTAATAGAATCGATGATTATTTAATTTGTTTTCGTAAATTTTATAATTTAGCAGATTATATAACTATAAACATCTCCTCACCAAATACAGAAAATTTAAGAGACTTTCATAACCAGGATGAATTAAATTCATTGATTGACAAACTAAAAAATGAAAAAAAAAAGTTGAATTCAAACATTCCATTAGCAATAAAAGTTTCACCTGATCTTAATGACGATCAAATTAATGAAGTATCCAAGAGCATTATGGAACAAGAAATAGGAATTATTATTGTTTCCAATACCACAGATAAGAATAGAGAAAATTTAAAAAATATAAATAAATTAGAAAAGGGTGGATTGTCAGGCAAACCAATAGAAAAGATTTCAAACGAGGCAATTTCTAAATTTTATAAAATTCTAAAAGATAAAACAAAAATAATAGGAGTAGGTGGTGTTAGCAATGGACAAGATGCTTTTGAAAAAATCATTTCTGGAGCAACACTCGTTCAATTATACACTGGAATGGTTTACAGAGGTCCTCGTATAGCTTCAAAAATAAGTAAAGAATTAATTGATTTATTAAAAAATAAGGGGTTTAAAAATGTTTCAGAGGCTATTGGAACTAAAAATTAATCTTGACGCCATAAGATTCAGATCCTATACAGGCTCATAATTTATGTCTAAAAAATGCGAACTTACTGGAAAAATCCCACTCAAAGGTCATAACGTTAGTCATGCTAACAATAAGACTAAAAGAAGATTTCTTCCAAATCTAAAAAAAGTTAAGTTTAAAAGTGAGTTACTTAAGAGAAGTTTAAGATTAACCGTCTCAAATGCTGGTGTTAGATCAGTAGATAAAAAAGGTAGTTTTGACCAATTTCTTATTTCAGCTAAGTCTAGAGATTTATCATTAAGACTAAAAAAATTGAAAAAATCCTTAGTTAGTAAAACAGCATAATGAATAGAGTATTTTTAACACTCTCATTTTTAAT
This sequence comes from uncultured Pelagibacteraceae bacterium, assembly GCA_902518395.1. Taxonomy (GTDB): domain Bacteria; phylum Pseudomonadota; class Alphaproteobacteria; order Pelagibacterales; family Pelagibacteraceae; genus Pelagibacter. Next base: position 16,696 of record CABYFX010000013.1, on the reverse strand, counting down.
GGGATTGGTTGTCTTAGCATCTAATTATTTAGTTCAATTTCCAATTCAATATTATGGTCTTCAAGAAATTCTTACATATGGAGCATTCAGTTATCCAGTAGCCTTTTTAATAACTGATTTGGCAAATAGATCTTTTGGTAAATTAGTTGCTAGAAAAATTGTATATATAGGATTTACAATAGGTATTTTATTTACACTAATTTTCTCAACAAATTTTGCAGATTTAATCTCAGTAAGAATAGCAATTGGTTCAGGAACAGCATTTATAATTGCTCAATTATTGGATGTTCAAATATTTGATCAATTAAGACAAAAAAAATGGTTTATTGCGCCACTTGCCTCTTCATTAATTGGTTCCACAGTTGATACATTCTTATTCTTTTCAATTTCATTTTATGGAACAGGAATACCTTGGGTAACACTTTCTTTAGGAGATTTAGCCGTTAAGATTTTTGTTGCTTTAGTGATGTTGATACCTTTTAGATTATTATTAGGTACTTTAAAAGCTGCTTAACTCAAATTTTTGGCTCTTGTTGCGTCATGCAGTGAATAGCTCCAAAACCCCAAATTAAATCACTACAATCAATAGTAATAACTTTTCTGTTTGTAAAAAATTTTCTAAAAATTTTTAATACCTTTTTGTCTTCTTTTACATTAAATACTGGAACCAAGACTAGTTTATTGCTTATGAAAAAATTTAAATAACTTGCTGGGACACGAGTTTTGTCTATGATAACTGGGCTTGGCATAGGAATCTTGATAATTTTAAATTTTTTTCCATTTTCATCATAACTATTACTTAATATTTTTAAATTTTCTTTAAGAGCTTTGTAATTTTTATCTGATCTATTATTTTCTATAGCTATCATAATTGTACTTTTTGATACAAATCTTGCAATATCATCGATATGACCGTGTGTGTCATCTCCAACAATTCCTTTATTAAGCCAAATAAAATTTTTTGCATTTAAATATTTTGAAAACAGATTTTCATAGTCAATTTTTTTGAATCCTTTATTTCGCTCTTGTTTACCGCTTAATAAGCATTCTCTTGTTAACAAAATGGATCCAGATCCATTATTATCAAACGCACCTCCCTCCATCACTACTCTTTGAAATTTGTTTGAATTTATTTTCTTAGGTAAAATACTTTCAATATTTAAATATTTACTAATATGGCTATTAATTTTGTCATCATTTCTGAAGTTTTTATATTTTGACCAGGCATTAAATTTAAAATCAAGCATGGTCTTTTTTCTTTTTTTTTTGTTGACTAAAAATATTGGCCCAGAATCTCTTAACCAAAGTCTATCTGTTTTAAGTTTATGAAATTTTATGTTGGATATATTGCAACCTATTTTTTTTAAATATATTCTTGTAGTACCAATACTTTTGGTATTATTGACTAATAAATCTATCCTTTGATGTTTTGTTAGATATTTTATTATTTTTCCAACTACATTTGGAATTTTTTCAAATAACCCAGGCCAATCATTTTTATTATGAGGCCACGACATCCAAACTGATTTTTGAGGCTCCCATTCTGCTGGCATTCTAAATTCATTTATTTTTTTATTCATCTTCAGGATTTTTGAGAATGTCTTTATAAAATTCAGTTCTTCTGTCTCTTAAAAAAGGCCAGTGCTGCCTAGCAGTATCTATTTTTTTATAATCTATTTCACAAACTAAAATATCCTCTTTTTTATTTCCTGCTTTTGCAATTACTTTCCCACTAGGATCTATCACCATTGAATTACCCCAAAATTCAATTTTTTTCTTACCTTTTATTTCCACCCCAACTCTATTTATAGCAGCCACATAAGTTCCATTAGCAATAGCATGAGATTTTTGCATTGTGATCCATGAGTCTAATTGAGATTTTCCAAACTTTCTTTTTTCTTTTGGATGCCACCCAATAGCAGTAGGATAAAAAATAATTTGAGCACCTTTTAAAGCGGTTAACCTTGCTGCTTCGGGGAACCATTGATCCCAACATATGAGTGGACCTACCTTACCAAATTTAGTTTTCACACTTTTAAATCCGAGGTCTCCAGGACTGAAATAAAATTTTTCATAATAGCCTGGGTCATCAGGTATGTGCATCTTACGATATTTAGACAAAATATTACCATTTTCATCAATAATGATACTAGTGTTATGATAAAACCCAGATGTTTTTTTTTCAAACATCGTAATATTCAATACAACACCAAGCTCCTTTGCTAAATCACAAAATATTCTAGAGGTTGTACCTGGAATTTTTTCTGCCAATTTAAAGTTTGAATGACTTTCTGTTTGGCAAAAATAATTAGACAAAAACAGCTCTGGAAGACATATTATTTTTGCTTTTTTTTTTGCAGCTTTTTTAATATTTTTTATAGCTAAATCAATATTAGATTGAATTGTACCTAAAGATTTACTTTGTATTAAACCGATTTTGATTTTTTTGATCATTAATCAAAATATCTTGGAAAAATTTTTTCTCTGTCTATTTTTCCATTCACCTTTATGATAGGCGTCACTTGCTATTAAGGGTAACACACTTGTTGCTTCTGCAAAAACCATTTGCTCTTTGGTAATATCTACTTTGCCCCACGAGCTTGCCTCTTTTAATGTTGAGCTACTGCATGCTCCATCTCTAGAATCAGCAACTGTTATTTGAATAGCATATTTATGCATATCTACATCTTTCCCTAAAAGTTCAGCACATATGACAGTGTCTTGAATAAAATTTTTTGGCACACCTCCTCCAATCATAAAAAGTCCTGACCCTTTAGATTTCATTTTAATTTCAGTTAATTCTCTAAACTCTCGTATTGAGTCAATTGTAATATGATTTTTTGGGTTTCTTTCTTGGTGCATTACAAGTCCAAATCCTGCACTAGAGTCGGTAAACGCAGGGCAGAAAATTGGAACATTATTATCATAGGCAACTTCTATTAATGAGTCTTTCTTTTTTGCATTAGTTTTAAGGTATCTGCCAATCTCTTTTATAAATTCTCTTGATGTATAACTTTTGGGTTCTAATTGATCTGCAATTTCACCAATAGTTTTATCGCACATTTGAAGCTCCTCTTCATCAATGTAAGTATCATATATTCTATCAACGTAGTTATTTCTTAACTCTGTATCATCTTGATGTTGGGATCCCTGATAATGTTTAAAACCAAGTGCTTCAAAGAAATCCATATCAATAATTGAAGCCCCAGTTGCTACTATTGCATCTACCATATTATATTTAACTAAATCTCTATAAATATGCATACATCCGGCGGCAGACGTTGATCCTGCGAGTGTTAAAAATATTGTACAATCTTTATCTTTTATCATCTCATTATAAATATTTGCAGCATTTGCAGTCTCTCTTGAAACGAAAGACATTTTTTCCATTGAAGAAACTATTTTTCTAGCATCAAAAGAAGTTATATCAATATGCTCTACTTCTTTACTAAGTAAGTCACTTTTTCTATTATTTGATTGGTTTTTATTATCTGACATTAAGCAACAAGAAACTCTTTATTTGCTTCTTTGTCATACATCGTCATAATTGGATTATCCTCAACTTCGTAAATTTCATTAGAGTAAAATCCATTAAAATTAGTTCTAAAAGTTAATCCATACGCTCCAAGCTGCCCTAACTCTATATAATCATTTTCTTTTATATTATTTGGTAAAATAAAAGGACCCTTCATATAATCCATGCTATCACAAGTTGGGCCATAGAAATCAAAAGATGTTAATTTCTTGGAGATTATTCTTCCATCGGTTATCATTTTTGATGGGTAAACTATGTTTGGAACACCTGCATCAAACAAAGTTCCGTATGTTCCATCATTTATATAAAGTTTTTGTTTTTTTCTTAAATCAACTCTTACAATTGTTGAACCACTTTCTGCAACAATCGCTCTTCCAGGTTCACAAATAATTTCTGGAAGCATATCCAATTTTAAATTATTTAAACCTTTTTTAATTTCATTAAAGTAAGCATTTAAAGATTGAGGAATAAGATCAGGGTAAATAGTTGGAAAGCCACCTCCAACATTGATTACATCGGGAATAATTTTTGTTTTTTTAATTATATTACTGATTTCAAATATACCTTTTGAATAAGATATAGGGTGCATACATTGTGAACCAACATGAAAACTAAGTCCAATTTTTTTAGAATATTGTTTTGTTAATCTAAGTAATCCAGCTGCTTCATTATTAATTGCTCCAAATTTTTTTGATAAATCAATTTCTGCATGTTCATTAGATACAGAAACTCTAACAAATAACTCTAAGTCTTTAGCATAATTTGTACTTTCTAAAATTTTTATTAATTCATCTTTAGTATCCAAAGAAAAGGCCTTAACATTATATTTAAAATATGCCTCTTTAATGCTTTCTCTACTTTTAACTGTATGCATATAAGAACAATTTGCATTTGGACTTATTTTTCTTATAGCCTCTATTTCTTTTATAGATGCTACGTCAAAATGATTAATACCGCTCTCAACAATAGTTTTAAGAACTTTTGGATGAGGATTAGTTTTCAATGCATAAAGTATTTTTCCAGGGAAATTCTTTTGAAAGTATTTAGAAGCCAATTTAATTGACTCTTTTCTAATACAATAAACAGGTCCTGTCGGTCTCAGTTGATTAACTAATTCTTCAACTGACTTAAATTTTTGCATATCTGCACCTCTAAAAAAAATTTACAAAAAAAACCTGCATATCACGTATGCATGTTTCATAAATGCAGCATTTATGGGAAATAATTAATAATGTAAAGTAAATAATGCTATTGAAATATTAAAATTTACTTCCATATAAGGGCTATGATTAACCAACCAACACTTCAAAAATTAAGTGATTTTGAGGATAAATCGCTTTTAATAGTAGACGATGACAATCCATTTAGACAAAGATTGGCTAGAGCTATGGAAAAAAAAGGTTTTACAGTTACACAAGCTGAGAGTGTAAAGATTGGTATTGATACCGTAAGATCAAAAAGCCCTGCATTTGCTGTTGTTGATCTTAGATTGAATGATGGAAATGGACTAGAGGTAGTAAAAGAAATTCAAAAGGGAAACCTTAAAAGTAGAATTATTATGTTAACTGGATATGGAAATATTCCAACAGCAGTTGCTGCAATTAAAGAGGGAGCAATTGACTATATTGCTAAGCCAGCGGATGCAGATGATGTTGAAAAAGCACTTTTGGCTGATCCAAATCAAAAACCAGCACCACCTGAAAACCCAATGTCAGCGGATAGAGTAAAATGGGAGCACATACACAGAGTTTTTGAGTTATGTAACAGAAATGTCTCTGAAACTGCAAGAAGACTAAAAATGCATAGAAGAACTCTTCAAAGGATACTGTCTAAAAGATCTCCTAGATAATTTAATTTTTTGTAAGTCTTAAAAATACATCTTCAAGATCGCCATCATCAGTTGAAATATCTTGTATTCTTATATCTTGTTTTTTTATTTCTGAAATTATGGAATCTATGCTCAGTTTACTCTTCTCATAAGATAAAACTAACTTGTTTTCGTCATTTGATATAACTTTTAATGATTCAAAAGTGTTATCTTGAATATTAGTTTTTTTATCTGTGGTGACATACACAATTTTTGTTTGAATTTTTTTTAAGAGATTTTTAGTTGTATCTAAAGCAACTAATTTTCCTCCACTTAAAATACCAATCCTATCACACATTTTTTCCGCTTCCTCTAGGTAATGAGTTGTTAGTATTGTTGTTACCCCTTGTTTGTTCAAAGATTTCACATTTTCCCACAATGTATTTCTAAGCTCCACATCAACTCCTGCGGTAGGCTCGTCTAAAATTATAATTGGAGGTTGATGCACCATCGCTTTTGCTACAAGTAACCTTCTCTTCATACCACCAGATAAGGCTCTAGCATAACTGTCAGCTTGTTCCTCTAATGATACCAACTTCAATATAGTATCTGTAATTCTATCTTTTTCTCTAATCCCATATAGTCCTGCTTGAAGCTCTAAGAGTTTTCTCGGACTAAAAAATGGATCAAAGTTTACTTCTTGTGGAACAATTCCAATAGAGGCTCTAACTTGTCTAGGATTTTTATCTAAGTTAAACCCCCAAACATTTACTTCACCACCAGTTTTTACAACTGATCCACCTAATATGTTTATAAATGTGCTCTTTCCGGCGCCATTTGGTCCTAATAGACCAAAAATTTCACCTTCTTTCACTTCTAAGTTTAAATTATTAAGCGCATGCGTTTGTTTAGAACCGTTTTTTGAATAAACTTTATTCAAGTTTTTAACAGTTAAGACGTTTTTTTTATTCATATGAAGGCATACATTTATTACATTTATAAAAATTAAGATATCATTACATTATGGACAAAATTAAAAAAAGTGACCATTTTTACTTGATAGATGGTTCGGGATACATTTTTAGAGCATATTATGCCCTTCCTCCTTTAACTAGAAAAAGTGATGGATTGCCAGTCGGTGCTGTCAGTGGTTTTTGTAATATGCTTTTTAAATTATTAGAGGACTCTAAATCAGATGATAATTTAGAAAAACCGACTCACTTTGCTGTAATATTTGATTCAGCAAGAAAAAATTTCAGAAATGAAATATATTCAGAGTATAAAGGAAATAGATCAGATGCACCTGACGATCTAATTCCTCAATTTGAATACATTAGGCAATCTGTAAAAGCCTTTAATTTACCTTCAATTGAATTAATTAATTATGAGGCAGATGATTTAATTGCAACTTATGTAGAGAAAATTTTAGACTTAGGTGCAAAGGTAACAATTGTTTCTTCTGACAAAGACTTAATGCAGCTTTATAAAAAAGGAGTGAGAATTTATGATCCAATGAAGAACAAATTTTTAAATCAAGACGATGTACATAATAAATTTGGGGTTACTCCAGAAAAAGTAATAGATGTCCAGTCGTTAGCTGGAGATAGCACAGATAATGTACCTGGTGTACCTGGTATAGGAGTTAAAACTGCTGCTGAATTGATAAATCAATATGGAACTTTAGAAAATTTATTAAAAAATGCATCAAAAATAAAACAAAATAAAAGAAGAGAAACTTTAATAGATAACAAAGACGATGCAATTATTAGTAAAAAACTAGTTACATTAAAAAAAGATGTGCCTGTAAAAAATAAAATTGAAGAGTTCATATTGAAAAGTGTTGATAAAGACAAGCTTTATACTTTTCTTAGAGAAATGGAATTTAATAGGCTATTGAGTTCTGCCATCTCTAAATATGGGAGTACAAATGATCCTGGAAATAAAGATTTTGATAAAAAATCAGAAAAGACATCAGAAATTGGAAAAGAAAATTATCAATTAATTAAAAATGAGAATGAAATTAAAGATTGGATGAAACAATCCGAGGAAATAGGTGAATTTGCAATAGATACTGAAACAACCTCATTAGACCCTCACACAGCAAAGTTAGTAGGCATTTCAATCTCTAACACAATTGGAAATGCATGTTACATCCCTTTAAATCACGTTAGTGGAAATAATCTTAACGAAAAAAAAGTCTTAAGCATTCTAAAGAATTACTTAGAGGATAAGAGCATTAAAAAAATAGGACAAAATATTAAGTTTGATTTTATTATCTTTTATCATCGTGGAATAACTTTAAATTCCATGGAAGATACTATGCTTATGTCTTACACACTAGATGCTGGTAAAAATAGGCATAATATGGACACTCTTTCAGAGATCCATCTAGGTCATAAAACTATAAAATTTAAAGATTTAGTTGGGACAGGAAAAAAACAACTTAATTTTTCTGAAGTTAATATATCTGAAGCTAAAGATTATGCTGCTGAAGATGCAGATATTACATTTAGATTATACAAAATTTTTTTAAAATCATTAAAAGTAGAAAAATTATTGAATATTTATGAGTTATTTGAAAAACCACTAATAAAAATACTAGCAGAGATGGAGATAAAAGGTATTAAGCTTGATAAATCTTCGCTAAATAAACTGTCTTCAAAATTTGCAAATAAAATCGAAAAATTAGAAAAATCTATTTTTAAGATTTCAAAAAAAATATTTAACATTGGATCAACTAAGCAACTTGGTGAAATAATGTACAACGATTTAAAAATAGCAGCTTTAAAAAAAACAAAAAAAGGAAGCTTTGCCACTAGTGCTTCAGTTTTAGAAGATTTAGCTTTTAAAGGTTATGAATTTCCAAAACTCATCTTGGAATGGAGGCAAATTAGTAAACTAAAAAATACTTATTCAGATGCATTGCCAGAGCATATAAATCAAAATACTAAAAGAGTTCATACATCTTTTTTGTTAGCAGCTACTACAACGGGTAGACTTGCATCTAGTGATCCAAATTTACAAAATATTCCAATAAAATCAGAAGATGGTAAGGATATTAGAAAAGCGTTTGTGTCTGAAAAAAACAACAAATTAATTTCAGCAGACTACAACCAAGTTGAAATGAGAATTTTGGCTGATCTAGCAGATGTAAAACAGCTAAAGAAGGCATTTTTAAATAATGAGGATATCCATACTTTGACGGCTAGTCAGGTTTTTGGAAAAGAAATTAATAAAATTGATTCAGAAACAAGAAGAAAGGCAAAAGCAATCAACTTTGGAATAATTTATGGAATTTCACAATATGGTTTAGCTAAACAAATCAATGTTTCAAACAATGAAGCAGAAGAATTTTTAAATTCTTATTTTAAAAAATTTCCAGAAATTAAAGATTATATGAAGACAACTGTGAATTTTTGTAGAAAAAGTGGCTATGTAAGTAATATATTCGGAAGAAAAACACATCTCACCGGAATTAACGATAAGAACTTTAATGTAAGAAATTTTCAGGAGAGGGCAGCCATAAATGCTCCAATTCAAGGGTCAGCATCAGAGATAATGAGATTAGCAATGATCAGAATAAATAAAGAAATATCTAATAATGAAAATAATAGTCTAAAAATGTTGTTACAAATACACGATGAGTTAATTTTTGAGGAAAGCTCGAAAGATACAAAAAAAAGTACTAAATTAATTAAAGATTTAATGTTGAGTGTGAAAGAAAGTGATCTTCACTCATTTTCAATACCTCTTTTAGTCGACGTGAATATTGGAGAAAATTGGGGTGAACTTCATTGAAAACAAATAATTGCCCTAATATGAACAATTTAGTATTTTTATTCTAATATATGTCACAAACAATTGCGTTAGTAGACGATGACCGAAATCTTTTAACATCTGTCCAGATGGCTTTAGAAAAGGAGGGTTTTAAAGTTCAAACTTATATTGATGGTGAAAATGCTCTTGTTGGATTATCAAGAACCCCACCTGATCTTGCTGTAATTGATATCAAAATGCCAAGAATGGATGGTGAAGAACTTCTGAGAAAACTTAGAAAAAAAACTTCTATGCCAATTATTTTTTTAACTTCTAAAGATGAAGTAACCGACGAGGTTAGCGGTTTAAAACTTGGTGCAGATGACTTTGTTGGTAAAACTGGAGGATTCTCAACCAAAGTTTTAGTTGAAAGAATTAAAGTACAATTAAGAAAAAAAGATAAGGATATCAACATCGAGGAAAATAAAAATGTAATTTCTCATGGTAAGTTAAAATTAGATCCTTCCCAACTCGAGTGTGAGTGGAATGGCAAACAATTACCTGATAAACTGACTACAACAGAATTTAAAATTGTCGAGGAGTTAGCAAAAAGACCAGGAATGATCAAAGAGAGGCCCTTACTGATGGATGTAGCTTATCGAGAAGACACAGATATAGAAGATAGGACTATTGATAGTCATGTAAAAAGAATAAGAAAAAAATTTAAAAAGGTAGACAGTGAGTTTTCAGCAATTGAAACAAGATATGGAAGTGGATATAGATGGAATGTTAAATAATAATCATGGGAAAAATATTAAAAAATCTTTCTATATTACAGAAATTTCTTTTTATTAATCTAGTTGTCTTCATATTTATAATAATAATCACGTTCTTTTACTTAGGTGCTATTCAAAAAAATTTGATCAATGAAAAACAAAAAAATCATAAAAATATAATAACTCAAACAATATTAAATCTAGAAAAATCAAATATAAAATTAAATGATTATGGAATAAGCGAATTTTTATTTTCCAAAAAATCCCGATTTCCTTATTTTGAAAAACTAGATAGAGTAATATTTTTTGACGATAAATTAAATTGGATTGGCGATACAAGGTCTATTCCATCATCATTATTATTAATTGAAGAATTAAATGAACAATCAAGTGAGAATAATTTTAATAACCAAGAAAATAAAAATGAAACAATTTTTGATGAAGATCTTTATAAATATTATTTATCAGGATCTGAAAAATCTTTAACCAATTTAAAACAAATCCAAGAACAGTTTTTTGTTTTTAGTATTAAGAGTATTAATTATTTAAATAATAAGGGCTATATTCTTATATCTGAAAATGCTGATAATATAATCACACAAATTGAAGAGAGAGAGAACTTTATTATTAGAACAGCTCTTGTGGTACTTTTGGTTATCATTATCTTTTCATATGTCTTAAATAGATATTTTTTAAAACCTATTAAAAATTTGGTTACTTATACGAAAATCATTAAAGATAAAAGTAACGAAAAAACAGATATAGAAAGGGTTAAGACAAGAAATGATGAACTAGGAATATTATCAAAATCACTTGATGAAATGACTAGTGAATTGAATAAAAGAATTACAACTGCTGAAAATTATTCAACAGACTTACTTCATGAAATCAGAAATCCTCTTGCTTCATTAAAAAGTGCATCAGAGATAATTTCAGAAACAGAAGACAAAACTAAAAGAGAAAAATTAATTAATATTGTATCTCATGATGTTGAGAGAATAGAAAGGTTAATCACTGATTATTCTCAAATGCTTAAGGATGAAGCAGTAATTTCAACAGAAACAATGCAAAAAATTGATATTAAGGAAATTGCAGAGTCTGTGGTTGATGATTTTAATAATATTTATAATTCAAAGAGAAAAATTCAAATAAGATTAAGGTCTAATGGATCTGAGAAATACTTTATACTTGGTATCAACAATAGAATAGAACAAATTATTGCTAATTTACTTGAAAACTCAATTTCCTTTAGTGATGAGAATCAAGAAATTATAGTAGAGGTCAGTAAAGACAAAGAAGGTAAGCCAAGACTTGTCGTAACTGACGAAGGGACTGGTTTTAGTGAGAAAGATACCACCAAAATTTTTAATAGATTTTACAGCAATAGACCTGAAAATTTTGGAGAACACTCTGGCCTAGGCCTAAATATAGTGAAAAACTTAGTTGAATTGCATAATGGACAAATTAAAGCTGAAAATAATAAACAGAAGGGTGCAAAAGTTGAAATTATTTTCCCGGCAACCCAATGAAAAGTTGATTAATACAAATAAAGTTGCTAAAAGCCCTACCTTATGACTGATTATAAAGTAAAAGATATTAACGAAGCTGAATTTGGAAGAAAAGAAATCTCTCTAGCTGAGACTGAAATGCCAGGATTAATGGCAGTAAGAGCCGAGTACAAAGGCAAGAACCCTCTTAAAGGTGCAAGAATTTTGGGTTGTCTTCATATGACAATTCAAACGGCAGTTTTAATTGAAACTTTAGTAGACTTAGGTGCAGAATGTAGATGGTCCTCATGCAATATATTTTCAACACAAGATCATGCAGCAGCAGCAATTGCAAAAGCTGGTATACCAGTATTTGCATGGAAGGGTGAAACAGAGGAAGAATATTGGTGGTGTGTTAAACAAACTATAGAGGGTAAAAAAGATTGGATCCCTAACATGATTTTAGATGATGGTGGAGACCTTACTGCTCTTATGCATAAAGATTATAAAGATTTATTAAAAGGCGTAAAAGGTTTGAGTGAAGAAACAACAACAGGTGTTTTAGCACTTAAAAAAATGGAAGAACAGGGTCAATTGTTAGTACCAGCAATTAATGTAAACGACTCAGTCACGAAATCAAAATTTGATAATCTATATGGATGTAGAGAAAGTTTAGTTGATGGAATCAAAAGAGCTACAGATGTAATGATGTCAGGGAAAGTTGCAATTGTTGCAGGCTTTGGTGATGTTGGAAAAGGTAGTGCAGCATCTTTAAGACAAAGTGGAGCAAGAGTTTTAGTAACTGAAACTGATCCTATTTGTGCATTGCAAGCTGCTATGGAAGGTTATGAAGTTGTTTTAATGGATGAAATGATTGGTCAAGCAGATATTGTTGTAACCGCAACTGGAAATAAAGATGTAGTAACAGCAGATCATATGAGAGCTATGAAAGATAGATCTATTCTGTGTAATATTGGACACTTTGATAACGAAATCCAAGTTGAGGCTTTGAAAAATTATAAATGGGATGAAGTGAAACCACAAGTTCACGAAATAACATTCCCAGATGATAAAAGATTAATTTTGTTAGCTGAAGGAAGACTTGTGAATTTAGGATGTGGAACTGGTCACCCAAGTTTTGTTATGAGCGCATCATTTACTAACCAAGTTATTGCTCAAATTGAGCTTTGGAATAATTCAGATAACTATGAAAATAAAGTTTATGTGCTTCCTAAACACTTAGATGAAAAGGTGGCAAGGCTTCACTTAGATAAGGTCGGCGCAAAATTGACACCACTATCGAAAGAGCAAGCTGACTATATAAGTGTAACACCAGAGGGACCATACAAACCTCATGCTTATCGCTACTAGAAGTGGCAAGATAAACATTTCTAAAGAAAAAGATACAAAACTTATAGCTGAACGTCTTTGTAAGCATATTAATTTAGGAGATTTCATACTTTTAACTGGCAATTTAGGTGTAGGAAAAACTACTTTCATTAAATACATTATCAATACTCTTCAAAGAATAAATAAACAGAAAATATCAGAAGTTCCTAGTCCTACTTTTAATATTACTAATGAGTATCAGATAAAAAAAATTATAATAAAGCACTACGATTTATACAGAATTAAAAATAAAAAAGAACTTAATAACTTAGGTATTCAAGAAAATTTAAAAAAACAAATAACCCTAATTGAATGGCCAGAAATTGTAAAAAAACTAAAAATAAGAAATAGTATTAGCTTAATCTTTAAATATAATAAAAGCTATACCGAGCGTCATCTTACAATAATTTCAAAAAACAAAAAAATAATTAATGAATTTAAATAAGTTGAAAAAACTAACTGGTGATGCATCATTTAGAAATTTTTATAGAGGGAAAAAAAATATTCTTGTTCATTGTGAAAAAAATAAAAAAAGTAATTTGTTAGAATACGATGCTGTTAACAAAATATTAATAAATGAAGGTATTTTAGCCCCTAAATTAATATCTCAGAATTACAAAAATAATTATATTGAGATTGAAGATTTTGGAGATTTAACGGTTTTTAAAAAATTTCAAAAAAAATCGATAAACAAAAAAATTTACTATAAAAAAATTCTAAATTTATTAATCAAAATCAAAAATATAAAAACTAAGTATCAAAAAACATTTTTGAAAACTAATTATAAAGTACCAGAATATTCATTAAAAAAATTATTAGATGAGTCAAATTTATTCTTAGACTGGTATTTACCAAAACATGTTAAAAAAGGAAACAATAGAATTTTAAAAATTAAATTTAACAAAATATTTAAAAAATTACTAAATAATATTTATTATAAAAATAAAGTTTTTGTACATCGAGATTTTCATATATCTAATTTAATGATTACTAAAAAAGGTTTAGGACTGATAGATAGTCAAGATGCTGTCTATGGTAATATTGCATATGATTTAGCTTCTCTAATCGATGACGTTAGGTTTAAAACAGACGTAAAGATTAAAAAATATATTTTTGATGAATTCATAAAAAAAAATAAACAATTAAATCTTAAAAAGTTCAAAAATGACTTTGAGATCTTATCCGTTTTGAGGAATTTAAAAATAATTGGCATATTTACTAGATTATCTGAAAGAGATAAAAAAAATAAATATCTTAAACTTATACCTCATGCATGGGAGTTAATCGATTACAGAACTCTGAATAATCCAATATTCAAAGACTTAAAGTACCTTTTAAGTAAAAACTTTGATAGAAAAATTAGAAAGTCTTATGAAAATTAAAACTGCCCTAATACTCTGCGCTGGATTTGGAAAGAGAGTACAACCGATAACAGACAGTTTGCCTAAGCCATTAATAGTTTATAAAAATGAAACCTTATTAGAAAATACAATTAATTTTCTTATAAAAATAAAAATTGAAAAAATTAAAATTAATGTTTTTTATTTAAAAGAAAAGATCATAGATTTTATTGATAGTAAAAATTTCCCATTAAATATTGAAATTGTAGATGATGGTGAGACAATCTTAGGAACAGGAGGTGGTACTCTAAATCTTATAAATAAATCTAATGAGGACGATGTTCTAGTAATCAATCCAGATACAATTTGGAATGATAGTTATATCAACTCAATTGATGCAATGGAAAAAATTTACTTTGAAAGAAAAATGAAAAACATTTTATTAATTGTAAATAACTCTACATGTTTTGATAAAAGATTTAATGGAGATTTTGAGATAAAAAATAATATCCTTCTCAAGGAAAAAATAAATAATTTTAAATATACTGGATGTCAAATATTTAATAAGTACTTAATATCTCATAAACAATTAAATTATTTTCCTATATCTGAAATATGGGATGCGCTTTTGAGAGAAAGCAAACTCTACGGTTATGAGTATAAAGGTGAATTCAAGCATTTAACTGATTTTGAAATATACGAAAAATTATTTATTTAGAAAACTAAAAGATCTTTTGCTCTATCTTTATCTAAATATCTTGCGTGTTTAATCTTTCCTTTTTCAGTTTCAATCAATAAAGGATTACCAGTTGGTATTTCTAAGCTCGAAATCTTTTTATTATCTAAATTAAATAAGTATTTGCATAATGATCTGATTGAATTTCCATGAGCTGATACAATAATGTTTTTATCTAATTTAGGTTCAATATTTTTTGTGTAAAAAGGTATTACTCTTTCATAAGTATTTTTTAAAGATTCTGTATCTGGAATTTTATCTTTCGGAACATTTTTATATATATCAATATTCAAAGGATGATATGGGCTTGTTTTTTTAAGCGGCTCTGGTGGGTGATCCCATGATCTTCTAAAAGTATGAATTTTTTCTTCTCCATAAAGTTTTTTCATTTCGTCTTTATTTAAACCTGTTAAAGCACCATAGTGCCTCTCGTTTAATTCCCAAGCATTAACAACATCTTGATTTTTAATTCTCATGGTATTGAGTATTAAATTGAGTGTCTCAATCGATCTCGTCTGTAAGGATGTATAAAAATAAGATAATTCAAGGTTTAATTCCTTAATTAACTCTCCTGCCTTACAAGCTTCAAGTTTGCCCTTAGCAGCTAAACCCACATCAACCCAGCCAGTAAAACGATTTTCTAAGTTCCATTCGCTTTGTCCGTGTCTAACAAGTATTAAATTATTCATAAATTTAACACAAATATAAATTAAATTAGATTGACATAAAGCTAAATCTTTTTAATTTGTTAAAATGAGTTCATTTGAAGATAGAAAAAAAAGTTTTGAAAAGAAATTTGCTCACGATCAAGAGCTACAATTCAAAGTTAGTGCTAGAAGAAATAAATATTTAGGAGAATGGGTATCTCAGATGCTAAATTTTAATCCAGATCAAGAAAAAGAATACATTCAATCAGTTATAAAAGCAGATTTTGCTGAAGCAGGTGATCAAGATGTTTTTAGAAAAATTAAAGAGGATTTAAAAGAAAAAAACGTTTCTGACGAAGATCTAAGAAAAAAAATGGATGAATTAAATGAAAAAGCAAAAACTGATTTTAATTAGTTTTTTTTTCTTTTTATTTAATATCAATCACTTATTATCTTCAGAACAAAATTATTTATTAATTTCAGGTAAACCAAAAATTACAGATGGTGATACAATTAAGATTAATAATAAAAAAATTCGCTTTGGTGGAATTGATGCTCCAGAAAGTTTTTTTTTTGGAAAAAAGCAATCATGTGTTTTGAATAATGTTGAAATTCTATGTGGGAAGTTATCTAAAGATAAGCTTATTGAAAAAATCGGAAATCAAGTTGTTAATTGTAAAATAGAAAAAAATAAAGATCAATACAATAGGCTAATTGGTGAATGTTTTTTAAAAAATGAAAGCCTTTCAGTTTTTATGGTCAAGAATGGCTATGCATTTGATTATCCCAAATACTCAAACGGTAAATTTAGAAACCATCAGATTTTTGCGAAAAAATTTTCCTTGGGTTTATGGCAAATGCAATTTGAATATCCTTGGATATGGAGAAAAAAAAATAGATAATAATGAAAATGATTCGAAACAAAATTATATATTTATTTTTAATTCTAATTTTATTATCTAGTTGCTCTTCAATTCCTAAAAATACTGCAGACGGCTGTTCAATTTTTTCAGAAAGATATCTTTGGTACAAACATGCAAAAAAAACTGAACAAAAATGGGGGACACCTATTAATTTGCAACTTGCTATAATTAAAATGGAGTCTGATTTTGATTGGTTGGCAAAACCACCTAGAAAAAAATTATTTAAAGTTATTCCTTATAAAAGACCATCAAGTTCTTTTGGTTATTCTCAAGCAGTCAGAGGAACCTGGAAGCAATACA
>CABYFX010000012.1 GCA_902518395.1 uncultured Pelagibacteraceae bacterium | reverse complement strand
TCATCAAATTTTTCATTAATGAACTTTGATACTGCTATCCAGGCTATATAAGCAACCATTGCTGCTAATCCATAACCAACCACACTTTTCAATAGCATTTTTTCAAGCACAACTGTTGAAGCAAATGCTGAAAGAACTAAAAAGGTTGTTGATACTGGTATTCCAATTCTTGTTAATAATAATAGTATTGCAGGAGCTACTGCATGATACCATTGAATTTCTTGATAAGGTATTCTTGTTAATCTACCATATGAAATATCACCATCATAAGCATACCATCCCCATCCAAGCGCTAAAATCATAACAGCTGATGCTGATCCCGCAAGGATGTACCATTTAAACCATTTTTTCTTTGAAGCTATAAATGTACCAAGCGTCTGAATTGAGTCATTTGCAATAACTGAATATCCAGCTAAAGCAAAACCAATAATTGTATAGATTACTGTCATTTCCATTATTTTTTTCCTTTTTCAAATTAACTTTATTATTTTCCTTTTCGTACGATTCTAATCTCATGATATTGATTTAATCTTTAAGTGATTATTAATCTATAGCTAAATTTATTAATTTTTTTTTAATAGGTAGATTCGTTGTGACTATATTATTGAAATATTTTGTCTACTTTAAAATTAATTTTTTTATTAGGAATACTGCAATCAATGCACCAATTAATTCTGCAACAATATAAGTAGGTGTATTAAGATAATTAATACCAGTAAACGACTCTGTAAATGTTCTTGCTATAGCTACTGCCGGATTTGCAAAAGATGTTGATGAAGTAAACCAATAACCAGCTGTAATATATGTTGCAACACAAGCTGCAACTATTGTTTTGCCATCTTTTATGGTTGCAAAAATAATAAATACCAAACCAAAAGTAGCCACAACTTCTGCTAGAAATATGTTAAGGCCATCTCTGCTTTTCGTAGATAATTCAATTATATCATGTTCAAAAAATACATTGGCTAGCATTACACCAAATAAGCAACCAAATATTTGAGATGGAATGTATATTATTAGAAGTTTCCCTTTAATCCTTTTAGTTAAGTACATTGCTAAACTTACAAAAGGATTAAAGTGAGCACCTGAAATATCAGTAAAAGCAGTTATTAAGACAAACAACCCAGCTCCAGTAGCCAGTGTATTTGCTGTAAGTCTTAAAGCATTATCATTTGTAAGGTTTTCTGCCATTATTCCTGAGCCAACAATTATCATAACGAGAAAACAACTACCTAAGAATTCACCTAAAAAAATTCTTTTATTTAGACTCATTTTTGAAAAAATTTTATAATTTTTTTGTTAATAGCGTTAAAAGTATTTAAAATAATTTTGTTTTTTTCTCTTTCATCTGAAATATTAAGCTTGATTAGTGGATCTTCAATATCCCAATGAATAATCTGATTATTTTTTGGTAAAATTGGACAAATTTCATTATTTGCATTGTTACAAACAGTAACAATATGATGAATTTTAATTTTGCTATCGATAAAAATGTCAAAGTTCTTTGATGACAAGTTACTTAAATCATAATTTTTAGATCTTAAAAATTTTTCAACATCACTATTTATATTTCCAGTAGGATTACTTCCTGCGCTATAAGCCTTGAATTTATTATAGTATTCGTTGTTAATTATACTTTCAGCAATAATACTTCTTGCTGAGTTTCCAGTACAAACAAATAATATGTTTTTCATTAAATAATTAATTTGTAAATGCCAATTATGAATAATGGTATTTGCAAACCAAAATTAGTTAATATTGCCTTATCTTTGCTGATAAATCCAGCGATAGTCCATCCTACAACTCCTAATCCGTGAAAGTATATATTTAATGGATAAATATTTAAATTTGTTAATAAAATGCCTGCTAGCACTAAAAATGTACTTATCCATTTAAGATATTTTTTTATAAACATTTATGCTCCTATAAATAAATTTTAATTAATTCTTAAAAAGATTTATTTTATTTTATAGAAAATTTGCAACATATTTATGGATAAAATATCCAATAATTAACATAGCTATACCACAAGCATATATTAATAAAAAATTCATATTTAAAGATTTTGCAAAGAAGAAAGGAATAAAAAATAAGTAACTCGCTGGAACAGCAATAAATATACTTTTTGTAAATAGTATAGTTTTTTCAGGATCATTGTGCTCATAGTATGAAAAAAGAATAGCTATTAAAGATATTAAGGGTAGGGCTATTATAAAGCCAGCCAGCTTTGGATTTTGACCAGCTAACCAACTTGAAAACGCAACTATTACACCAGCACCAATAATTTTTAAAATAAAAAAAAGCATGTTAAAATAATAGAATTAAAATAATCTAAATTATTATTTATTTATACATTTCTTGCAAAGGCCAAAAAATTCTAAATTATATTTGCTATATTTCATGCCCTTATTGTCTTTATAATGTTTCAAATGCTCAGATAATTTATGATCATGAATTTCTTTTACATCTTCACAGTTTTCACAAATTGAAAAAACTGTTGCTTTGGTAATTTGACATTTTGAATTCTTGCAAGCTATAAAAGCATTCCTACTTTCTATTTTATGTATTTTTCCAATCTCTACCAATTTGTCCAAAGCTCTATAGACTTGTAAAGGAGCATTAATTCCTTTTTTTTTAACATCAAATAAAATTGAATATGCTTTTAATGGTTGAGAAGATTTTTCAATTATATCTAAAACTATTTTTTGATTTTTTGTTAATACTTGTTGATTTTGCATTTTCTATTTTTATCAATTGATCATTAGTTTTTCAATTGTATCGTTTGTTTAATTTTGAATAATGAAATAATAAATAAAATCAAAGCAGCTGCCACGATTGAAGGCCCTGATGGTGTATTGAATTCTAACGAAGAAAATAATCCTAAAAATACTGACAACAATCCTCCAATTATTGAAAAAATAACCATCTTCTGAGGGTTATCAGATATGTTTCTAGCCATTGCGGTTGGGATAATTAATAATCCTGTAATAAGTAATAATCCAACCATTTTGATAGAAATTGCAATAATTGCAGCTATTAATATTGTAAATATTGCTTTAGCCCTGTCAGGTTTTAGACCTTCCGCTTCAGCTAATTCGTAGTTTACTGTTGATGCAAATAAAGGTTTCCAAATTAATTTTAAAACCAATAATATTATCGCTCCGCCAATCCAAATTATAAGCAAATCATCTGTTGTTACAGCTAATATATCTCCAAATAACAATCCCATGATATCAAATCTAATAAATGTTAAAAAGCCGATAACAACTAAACCAACGGCAAGTGATGAGTGAGCTAGTAGCCCTAGCAAAGCATCACCAGGTAAATTAGTTTTTCTCTCAAGTTTTACTAAAATTAATGCAATAATTGATGAAGTAATAAAAATTGCAACAGCAATATTAAAATCTAGAGTGTATGCTATTGTTACACCTAGTAAAGCAGAGTGAGCGAGAGTATCCCCAAAATACGATAGTCTTCTCCAAACTACAAAACATCCAAGAGGACCTGTTACAAAAGCAATTCCAATGCCTGCAACTAAAGCTCTTATAAAAAAATCATCAAACATTTAATTTTTCTTTATCTTTCCATCGATTGAATGTTCATGGTCATGTTTGTGTTCATAAACAGATAGTGTTTGAGAAGCTTGTTCCCCAAATAAAGCTTTGTACTCATTATTTCGTGCTACGTCTTTTGGAGAACCTGAACAACATACGTGTCCATTTAAACAAACAACATGATCAGTTGCACTCATTACTGTGTGTAGATCATGAGAAATTAATAATATTCCACAATTAAGTTTTTCAGAAATTTTTTTAATTAATTCATACAGAGCAATTTCACCTGTGAAATCAACTCCTTGAACAGGTTCATCAAGAACTAATAATTCTGGTTTTTTTGATATGGCTCTTGCAAGCAAAACTCTTTGAAATTCACCACCTGATAAATTTCCTAAATTTTTTTCTTTAAGATGTATAACACCGGTTAATGACAAAGCCTCATCTATCAATTCATCTTTAATATTATCTGTCAAAACCATGAAATCTTTGACTCTTAAAGGGAGAGTCCAATCTATCGATATTTTTTGAGGGACATATCCAACATTATTTGTAAATTTTTCAACATTTCCCTCTATGTTTTTGTATATACCTAAAGCAATTTTAGCTGTTGTACTTTTCCCAGAACCATTGGGTCCAATTAAAGTTACTATTTTTCCTTTTTCAACCTCTAGCGAAACTCCTTTTACGAGCCACTTTTCATTTTGTTGAATCCCAACATTATTTAACTTTACTAATATATTTTTTTCTAAACTCATATATCCACTTGACTTCAAGATGTTATATTATTACATAGTGTTATATTATAACAAAAATTAAAAAACAATATTATGAAAAAACTAACAAAATCCACAATAATCTTATCATTCTTATCATTTTTAACTTTTTTTACATCAGCAAATGCTGATATTAAAGTTGTAGCATCAATAAAACCTATTCACTCATTAGCTAGTTATTTAATGGATGGAGTAGCTAAGCCAGATCTTATAGTTGATGGTTATGCATCGCCACACGGTTTTGCTTTAAAGCCCTCACATGCAAAAATGTTACAAAATGCAGATATTGTTTTTTGGGTAGGTGAGGATTTAGAAAATTTTTTAGAAAAACCCTTAGATTCAATTGCTAAAAAAGCAGAAAAAATCGAGTTATTAGAAATTAGAGGATTAAACAAATTAAAATTTAGAGAGAGAAATATTTTTGATGATCACGAAGATCACGATGATCATGGCCATAAGAAAAAAGACGATCATGATGACCACGACCACGATGATCATGCAAAAAAAGAAGATGGTCATAAAGAAGATGATCATGACGACCACGATCACGATAGTCATGCAAAGAAAAAGGACGGACATGATGATCACGATGACCACGATGGACACGAGGGTCATAACCATGGTGAGTTTGATCCACACATATGGTTAGATCCAATTAACGCAAAAGTAATTTTATTTGAAATGTCTAAACACTTAATTGAAAATGATCCATCAAATGAAACTGCTTACAGAGCTAATCTTAGTAAGGCTTATAAAGAAATTGACAAACTTACAAAAGATGTAACTACAGAATTAAACGAAAGTACTGCTTCTATTGTATTTCATGATGCTTACCAATATTTTGAAAAAAGATTTAATGTTAATATTCTTGGTGCCTTTACAGTCAACACAGACGTATTACCTGGCGCAGAACAATTGTCAGAAATTAGAGAAGTCATTGAGCAAGATAAAGTAGCTTGTGTATTTTCTGAGCCTCAATTTAATCCTGATATTATTAAAGCTGTTGCAAAGGATATGAATATTAAAACTGGCATTGTAGATCCATTGGGAGCTACTTTAAATCCAGGAAAAACTTTATATTTTGATCTGATTAAGAATATGTCAAAATCCTTTAAAGGCTGCTAAATAAAAATTGATCTATTGCTGTAAATGATATCTAATATCATTTATGGCAACAGTCTCTTTAAGTTTAGATGATATTTATAATTTAGCTAAAAAAACTTTACTAGCTAATGGATGTGATGAAGAAACATCAAACATTTTATCTGATTTAATAAAGAAAGCTGAGAGAGATGGTTCACTATCTCACGGATTATTTAGATTACCAGCATATATTTCAGGCTTAAAAAGTGGAAAAATAAATGGCAAAAGCAGACCAGTAGTTTCAAAGATAACTCCAAGCGTTATTAAGGTAGATGGAAAAAATTGTTTAGCACCAATGGTGTTAGAAAAAGGAATTCCGGAGTTAATTAAAGCGGCAAAAGAAAATGGTATAGCAGTTTTAGCAATAACAAATTCTCATCACATGGCTGCAATGTGGCCTGAGACAGAGGCAATTGCAGAACAAGGTTTAGTTGCGTTTGCATGTACTTCATATAAACCAGCTGTTGCACCTGCTGGATCAATTAAACCTTTATTTGGAACAAATCCAATTTCATTTGCTTGGCCAAGAAAAAACAAACCCCCAGTCGTCTACGATATGGCAACAGCATCAATGGCTATGGGTGAAGTTCAAGTTGCTAAAAGAGAAGGTCATAAAGTTCCATTAGGAACAGGACTAACAAAAGAAGGAAAAGATACAACTGATCCTGCTGAGATTGCAGATGGGGGTGTTTTATTGCCTTTCGGCGGCTATAAAGGCTCTGGGATTGCGATGATGGTTGAATTGCTTGCTGGTGCCTTAGTAGGAGATAATTTCAGTTATGAGACAGCTGAGAAGGATAATAATGATGGAGGTCCTCCAAGCGGTGGAGAGTTCATTTTAGCCATATCTCCAGATAAATTATCACAAAATAATTGGGACGAACATTCATCAAAATTTTTTGAAAAAATGAAAGCAATGGGTGATGTCAGACTTCCTGGTGAGAGAAGACATAAGAATAGATTGGATAAAGGACCTAGACATATCAATGAGGATCTAGTTAATAAAATTAAATCATTAAGCTAATTCTAATTCAATTGGTGTATGATCAGATGGTTTTTCTCTACCTCTTGGATATTTATTAACTTTAACATCCTTAATACTATTCAGTAAACTGTTAGTCACTAAAAAGTGATCAATCCGCATTCCATTATTTTTTTGCCAAGCACCACTTGTGTAATCCCAAAAAGTATATTCTTCTTTATCAGGATAAATATATCTAAACGCATCATGAAATCCTAAATTAAACATTTCTCTTAATTTTTTTCTAATCTCAATTCTAAATAGAGCATCATTTTCATATCCTTTAGGGTCGTGAACATCTTCAGCAGAAGGTATTATATTAAAGTCACCTGCAATA
This sequence comes from uncultured Pelagibacteraceae bacterium, assembly GCA_902518395.1. Classification (GTDB taxonomy): domain Bacteria; phylum Pseudomonadota; class Alphaproteobacteria; order Pelagibacterales; family Pelagibacteraceae; genus Pelagibacter. The sequence goes on along the minus strand of CABYFX010000012.1, from coordinate 23,387 downwards.
ATTATATTATCATAACTTTTTAAGAGTGTTTTAAGTTTTTTAATTAAACTATTTAGCCAATATAATTTATAATCATATTTTTCAGTATCTACTGGGTTACCATTTGGTGTATAGATATTTATAATTTTAATAGTTTTAGATTTATACTTTGCATCTGCTGTAATTATTCTCGATTGTTTGTTTTTATCTTTAAAAATATCTTTTTCGATTTTATCTAATTTTTTTTTGGAAAGTATTGCAACGCCGTTGTAACTTTTTTGTCCAAATACATAACTTTCATACTTTAATTTTTTAATATCATCAAACGGATAAGTTTCCTCTTGAGTTTTTATTTCTTGAGTTAACACGATATCAGGATTGAACTTTTTTAAGTATTCTTGTACGTTTAATATTCTTGCCCTAATAGAATTTACATTCCATGAGCTAATGATCATTAAAGAGAAAATGAAACACCACAACCGCAAGATGATTTGCTTTGTGGGTTACTAATTTTAAATTGGTCTCCAATTAATTCTTTTACGAAATCAACCTCTGATCCTTTCAAGAGATCAGCTGAAGTTTTGTCTATTAAAATATTATCTTGTCTTAAATCGTCGTCTTGAGGTGTTTTATCAAATGAGAAATCATACTGAAACCCCGAGCATCCACCGCCTTTAATGGCGATTCTAAAAAAAGAACCTTCATCTTTAGATGATAGAAGGTTATTGATTTGTTTTAACGCATTATCTGTAAATTTAATTTCTTTAATCATTATTTATCGCTGTTATTACTAATATAATTAATATTTGCCATTTTTAAAGAATGAATAATTACTCAAAATTAGGTTTTTTTACATCAAAAGGTCGTTTAACATCAGAGCCAAATAGCACCTTTAGAACGCCATTTCAGAGAGATCGGGATAGAATAATTCATTCTGCGTCATTTAGAAGATTAAAGCACAAAACCCAAGTTTTTGTTAATACAGAAGGCGACCATTATAGAACGAGAATAACTCATTCATTAGAGGTTGCTCAAATTGCAAGATCAATATCTAGATATTTAAATTTAAATGATGATTTAGTTGAAACACTAAGTCTAGCCCATGATATGGGGCATACTCCATTTGGTCATGCAGGCGAAGAAGCCTTGAATGAATCAATGACTATGCATGGTGGTTTTGATCATAATCTTCAAACTTTAAGAATAGTCATGTTCATAGAAAATAAATATTTAAAATTTAGAGGTTTAAACTTAACAATTGAAACACTAGATGGCCTTTTAAAACACAATGGACCAATACACAGTATTAGTAAAATAGATAGAATAATTGGAGCTAAAAAATTTAAACAAAAAATTAATTTTAAAAAAAATTCTTCTCTTGAGGCACAGATTGCTGCTATATCTGATGACATAGCTTACAACAATCATGATATACAAGATGGTATTAAGGCTAAATTGTTTTCTCTAAATCAATTATGTGAAATTAACTTTTTTAAACAAATCTACAAGTCCTATAAAACAAAATTTAATCGTTCAAATAAAGATATAATAGTTTATCAAATTATAAGAGACTCTATAAATTTAATGGTGCAAGATGTAATTAAAAATAGTATTAAAAATTTAAAGAAAAATAAGATCAATACTAAAAGAGACGTTTATATGTATAAAGATAAAATAATCAATTTCTCTAGTAAATTTTTATCATTAGAAAAAGAGGTCAAAAATTTTTTAAAAGCAAGTATGTATAATAATAAGACCGTACAATTGAAAAATAATCGAGGAAAAAAAATAGTAGAAAATTTATTTAAAATAATAGAAAAGAAACCCAAAAAGTTTATTATAAATAAATCTATAGACAAAAATAAATATAGAGCAATTTCTGATTATATATCAGGAATGACTGATAGATACGCAATACAATTATACAAATCACACAAATGAATATATTTGAAAATTATTTATTAAAGATAGAAAAAGTTATTAAGTCTGCCCATAATGATAATTTGTTAGAGTTGCCAGATAATTTATCGGGTATAAATGTTGATATTCCACCTGCAAAATTTACTGGAGACATTTCTACAAATGTTGCAATGGTTTTATCCAAAATTAATAAAAAACCTCCTATAGAACTTGCTAAACAGATAGCTGATTTAATAAAAGATAGTGATAGTAATATTGATGAAATTAGCATTGAAAAACCAGGTTTTATTAATCTAAAATTTAAAAATGAATTTTGGAATGGCTTTATACTAGATGTCTTAAATAATTCATCATATGGAAATAGTGCTAGTGGGAAAAAAAATAGTTATTTAGTAGAGTTTGTTTCTGCCAATCCAACTGGACCTTTACACGTGGGTCACTCAAGAGGCGCTATACTTGGAGATGTAATATCTAATCTTTTATCTTTTAATGGTCATAAAGTTACCAAAGAATATTATGTTAATGATTATGGAAATCAAATCTCTCATTTTACAAAATCAGTTTATTTACGAATAAAAGAAATACTTTATAGTGAAACTTTTCCTATAAAAGATAACGATTTATATCCTGGAGACTATCTTATAGATATAGCAAAAAAAATAATTTCAAATAATAAAGATTTAGATTTTAAAAACTTCGACTCAGTATCAGAAAAACTAAAAAATCTTTCAATACAAGAGTCTTTAAAGTTAATAAAAATTAATTTAGAAAATCTTGGTATAAAACATGATAATTTTGCCAGCGAAACTGAGGTTATAAATAATAATGAAGTTGATGAAGTAATTAAAAATTTAAAAGATAAAAAATATATTTATGAGGGAAAAATTAAAGCACCTGAAGGAGAAAGTAACGAAAATTGGGTGGAAAGAGAGCAATTATTATTTAAATCTACAGATTTTGGCGATGATAAAGATAGAGCTCTTCAAAAAGAAGATAAATCATGGACATATTTTGCAAGTGATGTTGCTTATCATAATACAAAATTAAAAAGAAATTTTAATATTCTTATAAATATACTTGGTGCCGATCACGCTGGTTATATTAAAAGAATTACTTCTGTAGTTGAAGCTTTGTCAGGTGAAAAAAATAAATTAATTTGTAAAGTTAGTCAGTTAGTAAAACTCATTAAAGATAAAAAACCTTTTAAAATGTCTAAAAGGAAAGGCGATTATATTACTATTGAGGATCTTATTAATGAAGTGGGTAAAGATGCAACAAGGTTTATTATGTTAAGCAGAAGTAGTGATGCGGAAATTGATTTTGATTTTGACAAAGTAAAAGAAAAATCGAAAGAAAACCCTATTTACTATGTTCAGTATGCATATGCTAGAATTTCGTCTGTTTTTAGAAATACCCAAAATGATATCAATAGTAATCTTGAGATTAAGAATTCAGATTTTAATTATGCGAATGAAGAAATAAAGTTATTCAAAAAAATTAGTGAATGGCCTAAATGTGTTGAAGTTTCCTCAGAAAAATTAGAACCACACAGAATTTCAGTTTATCTATACGAATTAGCTTCAGAGTTCCATTCTTATTGGAATTTGGGCAAGGAAGATGTTTCTAAAAGATTTATCGATCAAGACAATACAATTCAAATGAAAAAACTAGTTTTCCTAAAATCTATAGCCAATACTTTGAAAACAGGCATGAATATTCTGGGTGTAGATACACCTGAAAAAATGTAATGATTAAAGAACTAAAGTATCTTTTTTTTCTTATTATAATTTTCTTCTTTATTTTTTTTACTGCCAGATACTATTTTTCTGATGAAAATATTAAGAAATCTTACAAATCACTTTCCTCAATTGATGAAAAAATTAATAATATAGAAAAAGATCTTATATTATTAGAAAATGATACAGAAAATATTATCGAATATGTAGAATTTAAAAATAATAAGAAAAAAAATAAATATTCTTTTTGGGAACTTCTTTATAATGATAAATAAATCCTACAGATCTTTTATATGCGGAATAAAAGGTAAATATCTTACCCAAAAGGAAATAAATTTTTTAAAAAAATATAAACCATGGGGAATTATTTTATTTTCTAGAAATATAAATTCTATAAATCAAACTAAAAAATTAACAAATTCTATTAAAAAAATATTTAAAAATAAAAATTATCCTATTATGATAGATGAGGAGGGTGGGAGAGTTAGTAGATTAAGGAAATTTATTGATAATTCAATTTTTTCTGCAGAATATTTTGGCAAACTATTTAATAAAGATAAAAAAAAATTTAATATATATTATAATGTATATGTTAAACAAATTTCATACCTATTAAAATCATTAGGTATAAATATTAATACGGTTCCTGTTCTGGACCTTAAAAGAAAAAATTTTCATAAGATTGTTGATGACAGATCATTTTCAAGTAACAAAAAAACAGTATCAATAATGGGAGATATTTGTATCAATCATTTTCATAAAAATGGTGTTGCAACAGTGATGAAGCACATACCAGGGCATGGTCTAGCTAAAGTTGATAGTCATAAAAATCTTCCTAAAATAACAAAAAATGAGGATTATTTAGTTAAAAATGATTTTTATACTTTTAAAAATAAGAAAGCATTGATCGCAATGACAGGACATTTACTTTTTCATAAAATTGATCCACAAAATAATGTTACCCATTCAAAAAAAATTATTAGTTTAATAAGAAATAAAATAAAATTTAAAAATCTAATTTTAACAGACGATCTTTCAATGAAAGCTTTAAAAGATAAACTTGATGTTAGAGTAAAAAAATCTTTTTTAGCGGGATGCAATTTAGCCTTACATTGCAATGGAAATTTAAGTGAAATGGTTACAGTTGCACAAAATTCACCAAAATTAGACAAATTTGTAACAAAAAAAACATCACAATTAATAAAAATTATAGGTTAGAGTAATTTACTATGTCCGATGATTCTTTAGACTTTAATGTAAATTTAAACAATTTCAGTGGTTCCCTTGAAATATTGCTTGATCTTGCTAAATCGCAAAAAGTTGATTTAGAAGAAATTTCTATTACAAAACTTGCTGATCAATTTCATCAATATTTAACAGAAAAAGAAAATATAAATTTAGAAATAGCTTCTGAATATTTGTTAATGGCAACTTGGCTTACTTATTTGAAATCAAAATTATTACTTCCTGAAACCGATGAGGAGGAGTTTAAAGCCTTTGAAGTTGCTGAGAAACTTAAATTACAATTAAAAAAATTAGAATTAATTAGATTATTATCGTCTCAAATGTTAGATAGAAAAAGATTAGGTAGAGATGTTTTTATGCGTGGCTCTAAAAGTGGTGTGAAGTCGATATACGACAAAAAAGTTTCTTTAACATTATTTGAATTATTAAAAGCATATTCAGGAATAGTAATGACCAAAGATTTTCATACTATGAATATACCTAAGCTTCCTGTTTTTACGACTGAGGATGCCATTAAAAGAATAAAAGAGTTCTTTGGCACGCTTAATGATTGGAAAAATTTGTCTGAGTTAGTTCCTTCTGGGTTTAATAAATCTCCTAATTTAAAAAGAACAGGTAAGGCAGGAATTTTTGCTGGCTCTTTAGAATTGGTAAAAGAGGGAAATATATCTTTAAAGCAAAAAGAATTATTCGATGATATCTATGTTAAGGAAAATTAATGAATAAAATAAAAAAAAATAACATTGTAAGTTTTCCAACTAAACTCACCGATGTAGAAAGAGAGATTGAGGCTATTGTATTTGCTGCCGCTGAACCTCTTTCAGTTGAAACAATAGAGTCTAAATTATCAAAACAAACAGATATTCAACAATCACTGGAAAAACTAAGAGATTTCTACTCAACTAGAGGTATTAATTTAATTTGTATATCAAATAAATGGTCATTCAGAACTGCAGTTAATTTATCTTCTCTTATGTCTGAACAAAAAACTGTTGAAAAAAAATTATCTAGAGCTGCAATCGAAACTCTTGCTATTATTGTTTATCACCAACCAGTTACAAGGTCTGAAATCGAGGAGATAAGAGGTGTGGCTTTTGGAACTAATACTTTAGAAATTTTAATGGAGTTAAATTGGGTAAAACATGAAGGTAGAAAAAATGTTCCCGGTAAACCAATACAATATGGAACCACAGATGAATTTTTAAGTCATTTTAATCTGCAAAAATTGTCAGATTTACCAACAGTGAATGAATTAGGTTCAGCAGGATTGATTGATACATCAAGTGTAGACGCATCAATATTTGGAACAGGCAAATTTTTTAAAGAAAAACAAGTCGATAAGAAGGAAAATATTTATTCTGATATTGATGAAATGTTAAGCAGTACCCTTAAATCTGACGAAACCTAAAAAATCACTTTTAATAAATCAATAATAAGGTTATAAATAATTTATGAGTATAGGATTTTGGCAAATAGCGATTGTAGTAATTTTAGTAGTTTTACTTTTTGGTAGAGGAAAAATCTCTAGTTTAATGGGTGATGTTGCTAAAGGTATTAAAAGTTTTAAAAAAGGTATGGCTACAGATGTTAATGATGAAGACCAAACTAAAAATATTTCAGAAAATCAAGACTCAAATAAAAAAGAATAACAAATGCCGTCAATTGGCTGGCTAGAAATATTAATCATAGTCTCAATAGCAATTATTGTAGTAGGTCCTAAAGATTTTCCTTACATGTTAAAAAAAATTGGGTCATGGATTGGTTCGGCCAAAAGATATGTTCGTGATGTTCAAGGACAAGTCAGTGATTTAACAAATGAAACTTTAAATACTGATATAGACGATAAACCTAAATCAGAAAATCAAGAGAAAAAAAAAGATGAGTAAAGATAAAGAGGGAAGTTTCATAAGTCATTTAACAGAGTTAAGAAAAAGATTAATAAACTCATTTATATTTTTAGCTATTCTATTTGTAATTTGTTATTATTTTTCTGAGTACATTTACGGTTTTTTAGTTGAACCGTATGCAAATGCTGTAAAAGATGACGACACAAATAGAAGGCTAATATTTACCGCTCTTCAAGAAACATTTTTAACATATCTAAAGGTTTCTTTTTTTGCTGCTTTTTTTGTCACAAGTCCATTTATACTAATCCAAATTTGGAAATTTATAGCACCCGGACTTTATAATCATGAAAAGAAAGCGATAATGCCTTATTTAGTAGTAACTCCAATTCTATTTTTACTTGGTGGGATGTTGGTTTATTATCTAATAATGCCTTTGGCTATAAAGTTTTTTTTATCCTTCGAGAGTTTAGGGGCAGCCACAAATTTACCAATTCAATTAGAAGCTAAAGTAAACGAGTATTTATCATTAGTAATGAAGCTTATTTTTGCATTTGGATTAAGTTTTCAATTACCAGTAGTATTAAGCTTATTAGCTAGAATTGGAGTTGTGAATTCAACATTTTTAAAAGAGAGGAGAAAATATGTTGTTGTAATTATATTCGCAGCAGCAGCTATATTAACGCCACCAGATCCAATCACACAAATTGGATTAGGTATACCCTTATTAATTTTATATGAATTATCAATAATATCAGTAGGAATAATTGAAAAGAAAGCAGCAGAAAAAAATGCACAATATTAAAGATATCAGAAATGACTTCGAAAACTTTAAGGAAAAACTTAAAAATCGTAACATAGATATAAGCCTTGATAACATAATAAGTTTAGATGAAGAAAACAGAAAGCTTATTCAAGAAAAAGAAAAATTTGAAATGGAAAAAAAGACTATTTCAAAATCTAAAGACCAAAGTTTATTTGAAAAATCAAAAGAGCTCTCTTTAAAAATTGAAGAAATTAACAAAAATCAAATAAAATTACAGAGCCAGATTACTGATATTTTATCTTCTATACCGAATATCCCATTAAGCGATGTACCAAAAGGACAGGATGAAAATTCTAATAAAGAAATTGAAAAAAAAGGTGAAATAAAAGAATTTAATTTTAAGCCTAAATCTCATTATGAACTAGGAGATAAATTAAATATGCTTGATTTTGACCTAGCAACAAAAACTACTGGTTCTAGATTTGTATTTGTTAAAAAAGAATTAGCTCAATTAGAAAGAGCAATATCAAATTTTATGATTGATACACATACTCAAAAAAATGGTTATACAGAAATATCCCCTCCATTAATTGCAACCGCTGATACAATGTTTGGCACTGGACAATTACCAAAATTTGAAAATGATCAGTTTGAAATTAAATTAGACGAAGGTGATGGAAGAAAGTTTTTAATACCAACTGCTGAAGTAATTTTGACAAATATTGTAAAAAATCAAATTTTAGAAAAGAATGAATTACCAATTAGAGTAGTCGCATCAACACCATGTTTTAGAAAAGAAGCGGGTAGTTATGGTAAAGATACTAAAGGTATGATTAGACAACATCAATTTTATAAGGTGGAATTAGTAAGTATTGTTGAAAAAGATAAATGTTCAGAAGAATTAGAAAGGATGTCAAACTCAGCTACAATGATATTGGATGAGTTAAAACTACCTTATAGAAAAATTATTTTATGTACTGGTGATATGGGTTTTAGTGCAGAAAAAACGTATGATATTGAAGTTTGGCTTCCATCTGAAAATAAGTATAGAGAGATTTCAAGCTGTTCATCTTGTGGTTCTTTTCAAGCAAGGAGAATGAAAGCTAGATATAAAGGACAAAACAATTCAAAAGAATTTGTTGGCACACTTAATGGCAGTGGATTAGCGGTTGGCAGGACTATGATTGCTATTATGGAAAATTATCAAACGGAAGATGGATCTATTTTGATACCTGATGTTCTTAAGGTATATATGCCAAATATAGATAAAATTTCTATCAATTAAGAGTTGAGTTTGAATAATAGATAGGATAAATAGCCTTAACTTAAAAAGATACGTTATGGATGCTGGAATTGGACAATTTATACCCTTAGTTTTAATTTTTGTTATATTCTATTTTTTTCTTATTAGACCTCAACAGAAAAAAGTAAAAGATCACAAAGCTATGGTTGAAGCCCTTAAAAGAGGAGATAAAGTCATTACCTCTGGAGGAATAGTTGGCACTGTTGAACGAATAATTGATAACGAAAAAGTTGAGGTTCAAATTTCTGATAATGTGAATGTCGAAGTTGTCAGAGCAACTGGAATTCAAGGTTTAGTAAGCTCTACAGAACCAAAAAAATAACATTATAAAAAAGTGTTATACTTTTCAAAATTACGAATAATTTCAGTAATTGTTTTTACAGTTATCTTTTCCTATTTCGCTTTTTCAAATTTTGTTAAATTTGATGATAAATTTTTTTCAAAAAATATAAATTTAGGTTTAGATTTACAAGGTGGATCTTATTTACTTCTTGAAATAGATAATCGACCAGTAATTACTCAAAAACTACAGGCAAAAATAATTGAATTAAAAAGATATTTTAAAGAAAAGGAAATAACTCTTAAAAATTTTTCACTTAAAGGTGATACAATTTTATTTGAGACAACAGATAAAGAATTTGAGAATGTTAAAAACATTTTAAAAGACAAAGAAAGTGATGTTAATACTTATTATCCAACTTACAAATCACATGAATTCGATGTTATAGAGGATGGAAATCTTTTTTCATTAAATTACTCTAGATATGGTTTAGTCTTATTAAAAAATTCTTCACTTGATCAGGCAATTGAAATTGTAAGAAGAAGAGTTGATGAGGTTGGAACAAATGAACCTAATATTCTAAAAAGAGGAAATGATAGAATATTAGTTGAATTACCTGGCTTAGATGATCCAAATAGAATTAAATCTTTACTTGGAAAAACAGCAAATCTTACATTCCAATTTATTTCACAAAATAATGAAGAGTCTTTTGGTACTGAAAAATTATCTTTTGAAGATGGTTCCAGAGATGCAATTGTTAGTAAAAGAATAATTTTAAGTGGTGATAATCTAGTTGATGCAAAGCCATCAATGAATTCACAAACAAATGAAACAGTAGTTTCATTTAGTTTAGATAGAGTGGGTGCCAAAAAATTTGGCAAAGCAACTAGTATGGGGGTTGGTAAACAATTAGCAATAGTATTAGATGGTAAAATAATTAGCGCTCCTACAGTTAGAGAACCTATAATAGGTGGCTCAGGACAAATCTCAGGTGACTTTACTTTTCAATCTGCTACAGATCTTGCATTACTACTTAGATCTGGAGCTTTGCCTGCACCTTTAAATATTATTGAAGAAAGAACAGTTGGTCCAGACTTAGGTCAAGACTCAATAGATGCTGGAATTTTATCTTTATTTATTGGTTTCTTGTTAGTTATTTTATTTATGATTTATAAGTATAGAGCGTTTGGATTAATTGCTAATTTAGCACTAGTTTCAAATCTCTTCTTATTGATTGGCATTCTAACTTTATTTGAAGCAACATTAACCCTGCCTGGGATTGCAGGTATAATTTTAACAGTCGGGATGGCTGTTGATGCAAATGTATTGATTTTTGAACGTATCAAAGAAGAGACTAAAAATGAAAAAAATCCAATAATAGCTTTTGATGCTGGATACACAAAATCAAGAACAACAATTTTAGATGCAAATATTACTACACTAATTGCAGCGTTCATTTTGTTTTTTATGGGATCAGGTCCTGTAAAAGGTTTTTCAGTCACTTTAGGTGTTGGAATTTTAACTACTTTATTTTCAGTATACTTTATAGCAAGATTGTTAACTTCTTTGTATGTAGTAAAAAATAAAGATAAGGAGCAGTTACTTTAAAATGAGTAATATTTCTTTTAATAAATTTTATAGAAAATTTAATATATTATCACTTTCCCTAATAGTGATTTCATTAGTATTTTTAATTTTTAAAGGTTTAAATTATGGTGTTGATTTCAAAGGTGGTACTTTAATCGAATTAAGAACTACAGATAAAACTAACAATATTAGTCTTATTAGAGATAGCTTTAATCAAATGAATTTAGGGGATGTGTCTGTCAAAAAATTTGGCAATGAAACAGACTTTATTGTTAAGTTTGAAAAGCAAAATTCAAATGATCCAGAATTTATTAAAAATATACAAAACAAATTATCTAGCTCTATTGGCGATGTAGACTTTAGAAGAGTAGAAAATGTTGGTCCAAAAGTAAGCTCAGAACTCTTAAAATCTGGAATTATTGCTATAAGTTTGTCGCTTGCAGCGATGCTATTGTATATTTGGATAAGATTTGAATGGCAGTTCAGCCTAGGGGCTATCTTAGCTATATTTCACGATGTTATAATTACATTAGGTATATTTTCTATTTTTTCACTTGAGATAAACCTTTCTATTGTAGCCGCCGTTTTGACTATTGTTGGTTATTCTATGAACGATACTGTTGTTATATTCGATAGGGTTAGAGAAAATTTAAGAAAGTATTCTGATATTAAAATTTTTGACTTAACTAATATTTCAATTAATGAAACTTTATCTAGAACAATAATTACATCTGTAACTACATTGTTAGCTCTTTTTTCAATATACTTATTTGGTGGTGAAATACTAAAAGGTTTTTCTTTAGCAATGATATTAGGAGTTATTTTTGGAACTTACTCTTCAATATATATCGCAAATCCTATTTTAGTTGCACTGAATGTCAGCCAAAGAACAATAGTTAAAGAAGAAAAAGATTAATAAAGGTTTTGAGCGATTACCATCGTTAAAAGCATTGGTAACGATAGAAGTGTATTTGTTCTAGAAAATAGCATTGCTGTTTTTGCAGATTTAGCTTTAACATCGGCTTCAACCTCAACAATGCCTAAAGCTTTTTTTTGATTTGGCCAGATTACAAACCAAACATTAAATGCCATTATAATGCCTAACCACATACCAATTCCTATGGCAGTTGCTTTACCACCACCTGATCCAATTCCTAATGTCATAGCTTGATGAACATAACCGTTTAAATAAGCCAAGATCAAACCTGATATTACTGTAACTAAAGCTGCCCATCTAAACCAAAAAAGAGCAGCTGGAGCTATAACTTTTCCAATCGCCGGTTTTTGTTCGTCAGGTATTTTTGCCATGTTTGGTATTTGAACAAAATTAAAATACCATAGTAAACCGATCCACATTATTGCAACAATGACATGTATATATCTAAATAACCAACTCCAAAAAACTACGTCAATATCGAAACCACCATTCCCAAAATATAAACCTAAAAATAGCAAAATGGATAATGCTAAAGAGATATGAACTGTTTTAGATAATGATTGAAGAATTGATGTCATAATTTATTATAATTTATAACATTTTTAATAAAAATTTAAGCAGTTTTTTTGAACTTATTGTCCAACATTGGTTTTAAAAATTTACCTGTATAACTATCTTTAACATTGATAATTTCCTCAGGTTTACCTTCAGCTATGATATTTCCTCCCTTTACACCACCATCTGGACCCATATCAACAATATAATCAGCAGTTTTTATAACGTCTAAATTATGTTCTATTACAACAACTGTATTTCCAGTTGCAACAAAAGTATGTAAAATTTCTAATAATTTTTTAATATCGTGTTGATGCAGTCCTGTTGTTGGTTCGTCTAATATATATATTGTTCTTCCAGTTGATCTTTTAGATAATTCTTTTGCTAACTTTATTCTTTGAGCTTCACCACCTGATAGAGTAGTGGCTTGTTGACCAATTTTTATGTATCCTAAGCCAACTTTCTTAAGTGTAAGCAATTTTGTTTTTATATTAGAAATGTTTTCAAAATATTCACAACCTTCATCAACTGTCATATCCAAAACATCTGCAATACTCTTATCTTTAAATTTAATTTCTAGTGTTTCCCTATTATATCTAGTTCCTTTGCATTCATCACAAGTTATATAAACATCAGGTAAAAAATGCATTTCATACGTTATTACTCCATCACCTTCACAAGCTTCGCATCTACCACCTTTGACGTTGAATGAAAATCTTCCAGGTTTATAACCTCTACTTTTTGATTCTGGTAAATTTGTAAACCAGTCTCTTATTGGACCAAACGCACCAGTATAAGTCGCTGGATTAGATCTAGGAGTTCTACCAATAGGCGATTGATCTATATCTATAATTTTATCGACTAATTCAATACCTTTAAATCCTCTAAATGGTTTTGGAATTTTTCTCGATTTATTATTATTAAGGGTAAGGTTTAAAGCGTTATAAAGAGTTTGAAGTATTAATGTTGATTTACCACTTCCTGAAACACCTGTTACGCAGGTAAAACTTCCAAGTGGAATTTTAAGATTTACGTTGTTTAAATTATTTCCACTAGCCCCATTAATTTCTAAAAACCTTCCGTTTTTGGCTAATCGTCTAGTTCTTGGTATTGGTATGAAGCTTTTGTTCGATAAGTATCTTCCTGTAATACTTTCATTATTATTTAATATATCATTATACGACCCTTGAGCGATCACTTCGCCGCCTTTGTTTCCAGCTTCTGGACCAAGATCGATTATATGGTCAGCGTTTTCCATGGTTTCAGTATCATGTTCTACGACTATGACTGTGTTGCCTAAGTCTCTAAGCCTTTTTAATGCATTTATTAATTTAACGTTATCTTTTTGATGTAAACCAATAGATGGTTCATCAAGTACATATAATACTCCTGTCAATCCCGAGCCTATTTGTGAGGCTAACCTTATTCTTTGTGCTTCACCACCCGATAAAGTTCCAGACTCTCTTGATAAAGTTAGGTAGTCAAGACCAACATTTAGGAGAAAATTTAATCTCTCATTAATTTCTTTTAAAATATGCTGTGCAATTTTTAGTTGACGTTTATCTAATTTCGTCTCGAGTGATTTAAACCATTCCTTTGCATCAAATATAGATTTTTCAGTTACTTCACTTATATTGTGATCATTAATTTTAACACATAGAGCTTCATCTTTTAATCTGTGCCCATTACATCTTTCACACTTTGTATCAGATTGATATTGAGATATTTCTTCTCTTTTCCAATCACTATCTGTTTCTAAAAATCTTCTTTCTAAATTATTTACCACCCCTTCGAATGTTTTTTTATGTGAATACTTTTCATATCCATCGTCATAAGAAAATTTGATTTCTTCTTCATCAGATCCAAATAAAATTACATCTTTTATTTTTTTTGAAAGCCTAGACCATCTATCATTCAATGAAAAACCATAATGTTTTGCTATTGAGGCTAAGGTTTGTGCATAATATAAAGATGACGATTTAGACCAAGGTTCAATTGCACCATCTGCAATAGATTTCTTCTCATCTGGTACAACTAATTTTGGATCAACATTTAATTTAACTCCAATACCTTCACATTCTTCGCACGCACCGTAAGGGCTATTAAAAGAAAAAAGTCTTGGTTCTATTTCCTCAATTGTAAAACCACTTTCAGGACAAGCAAACTTAGTTGAAAAGGTTAAATTTTCAGTTTTTCTAAACTTTTTTGGAAGTGTTTCATCTTCATATTCTACAAACATTAATCCATTTGCTAAATTAACGGCTGTTTCAACACTTTCAGCTAATCTGTTTCCTAAAGAGGTATTTAAAACAATCCTATCAACTAGAACTGCAATATCATGTTTTAATTTTTTATTTAATTCTGGAACATCATCAATATCATAAAGTTTATTATCAACTTTAATTTTTCTAAATCCTCTTTTTTTGTAGCCAAGAATATCTTTTCTATATTCTCCTTTTCTTCCTCTAACAACTGGCGCATATAAAAAAATTGTTGATTTTTTTGGGAGTGTTTTAATTTTATCTACAATTTGACTTATAGTTTGTGAAGTGATTGGCAGTCCAGTAAATGGAGAGTAGGGAATGCCGGCTCTTGCATAAAGTACCCTCATGTAATCATAAATTTCTGTAACAGTTGCTACTGTAGATCTTGGATTTTTGGATGTATTTTTTTGTTCAATTGAGATTGCTGGACTTAATCCTTCAATTAAATCTACATTAGGCTTTTTCATTTTATCTAAGAATTGTCTTGCATAAGCAGACAAACTTTCAACATAACGTCTCTGACCTTCAGCATATACAGTATCAAAAGCTAAAGATGATTTTCCAGATCCTGATAACCCAGTTATGACTACAAATTTTTCTTTTGGAATCTCTAGCGTTATATTCTTTAAATTGTGCTCTTTTGCACCCTTAATAACTATCTTTTTAAGCATAATTTTTGTTGCTTTAGATTAATAAAATTAATAATCAAGTTAATAAGTGATATAATAAACATTCTTAAATATTAAAATATTATGGCTGGAAGTTTAAATAAAGTATTATTAATTGGTCGTTTGGGCGCAGACCCAGAAGTCAAGCAAATGGTGAACGGTAAAAGCGTTGCAAGACTTAGTCTTGCTACTAGTCAATCCTGGAAAGATAAAAATACTGGAGAGAAAAAAGAAAAAACTGAATGGCATAGAGTAGTGGTTTTTAATGAAGGTTTGGTAAATGTCGTCCAGCAATATTTAAAAAAAGGTGCACAAGTTTACGTTGAAGGACAGCTTTCAACAAGAAAATGGAAAGACGAACAAAGTGGTCAAGATAAATACTCAACTGAAATTTTAATTCAAGGTTATAACTCATCATTAACAATGCTTGGTGGTGGTAATCAAAATAATATTGCATCACAAGATAATAAACAAAATTTTGATGATGCTCCTGCACCAGATCAAAGTGGCTTAGACGACGATATTCCATTTTAATTAATATGGAAAAAAACGAAATTCCAAAAATAAATAATAATATTAAACCAATCTCAATGTATGATGAGATGAGTTCATCATATCTGTCTTATGCTATGAGCGTTATAGTAAGCAGGGCATTACCTGATATCAGAGATGGATTAAAACCAGTTCACAGAAGAATTATATATGCGATGCACAAAGGTGGCTTTGATTGGTCAAAACAATTTAGAAAATCTGCAAGAATTGTTGGAGATGTAATTGGTAAATATCACCCTCATGGTGATCAAGCTGTCTATGATGCTTTAGTTAGAATGGTTCAAGAATTTTCAATGAGTTTACCTTTAATCGACGGACAGGGTAATTTTGGTTCTATAGACGGAGATCCTCCTGCAGCCATGAGATACACTGAAACCAAACTTGCAAAAGTTTCACAGTTTTTAATTGATGATATTGAAAAAAATACCGTATCCTTTAAAAGTAATTACGATGAAACAGAGCAAGAACCTATTGTATTACCTGCTCAATATCCAAATCTTTTAGTTAATGGCGCTGGAGGGATTGCAGTTGGAATGGCAACAAGTATACCACCTCATAATTTAGGTGAGGTTGTAGATGGAACTTTAGCATTAATTAAAAACAAAGATATTAAAATTAATGAATTGATGAAACATATTCCAGGTCCAGATTTCCCAACTGGTGGATTGATAATTGGAAAAGATATAATTAAGCAAGGATATAAAACTGGAAGAGGGTCTTTTAAAATTCGTGGGGAAATTTCAGTAGAAAATTTAAAAAATGGTAAAGATAGACTCGTAGTTTCATCAATACCTTATCAAATTAATAAATCTAATTTAAATGAGAGAATTGCAGAACTAGTAAGAGACAAAAAGATTGAAGGTATAAGTGATATAAGAGATGAATCAAATAGCGAGGGTATAAGAGTATCGATAGATCTTAGAAGAAATGTTGAACCTGAAACTGTCAAAAGACAATTATACAAATATACCTCAATAGAATCATCATTTGGTTTTAACTCTTTGGCAATTGTTGATCAAAAACCAAAGACTTGTAATTTAAAAGATTTTTTAGAAAACTTTCTAAAGTTTAGAGAAGATGTAGTTATAAAAAGAACTAAATTTGATTTAAAAAAAGCAGAAGATAGGGTTCATATTTTGCTCGGATTATCAGTCAGTGTTGAGAATATTGATAGAGTTATTAAAATAATCAGATCATCTAAAAACCCTGAGGAAGCAAAAAATTCACTCTTAAAAACAACTTGGAAAATAAACCAAGCATCAAAACTTATTAAATCAGTTGATAGCAAAAATTATAAAGGAAAATATGTATTATCTAATGATCAAGTAACTTCTATATTGGAACTTAGGCTTCAAAAATTAACAGCTATAGGAATTAATGAAATAGAAATAGAAATCAAAAAATTAGCGACAGAGATTTCTAAATATAAAAAAATTATAAATTCGAAAACTGAATTGTTAAGCGTAATAAGCAATGATTTGCAGATGATAAAAGATAAATTTTCAGTTCCTAGAAGAACAAAAATTATAGATGCAGTTCTTAATTATGACATAGAGGAAACTATTCAAAAAGAGTCTGTAATTATAACAATAACACTTCAAGGTTATATTAAAAGAGGAGCCCTAAGTGGAGTTAAACAACAAAAAAGAGGTGGAAAAGGAAAAACTGGGATTAAAACAAGAGAAGAAGACTCGGTTGTACAAACATTGTCTGTCGATACACATACCTCATTGTTATTTTTTTCAACAGAGGGTTTAGCCTACAAGGTTAAAGCTTGGAAAATACCTGAGGGTTCAGCCTCATCTAAAGGTAAATCTCTATTTAATATATTACCTCTGAAAAATCATCAGTCTATAAGTTCTATTATGCCTTTTCCTGATGAGGATGTTGATAAAAAAGACATGCACATAATATTTGCAACTAGCAAAGGAAAAATAAGAAAGAATAATTTAGAAGATTTTTCATCTATCAATACTTCTGGTAAAATTGCAATGAAATTAGACTCTGATGATCAAATTGTTGGTGTAAAAATATGCACAGATGAGCAAGATATAATGTTAAATACAAAATTTGGTAAATGCATAAGGTTTGAGTCAAAAAAACTCAGAGTTTTTAAGGGAAGATCTTCCAAAGGTATAAGAGGTATTAATCTTTCAGAAAAGGATTCAATTGTTTCATTATCTATAATCAATAAAGACGATATTAAAAAAAATAAAAGTAAAACTAAAGATGAAAAATCTGAAGTTAAAGCCAAAGAAAAATTTATCTTATCAATTACAGAAAATGGTTACGGTAAGAGAACATCGCATTATGATTTTAGAGTAACAAATAGAGGAGGCAAGGGAATAATTGGTATAGTTAATTCTCCTAGAAATGGTAATGTCTCATCATCTTTTCCTGTGTTTGAAGGTGATCAAATATTAATTTCGACTAATAAAGGTAGAGTTATAAGAACTGCTGTCAAAGAAATAAGAATTGCTGGAAGAAATACACAAGGAGTACGTATTATTAAGTTAACTGGTGATGAAAAGGTTGTCTCTTCAATTAAATTAGATGATAATTTGGTTTAATGAAAAATATAGCTATATATCCAGGAACATTTGATCCAATAACAAACGGCCATATAGATGTCATTAAAAAAGCTCTAAAATTGGCAGATAAAATAGTTGTTGGTATATCTGATGGAAATGAGAAAAATTTTTTATTTCCAATAGATGAAAGATTAAAAATTGTGTCAAAGGCGTTATATGGAGACTTGAAACTTCCAAAAAATAGAATTCAGGTTATTAAATTTAATTCACTAACAACCGAATTGTGTAAAAAATATAAGTCAAACCTAATTCTCAGAGGTTTAAGAGCTGTTTCAGATTTTGAATATGAGTTTCAGCTAGCTGGAATGAATAGAAAATTAAACAATAAAGTAGAAACAGTGTTTCTTATGTCTGATGTTG
This sequence comes from uncultured Pelagibacteraceae bacterium, assembly GCA_902518395.1. Classification (GTDB taxonomy): domain Bacteria; phylum Pseudomonadota; class Alphaproteobacteria; order Pelagibacterales; family Pelagibacteraceae; genus Pelagibacter. Next base: position 4,800 of record CABYFX010000012.1, on the reverse strand, counting down.
AAAATCAGATAATTTCATCGAGATTTGTAAAAGAAATAGCTCTACATAAGGGTGATCTGAGGAAATTTACAACAAAAAGTACCATCAAGTCACTTAGGGAAATTTATGCTTAAAAAAATTTACATTTTATTTTTATCAATATTTTTATTAACAACAGCTTTAAATGCAAAGGAGAACACAATGATACTAAAATTAAAAGATGGAGATTTAAAAATTAAATTATTCCCAGACGTGGCACCAAACCATGTTAAAAGAATAACTGAACTAGCTAACAGTGGAAAATATGACGGTGTTGTTTTTCACAGAGTAATCGATGGTTTTATGGCCCAAACCGGAGATGTTCAATTTGGAAATTCATCTTCTGAAAGTTTTAACTTAAGCAGAGCTGGCATGGGAGGATCTGATATGCCTGATCTTAAAGAAGAGTTTAATGATTTACCTCATGAAAGAGGAACGTTATCAATGGCACGATCTTCAGATCCGAATAGTGCAAATAGTCAGTTCTTTATATGTTTTGGTCCAACACCTCATCTTGATAGACAATATACAGTATTTGGAAAAGTTATTGAGGGTATGGAGTTTGTTGACATGATTACAAAAGGGGATGGACCCAATGGATCTGTTTCTAATCCAGATAAAATAATTAGCTTTAAATCTGAGTAGAATTTAATGAATGGAAGACATAAAAAAGAATTTTTCTTTTAGCGTAAAACATCAAAATAAAAATTATCGTGTTGGATTAATAGAAACACATCGTGGAGAAATTAATACTCCTGCGTTTATGCCTGTTGGTACTCAGGCCACAGTTAAAGGTGTTTTTATTGACGATATTATTAAAACAGGTAGTGAAATAATACTTTCGAATACATATCACTTAATGATAAGACCTGGTATAGAGCGGATAGAGTCAGTTGGTGGCTTACACAAATTTATGAATTGTAAACTTCCTATTTTGACTGACTCTGGAGGTTATCAAGTGATGTCTTTATCTAAATTCAACAAGATTGATAGAGACAAGGGAGCAATTTTTAAATCACATATTGATGGAAAAACTTTTATTTTAAGTCCTGAGGAAAGTATTAAAATTCAAAAAAAACTTAATTCAGATATTGTTATGGTCATGGATGAGTGTCCAAAGAATACCAATGATTATAATAAAATAAAAATTTCCATGGATTTGTCTACAGAGTGGGCGAAAAGATCTAAACAAGAATTTGGAAAAAATCCTCATAAAGCTTTGTTTGGTATTGTTCAAGGGGGGTTATTCAAGGATTTAAGAAATGAATCTCTTGATAAGTTAATAGATATAGAATTCGATGGATATGCTATTGGCGGTCTAGCAGTTGGAGAAACTCAGAAAGAAATGTTTGATGTGTTAGATGGTATTAAAGATAATCTACCAATTGATAAACCAAGATATTTAATGGGTGTAGGAACTCCTTCTGATATATTGGGAGCAGTAAAGCGTGGCATAGATATGTTTGACTGTGTTCTTCCAACAAGATCTGGAAGAACTGGTTTAGCTTTTACTTGGAATGGCAGAATCCAAATAAGAAATTCTGAAAATAAATTAGATAATACACCTCTAGATAGTAGTGTTACTAAATTTGACTTAAACAAATACTCTAAAAATTATTTAAATCACCTTCATAATACCAATGAGATGCTAGCTTCAATGATATTAACTTTAAATAATATAAACTTTTATCAAGAGCTTATGTATGAAATTCGAAAAAATATAAAAATGGGAACTTTTGAAGAATTTCATGACAAGTATATTAATATTTTGTAAATTTTAACCATTGCCAAATATCAAAAAATCAATATAAGAATTTTCGTGTTGGGCCCTTAGCTCAGTTGGTAGAGCAATTCCCTTTTAAGGAATGGGTCGATGGTTCGAGTCCATCAGGGCTCACCAACGCATTAAGATATTGGAGGGTATTTTAAAATAATCTCGTTCATCCAATTATTAATTTGGACTATTCTTCTGTCATTTGATGGATGTGTGCTCATAAACTCAGGTGGTTCTTTACCTTTATTCGCTTTTTTCATCCTTTCCCATATTTTTGTTGTTTCTCTTATATCGTAACCGGATAAAGATGAAAAAATTAATCCTAAATAATCAGCTTCGCTCTCTTGTTTTCTTGTAAAAGGGTTCATTATTCCAATTTGGGATAACAAGCCAACTGTATTCATACCTGTTGTTCTATTAACTTGGGATAACTTTCCCCCAGTTGCAATATCTATAATTCCAGTTGTTGTATTTAATAATACTGTTCTGCTTGCCCTTTCAACAGAATGTTTTGCAACAGCATGAGCAATTTCATGGCCCATTACCGCTGCTAAGCCATCATCATTTTTAGTAATATCTAACATACCAGTGTAAACAGCAATTTTTCCTCCAGGCATACACCATGCATTTTTTATTTTTTTATTATCAATTAAAATATATTCCCATGAAAAGTTTACAGTTGGGTCATCCATATTATTTTTGTGAAAATATTCTGAAATTGATGTTTCTATTTTTGATCCAATTCCAATAATTTTATCCAAACTCTCTTTATCATCACTTAATTTAGCTTTTTGTTTTACTTTTTCATACAATTCAGCAGCTTGGGCATTTAATTTTGATTCTGGAATTAATTTTAATTGTCTTCTATCTGTGATTGGTGCGGTCGTACAGGCATGCAAACCTGCAGAAAGACAGCCACAACCCATTAAATATATAAAATTTCTTCTATTCACTTTTCTTAATATTTATATTACATGTAATTCATAATCAATTAAAGTTATGTCAAAACTAAAAAGAAAAAAAATTTCATTTATAGCAAGACTAAGAAACTACTTTATAACAGGAATTGTTGTTTTAGTTCCTATTGGAATTACGTTATATCTAACAACATTTTTTATATCAGTTTCATCAAAGCTAATTCCACAAGGAATAAATCCAAATAGCTATTTACCTTTTGCAATACCAGGTTTAGAAATCTTACTTTCTGTAATCTTTATTACTCTTGTAGGTGGATTGTCACTTTCATTTATTGGTAAAAAATTTTTACAGCTCTTTAATGATTTATTAAAAAAAATACCAATTTTAAGAACAATATACTCTGCTATTGGACAAATGACAGAAACATTTGCTCCTAAAAAAGGATCAAAAAAAAGTGTGGTTCTAATTCAGTACCCTAGAAAAGGTGCATGGGCAGTTGGTTTTGCTACAAAAGAAAATAAAGGCGAGATTTCGAAAAAAACTAATACAGAATTGATTAATGTCTTTGTTCCCACAACACCAAACCCGACTAGTGGTTTTTTATTAATGTTTCCTAAAAGTGAGGTCGTATATTTGGATATGACATTTGAGGAGGCATCAAAATTCATTGTCTCAGCTGGGACATCTGATAGTAAAACTAAATAGTCTCATTAATTACAGCAACTTTGTCGTAAAGTTTGATAAGCTTATTAAAGTTATTTATTTTAATGTTATTTTTTTCAATTTTTTTAATCTCTTTCTCTGCAATATCAAAAAGATCTTCATGTTGAATAGGATCTGCCAGGTTGTATTTTTTTAAACCACTTTGTTTAAATCCCAAAATATCGCCATACCCTCTGATTTTTAAGTCTTCTTCAGCAATTTTAAAACCATCATTCGTATTTTTGAGAATTGTTATTCTCTTACGTGCATTTTCACTCAGTCCTGTTTTAAACATAAGTATACACGACGACTCTTTGTTACCTCTGCCAACTCGTCCTCTTAATTGATGAAGTTGAGATAAACCATATTTATTTGAATTTTCAATGACGATTACATTGGCATTCGGAAAATCAATGCCTACTTCTATTACAGTAGTTGAAACCAATATATCTATATTTTTATCATTAAACTTATTTAATACTTCATCTTTTTCTTCCTTACTCATTGCTCCATGAACAATATCAACTTTATCTCTAAAAATTTTACTTAAATATTTATATTTTTCCGTAGCAGATTGATGGTCAATTTTTTTAGATTCTTTGATAAGTGGACAAACCCAGAATACTTGATTTTTTTTTAAAATTTCACTTTTAATAAAATTAATAACTTCATTAATTTTAGTCTCGTTTTTACTATATGTCTTAATTGGTTTTCTATTTTTTGGTTTTGATTTTATTAAAGAAATATCCATATCTCCGTAAATAGTCATCATCATTGTTCTTGGAATAGGGGTAGCTGACATAACGAGTACATCACAATTCTTACCACCTTTATCTGATAGTTTTTTTCTTTGATTAACTCCGAATTTGTGTTGCTCGTCAATAATTATTAAACCTAAGTTAAAGTAAGTAATTTTTTCTTGAAAAAGAGAATGTGTACCAATTAAAATATTAATTTTATTATTTAATAGATCATTTAAAATATTTTTTCTTTTTTTATACTCAGTTTTACCAGTTAATATTTCAGGATTACAAAAATTATTAAAATTTTCTAATATAAATTTATAATGTTGAATAGCTAATATTTCAGTAGGGGCCATTATTGCAACTTGATAGCCAGCTTTTATAGCATTTAATGCAGCTATTACAGATACTATAGTTTTTCCAGATCCTACATCTCCTTGTAATAATCTAAACATTTTTTGTTTTGATGTCATATCTTTATTTATATTTTTTAATGAGGTTAATTGATCTGCTGTAAGTTTAAATTTTAAGTTACTAATTAATTTATTTTGATAGCCTATGTCTAAAATTTTATTTTTTTTTTTTATTTTTTTTATTTTATTTCTAACATCAGAAGAAAGTAAAAAATTTGCAAATATCTCATCA
>CABYFX010000011.1 GCA_902518395.1 uncultured Pelagibacteraceae bacterium | reverse complement strand
TTGATTGATCTTTCTTCATTAACTTTTGATTTTGTCTCTTTAATACTTTTAATTAATAAATCTCTTTCTTCTTCCAAATTTATTGATTTTAAAATTTCTAAAATAGCCTCTGCACCAATTCCAGCTGTAAAAGCTTCTTCACCATAATCATCTTGATATTTTATTAATTCTTCTTCACTCAATAATTGATTTTTCTTTAATCCTGTCAATCCTGGCTCTATAACAATAAAACTTTCAAAATAAAGAACTCTTTCTACTTCTTTTAATTTCATATCTACTACTAATGAAATTCTGCTAGGTAATGATTTTAAGAACCATATATGAGCAACAGGAGTGGCAAGATTGATATGACCCATTCTTTCTCTTCTTACATTAGATTTTGTTACTTCAACTCCACACTTTTCACAAATAATTCCTCTGAATTTCATTCTTTTATATTTTCCACATAAGCACTCATAGTCTTTAATTGGTCCAAATATTCTAGCGCAAAACAAGCCATCTTTTTCTGGTCTAAATGTTCTGTAGTTAATTGTTTCTGGTTTTTTTATTTCACCAAATGTCCATGATTTTATTTTTTCCGGGCTAGCTAGTGTAATTTTAATACTATTAAAATTTTGTGCGTCAGATATTTCTGAAGATTTAAACAAATCTGATAATTCTTTACTCATATATTAGTTTAGCTCCACATTTAATGCTAATGATTTAATTTCTTTTACTAGAACGTTAAACGACTCTGGTATTCCAGACTCAAAATTTTCTTCACCTTTAACTATTGTCTCATATACCTTTACTCTTCCTGCAACATCATCTGATTTTACGGTTAATATTTCTTGAAGCGTGTAAGAAGCACCATATGCTTCTAAAGCCCAAACTTCCATTTCACCAAATCTTTGACCACCTAATTGTGCTTTACCACCTAACGGTTGTTGGGTAACTAAACTGTATGGTCCTGTTGATCTTGCGTGAATTTTATCCTCTACTAGATGATGAAGTTTAAGCATGTATATGATTCCAACAGTTACAGGTCTATCAAATTTTTCTCCTGTTCGACCGTCCCACAAAGCAGTTTGTCCAGAATTTGGTAATTTTGCAAGATCTAACATTTTGGTAACATCTTTCTCTTTTGCACCATCAAAAACTGGGGTAGATATTGGTACTCCATTTTGAATATTTTGACACAAATCTTTAAATTCTGTGTTCGTTAGGGTGTCTATATTTTCTGAATATACCTCATCACCATATACAGACTTTAGGAATTTTGTAATTTTTTCATCTTTTTCTATTTTTTTTTGATTTTGTGTTATTAGGTCATTTAATTGCTCCCCTAATTCTTTACATGACCAACCTAAATGTGTTTCTAGAATCTGCCCTACGTTCATTCTACTTGGAACACCCAATGGATTTAAAACTATATCAACTGGCTTTCCATTTTCCCTATAAGGCATATCCTCTACAGGAACTATTTTACTAACAACTCCCTTATTGCCATGTCTACCTGACATTTTGTCTCCAGGTCTTAATCTTCTTTTTATTGCCACAAAAACTTTAACCATTTTCATAACACTTGGCAATAAATCATCTCCTTGTCTTATTTTTAAAACTTTATCCTCAAATCTTTCCTGAATATCATTTTTTGCATTTTCATGTTGAGATCTCAATTGTTGAAGAGCCTCAATTTTTTTTACATCTTCAATTGAAATTTTAAACAAATCAGACACTGGTAAATCAAAAATTATTTCCTCTGTTAAATTTGAACCTGCATCATAATTTTTTATTTTTTTTGCTAACTTTGTGTTTACTAATATTGAAGTAGCTCTTTGTTTAATACTTCTATCTAATATTTCTTCCTCAACATTTTTATCTTGTTGAACACTTTCAATTTCTGCTCTTTCGATTGTAATTGATCTCTCATCTTTCTCTATTCCATGTCTGTTAAAAACCCTGACATCAACAACAATTCCTCCACTACCACTTGGCATTTTTAGAGAAGTATCGGTTACGTCAATAGCCTTTTCTCCAAATATTGATCTTAAAAGTTTTTCCTCTGGACCTGATGCTGAATCTCCTTTGGGGGTTACTTTGCCAACCAAAATATCACCAGGTTTTACTTCAGCTCCAATATATACAATCCCAGACTCATCTAGATTTTTCAATGACTCTTCATTTATATTTGGAATATCTCTAGTAATATCCTCTTCACCTAATTTAGTGTCTCTTGCCATTACTTCATATTCTTCTATATGTATTGAGGTGAATACATCGTCTGTAACGCATCTCTCAGATATTAGTATGGAATCCTCAAAATTGTATCCTTGCCATGGCATAAATGCTACTGTAACATTTTTTCCTAATGCTAATTCACCAGTTTTTGTAGATGGACCATCAGCAATAATATCTCCTGATTTAACTTTATCTCCTACTCTAACAAGTGGCTTTTGATTTATACAAGTATTTTGATTAGATCTCTTAAATTTTTGAAGATTATAAATATCTACACCAGACTGAGAATAATCTTTTTCATTAAATGCTTTAATAACAATTCTCTTACCATCAATTTTATCAACTATACCGTCTCTTTTTGCAACAATAGTTACACCAGAATCAAGAGCAACATCACTTTCAATCCCTGTTCCAACAAGAGGAGCTTCGGGTTTTAAAAGTGGCACTGCTTGTCTCATCATATTAGATCCCATCAAAGCTCTATTAGCATCATCATTCTCTAAAAATGGAATAAGTGAAGCTGCAACAGATACTAGTTGTTTAGGTGAAACGTCTATATAGTCAATATTTTCTGGTTTCGATAAAATAAAATCTAAATTTGCTCTACTTGAAACTAATTCCTCAACGAATTTTCCATTTTTATCAAGCACAGAATTAGCTTGTGCAATAGTAAATTTAGTTTCCTCCATTGCCGACAAATACTCAATTTTATCTTGCACCACACCATTCTCAACTTTCTTATAAGGACTTTCTATGAAACCGTATTTATTTATTTTAGAATAAGTTGATAGACTATTTATTAGTCCTATATTTGGTCCCTCTGGTGTTTCAATCGGACAAATACGTCCATAATGAGTTGGATGAACATCTCTAACCTCAAATCCCGCTCTTTCTCTAGTAAGACCCCCTGGGCCTAAAGCTGATACTCTTCTTTTATGTGTGATTTCTGAAAGTGGATTAGTCTGATCCATAAATTGAGATAGTTGCGAAGTTGCAAAAAAATCTTTTAACGAAATAGTTAATGGTTTTGCATTTATTAAGTCCTGGGGCATTGCTGATTCAATATCAAGAGTTGTCATTTTTTCTTTTATAGCTCTCTCCATTCTATAAACACCAATTCTTGCTTGGTTTTCAACTAGTTCACCTACTGATCTTACTCTTCTATTTCCTAAATGGTCTATATCGTCAACTTCATCTTTACCGTCTCTTAAGTCTAACATTTTTTTGATAATCGCTAAAATGTCATCATTTCTTAATATCGTAATTTTATCTGAACAATTTAGATCTAATCTTGAATTCATTTTAACTCTACCAACATCAGATAGATCATAACGATCTGAACTAAAAAATAGGTTATTAAAAATTTGGGTTGCAATTTCTATTGTTGGAGGTTCGCCGGGTCTTAGGATTTTATAAATTTCTGTTATTGCATCATTTTTATTTTCATTTTTATCGTTTAAAAGTGTTTGAAGTAAATAAGGTCCTTTTGATATAGAATTAGTTTTTGAAGCATTAATTGTCTTAATGTTTTCATCTAAAAGTTTTTGTATGATAGTTTCATTCAATTCAGTACCAATCTTGAATGTGTCCTCACCGACAACAACATCTTCATGTAAAAATTTTCCATAAAGTGAGTCGTTTGATACTAAAATTTCTTTTAGCCCATCATTTTGTAGTTTTTTAGCTGTTAGAAAATTTATTTGTTCACCAATTTTTACTAGAATTTTGTTATTTTTCGCATCAATAACTTCCTCTGAAAAATTCTTAGCTTTGTAATTCTCTGGATCAAATTTTGTTTTCCATTTTTTTAAATTATTATCGTATAAAAAAGTTTCTTTCTCATAAAACTCATTAACTATATCAGATTTATTAAACCCTAAGGCTTGCAATAAAGTTGATACAAAAATTTTTTTCTTTCTATCGATTCTAAAATATAAAAAATCTTTTACATCAAATTCAAAATCTAGCCATGATCCTCTATTTGGAATTACTCTACAATTAAATAGAAGTTTTCCACTTGCATGTGATTTTCCTTTATCATGATCAAAAAATACTCCAGGGCTTCTATGCATTTGATTAACAACTACTCTTTGGACTCCATTTGTTATGAAGGTTCCACTATTTGTCATCATTGGGACCTCACCCATATAAACTTCTTGTTCTTTTGCAGACAAAATATCTTTTGTATTGTTTTCTTGGTCTATTTCATAAACAACTAACCTTAGTGTAGACTTTAATGCAGCTGAATAAGTAAGACCTCTTGTGATACATTCATCTACATCAAATTTTGGTTTTTCAAGTCTATATGAAACGTACTCAAGTGTAGCTTTGTCGTTTAAATCTTCAATTGGAAAAATACTTTTAAAAACCCTGTGAAATCCCTTAACTAAGTGTTGTTCAATATCATCTTTGAATTCTGTTAATTCTTTATAAGAATTCTTTTGAACTTCTATCAAATTTGGGATTGACAAACTTTCTTTTAGTTTACCGAAACTTTTTCGAATATTTTTTTTCTCAGTAAAAGATAATTGCATATCTATATAGATACTGAATTTTACTAATTCAGTAGTTAAATTCTTTCTTATTTAATTTACTTAAGTTCTACTGTTGCGCCTGCTGCTTCAAGTTTAGCTTTAATTTCTTCAGCTTCTTTTTTGTTAACACCAGATTTAACTTCTTTAGGTGCCGCCTCAACTAAATCTTTTGCTTCTTTTAATCCTAATTCTGTAACAGCTCTTACTTCTTTAATCACATTAATTTTTTTGTCGCCTGCTGCTGCAAGCATAATTGTAAACTCATCTTTTTCCTCTGCTGGAGCATCACCGCTTGCGGCTGCTGGAGCTGCTGCAACTGCTGCTGCTGCTGTAACTCCCCATTTTTCTTCTAATTGTTTTGAAAGTTCAGCTGCTTCTACAACAGTCAAACTAGATAAATCTTCTATAATTTTATTTAAGTCAGCCATAATAATTTTGTTTTATCCCTGGTTATTTTTTTGATTTTTCGAGCGCTAAAATAGCGATTTTTGACGCTGGCGCAAGTAAAATACTTGTTATTTTTTGTGCTGGAGACCTTAAAATACCTACAATTTTGGCTCTAGCCTCATCTATAGATGGTAAAGTTGCCACATTCTTTACTCCAGCTACATCCAAAATGTCTGCACCCATGATTCCACCTAATATTTTTAAATTTTCGTTTTCTTTTGAAAATTTCGTTAAAATTTTTGCGGAAGTTATTGCGTCCTCTGATAATGCGACAGCTGTTGGACCAGTGAATAAATCTGATAATTTTTTACATCTAGTTTTTTCTAAAGCTAATTTAGTAATTCTATTATTTGTAATTTTAAACCTTATACCATGGTCACGCATTTTTTTTCTTAAATCATCTAATTGGTTTACGTTTAGTCCTTGATAATGCGTAACTATAACAGCTTCTGATTTATCAAACTGAGTTGTCATTTCATCAATATACTGTTTTTTTTGTTCTTTATTCATCATAATTATAAACTCTTTTCCATTTTAATTTTGTATGGTACTCCCATAGTTGAAGTAATAAATACCTGTTTAATTAAGTCACCTTTTATTGTTAAATTAGATTTCTCTTTTTCTAAAGCATCAATAATTGCATTATAGTTTTTAATTAATTTGTTATCATCAAAAGATTTTTTTCCAATACTTAATCCTATGTTTCCATCTTTATCATTTCTTATTTCAACTTGACCTGCTTTTGCTTCCTTAACTGCTTTTGTTATATCATTAGTAACAGTTCCTAGTTTTGGATTTGGCATTAATCCTTTAGGTCCCAAAACTTTACCTAATTTTGAAAGTTTTATCATCATAGAGGGTGTACAAATCAGTTTTTCAAAATTTAATTCACCATTTTTAATTTTTTCTATTAATTCATCGCCTCCAATGATGTCTGCATTTCCATCTTTTGCTTCATTAGTTTTAGACTCTTCACAAACAACAGCAACTTTGATAGACTTTCCTGTGCCACCTGGCAGATTTACTACTGTACGCAAGCTTATTTCATTTTTTTTTTGCTTATTATTAATTCTAAAACTTAAATCTATTGACTCATCAAATTTAGTTGTACAATTTGTTTTTATTATACCTAATATTTTATCTATAGTTTCTGATTCTAAATCTTTTGTATTAACTGGAAGTTTTTCGTATCTTTTAGACATAATTATTCTTTAACCTCTATACCCATTGATCTTGCTGATCCAGCTATTATTTTGGCTGCCTCGTCAATATCATGAGCATTCAGATCTTCCATTTTTTTTTCAGCAATATCTTTAAGTTGTTGTTTTGTTATAGAGCCAATAATGCTTCTTCCAGGCTCTTTTGATCCACTTTTTAATTTCATTGCCTCTTTTATAAAGTGTGATGCTGGAGGTGACTTTATTAAAAAATCAAATTTTTTATCCTTATAGACAGTAATTATTACTGGAACTGGTTTTCCTGCAAATGATTTTGTCTTATCATTAAATGCTTTACAAAATTCCATTATATTAATCCCTCTTTGACCTAGAGCTGGGCCCACAGGTGGAGCTGGGTTAGCTTGCCCTCCTTTAATTTGTAATTTTATATATCCAGTTATTTCTTTTTTTGCCATTAACTTACCTTTTCTACTTGATTATATTCTAAATCTACAGGGGTTGGTCTTCCAAATATAGATACTGAAACTTTTAACCTTAATTTTTCTTCATCTATATCTTCTACAAGTCCGTTGAAAGATGCAAATGGTCCATCAATTACTTGAACTTTTTCTCCTACATTATACTCTATTCCTGATTTTGGTTGTGCTACACCATCTTTTATTTGACCTAGTATCTTTTCTATTTCTTTATCAGATACTGGTATTGGCGTACCTTTAGATCCTAGAAATCCACTAACTTTTTTGAGATTTTTAATCATATGATAAATATTATTATCCATTTCGCTTTTAATTAAAATATATCCAGGGAAGTATTTTTTTTTTCTCTGAACTCTTTTTCCTCTTTTAACCTCTGTAACATCATGTGTAGGAACTATAATTTCCTCAAATTTTTCAGAAATTTCGGCTTTTTCTGCCTCTTCTTTTATTGATTGTGCGACTTTATTTTCAAAGCTTGAGTGAGATTGAACTATATACCAATTTTTCATTATATGCTTACCTTAAGAATAATTTCTAAGAAAAACTTTAGAACTTGATCAAGTAATAAAAAAAATATTGATGCTAAAACTGCCATTGCAAAAACCATCAATGCACCTTGAACAGTCTCTTTGGCTGTTGGCCAAGTGACCTTGAAAGCTTCTTGTTTTACATCCTGTATAAATTTAAGTGGATTTTTCATAAATTTTTAGCATTAAATTGGCAGGAGCGAAGGGAATCGAACCCCCAACCTCCGGTTTTGGAGACCGGCGCTCTACCAATTGAGCTACACTCCTATGAGTTTACTCTATAATCTTAGTTACTACTCCAGCTCCTACTGTTCTACCACCTTCTCTAATCGCAAAATTAAGTTTTTCATCCATTGCAATTGGTGTGATAAGTTTTACTGTAAATTTTGCATCATCACCTGGCATTACCATTTCAGTACCTGATGGCAATTCAACTTCTCCGGTTACATCCGTAGTTCTAAAATAAAATTGAGGTCTGTATTTGGTAAAGAATGGAGTGTGTCTGCCACCTTCTTCTTTTTTCAATACATACGCTTGAGCCTCAAATTTAGTATGTGGTTTAATTGACCCAGGCTTACACAAAACTTGTCCTCTTTCAACATCGGTTCTCTCAACGCCTCTTAGAAGTGCACCAATATTATCACCAGCCTCACCCGAGTCTAAAAGTTTTCTAAACATTTCTACTCCAGTACAAACTGATTTTTTAGTATCTCTAATACCTACTATTTCTATTTCTTCTCCAGTTTTGATTACACCTGACTCTACTCTCCCTGTAACAACAGTTCCTCTACCAGAAATTGAAAATACATCCTCAACTGGCATTAAGAAATCTTTGTCCTTTGGTCTATCTGGTTGTGGAATAAATTCATCTACAGCTTTCATTAATTCCATAATAGAATTTTTTCCAATTTCATCATCTTTTCCCTCAACTGCAGCTAAAGCTGATCCTTTTACAATTGGAGTTTTGTCCCCAGGAAATTTATAAGATGTTAATAAATCTTTAATTTCTTCTTCAACTAAGTCTATCATTTCTTTATCATCAACTTGATCTACTTTATTTAAATAAACAACAATAGCAGGAACTCCGACCTGACGAGCAAGAAGAATGTGTTCCCTTGTTTGTGGCATCGGACCATCTGCTGCATTCACTACTAAAATTGCTCCATCCATTTGTGCAGCACCTGTAATCATATTTTTAACATAATCTGCGTGACCTGGGCAGTCTACGTGAGCGTAATGTCTGTTTGCTGTTTCGTATTCAACGTGAGCTGTTGAAATTGTTATGCCTCTCTCTTTTTCTTCTGGAGCTTTATCAATTTGGTCATATGCAGTGAATTGTGCACCTCCTGACTCTGCTAATACTTTTGTTATTGCAGCTGTTAAGGTTGTTTTCCCATGGTCAACATGACCTATAGTACCAATGTTACAGTGCGGTTTATTTCTTACAAACTTTTCTTTTGACATTACTTTTTTACCTCTTTTTCATTTTTTTCTTTTTTTTTAATTTTTGGAGCGGGTAAAGGGAATCGAACCCTTACATCCAGCTTGGAAGGCTAGCGTTCTACCATTGAACTACACCCGCATCACCCAAGTATACTCCTTAAATTATTTAATTTTTTATTGATGGTGGAGGGGGAAGGATTCGAACCTTCGAAGACCGAAGTCAACGGGTTTACAGCCCGCCCCATTTGACCGCTTTGGTACCCCTCCCTAATAGCAGGGGAAGCGTCCCCATGTTCAATAAAGCTTTAAACAACATGCGTTTTATATATTTTTATTGTACAAATGCAATAAGTGAATTTAAGGAAAAATAGTATAAAAACCTTAAAAAACGTAATAAATGACTCAAAAAACTTCTTTTTTAATTGCTGGTAGTCACGCTGTAATCGAAGCCTTAAGAAATCCTAATAGAAAGGTTTTAAGATTATATTTAACAGAAGAAGCTAAAAAAAATATTCACAGAAAAAATCCTACAAAAAATCTTTTAAAAGACATTAAGATAATTTTTAAATCCAAAAAAGAATTAGACAAATACACATCTAAAGAACAACTAATGCATGGAGGTTATATAGCTGAAATTGAACCTCTGGATCAACCAGATTTAAAAGTATTTATTAAAGAAAAAAAAGAATGCACGTTTGTATGCTTAGATGAAGTTACAGATCCAAGAAATATTGGATCGTTAATTAGAAGTGCAACATCATTTAATATAGATGGATTAATTGTAAAAGAAAGGCATTTTCCAAGTAGTAGTAAACTATTGTATAAGTCAGCAAGTGGAAGCATGGAACATTTAAACATTTTTCAAGTTTCAAACATTAATTCTACACTTAAAAATTTAAGAGAAAAAAATTTTTGGGTTTATGGATTTGATGCAAATGGAGAAAAAAATTTTACTGACATAAAATGGGAAGGAAATAATGTTTTGCTTTTTGGCTCTGAAGGCTTTGGTATGAGCAAACATACTAGCAAATATGCAGATTTTTTTGTTAAAATAGATATCAATAATAAAATTGAAAGTTTAAATATATCTAATAGTGCTGCAATAGTATTTCATCACTTAAGTTATATAAAGAAAAAATTTAAAAATTAAAATAAATTGAATATTATTTTTTACAATTTATTAATTAAATAAAATATTTATGATAAATCTCATGAAGAATATTTTAGGTGAAATTATATCTTATTTTGACTCGTTAAATACATTAACAAAACTTAAAAATATTAAACCAAAATTTGTATTTTTTTCAGAGAATAAGTCTTATCAAAAGTATTCAAGACCAATTATAAATGTACTCTGCTCAGAATATCCAGATAATGTTTATTACTTTAGTATTGATAAAGAAGACAAAATTGAAGACAAAAGAGTTAAAAATTTTTTTATAAACCGTTTTTTAATTAAATATTTTTTCAACAATATTAAAGCTGAAAATATACTTTTAACCCTAACTGATTTAGATAATCATTTTATTAAGAAAACAACTAAGGTAAATAATTATATATACTATTTTCATTCACCAATAAGCACTACAAAAAGCTATACACCAGGTGCTTTTGATAATTATGATACAATAATGTGCAATGCTGATTTCCAAGTTGAAGAAATTAGAACAAGAGAAAACTACAAAAATTTACATAAAAAAAAGTTGGTTTCTACAGGATATTTTTATTTTGATTATCTAACGGAAAATATAAATTTTTTAGAAACAAGTGATAAAATTTTAATTGCACCATCTTGGAACTATAATTTACAAAACTATATAAATGAAGACTTTATCAAACTTATAGAAATTATGTTGAAAAAGAATGAAAAAGTTATTTTTAGACCTCACCCAGAACATTATAAAAGGTCAAAAAAAATACTACAAAAGATAAAAAATAAATATGTAAATGAACATTTTGAGTTTGATGATAATAGTGAAAATCTATATGCAATGGAAAAAGCCAAGTGTTTGGTTACTGATAATTCTGGCATTGCAATTGAATATATTGCTGTTTTAAAGCGCCCTGTTTTGTACTTTGATGAATTCGATAAAATTCATAACGATGAATTTAAAGATTATTCGTATTTACAGACTATAGATAATCAAATAAAAAAAAAATTTGGATACATATTTAAAAAAGATGAATTTGATCAAATAGACATTATTATTAATGACTCTATTAATGATTTTAAAAATAAATTACCGATTTTAAATAACTTTATAAATCAAAATTTTTCAAATTTTGGCAGAACTAAAAGTGAATTATCAAATAACCTAAAAAAACTTTTTTAAAATTTTTAAATAATTTAAAAAATAATTTGTTTATTTTTACTTGACGATGATTTTTAATTTTTCTTTCAAAGTTATTTTAATACTTTTCAATCCTTAGAATAATAAACTAAAATTGTTGATGTAAAATGATAATTTTGTGTTGCAAAATGTATTTGTTGATTTATACATCCACGAATGCCCTTGTAGCTCAGCTGGTAGAGCAATTGATTTGTAATCAATAGGTCCGCGGTTCGAATCCGTGCGGGGGCACCATCACTCAATAAAATCAACGTTAATTTTTTTTAAAAATTTTAGTTTTAATCAAATTTCTTTGGTGAGTGTGACGTGAGTGTGATGTAATCAAGTAGTCGTTTAAAATTTGTTTATTGAAGCAATATTGCAATAGCCAATATTGTTGCCGCAATAATTATAGACAATGGCATCAAGTAGTCTTTTTTTATCTTTTTTTTTAGTTTAATTTTATTAACAACTTTATCTATTTTAGGTTTGTTTTTTATTAAGGTTTTTTCAAGTTTAAAAACATACTCATTAAATTTATCTAAATTTTCATCAGAAAAAATAATACTCAAAATTTTTCCAATTAATTTTAAACACTCAATAAATAAAAATTTCGCTAATTGAAAAATTAATACTAAGAGAAAGAAATTGGGAATAATCCCTGAAAAGATATAAAAGATACCAAGAAATGTAAGATTGCTAAATTTGAATTCTCCACTAGTATCTTTAAATAAAAGATGACTATGTTCTAGAGCTAAATAAAAAAAACTTGCCGTTAGAAATATTGATAACCCTAAACCAATTAAAAATAATTGCAAAAAAGTTAAAGAAAAAACATAGCTAAAGAATTTTCTCACCATAACAAGCCCAGAACCACGATCCCTAAAAGTTTTTTCATTTATCCTACTAATTTAAACGATACTTCGTATTTCATAAACTTTATATTTGGAGCAACAGATAAGGCATCTCTTAAATTCTTATCATCCTCTAAAGCAATAATAAGACCCTTAACATCTTTATCACCAGCTAAATTATTTTTAATATGACCCATATATCTTTGTATCTGACCCATAACTACATCACTTGCTCTACCCTTCTTTAACTCTATAACTAAAAATTCTTTTTTATCTTTGCTAATTGCCAAAATGTCTAAAGGACCAGAACCTGTCGAGTATTGAGTACAAAGTTTATTATTTTCTTTATGAATATCATAATCTTTATTCAATTCGATATTGGACCAATTTCTAATAATATAATCCTCAAGATGTTTCTCTAATAAGAATGAAGATTTTGGAGCTAAATTATTTTCAATTGAGTGATCTTTTTCTTGATCAACATTTGTTTGATTTTGAATAGGAATTATTTCTCCCGAGTCCTCAACAGTTAACTTTAATTCTATTGTTTCAACTTCTTTTTTATTTCCATCTAAACAAGGTACACCATCTTTAAAACTAACAACCTTTCCAATACCTAGATAAGCGAATTGAGGATCTTTATTATCCCAACGTGCAAAAAAATGTGGCGTCATTTCACCTGATAATAACTTTTGAAAAGTTGGTTGTTGAGAATGTGACTTTGGTTTCCCGTACCAAACAATCACACCTTTTGAATGATCATAATGATTATCAAAATCGTGTTCTGTTGTTCCTGGTACACCAATATTCATAAAGATAATTAAATTGTCTTCAACACGAACATAGCCTGTATCCCAATCACCGCCAGCAGGCCTTCCTTTATCTGGGAAGCAAACCCAACCAATATCTTTTCTTGAATATTTTGATCCTTTTTTAAATTCTAATTTCACGTTAAAAACTTTATCACTGTGACGCTAGTGTGACTAGATCAAAGTTTTTTGATTGATTTCGTTGGAAACAATTATCTATTTAAAGTTTTATTCTTGATTTGTAATCAATAGGTCCGCGGTTCGAATCCGTGCGTGGGCACCACTTCCTTAGTAAAATCAATGTTGTTTATTTTTGCAAAATTAAAAATTTTATAAGTTGGTAGCAATAAGTGTTGCCATAGTGCTACCGCTTTTGTAGACCAATCAAGTAGTCGTTAAACTATTATCTTGTACAACTGGTGCCAGAAACGGTATTAATTTTTGTTAAAGCATTATCATTAGAGTCAACATCATATGCTGTTGTAATTCTAAAACAACAAGAGCCTTTACAATTAAATTCACCTTGGTTTGCATTTGATACAGGAACTCTTTCAACCACGACAGTTCCAAGCGTTGTACAACAAGTGTATCCAGTAGATATCTTTCCTGATGCTTGTATTGCTTTAAATTTTTTATTGTAATCTTTTGCTCCTGAATAACTAAGAACACTTTCCTTTACACCAACTAAGTCTGTATTATAAGGGTTTTGAAAACCATACCACCACTTACCTCCTTGCTGGAAACCTGCATGCTTATTAATGATTGGTGATTGCATTCCATTTGAATGATCACATGGTATATTAACTGTATAGTTATTTTTATTAACATAAGAAACTGGTTCACCTAATTCACAAAGTGATAAAATAGATTGTATAGATTTTACAACGGTTGCATGGTTTTGAATAGTAGCATTAACTTTCGCAGTTTTAGTATATCCGCTATAAGCAACTACTCCTACTGCAGCAAGAATACCAATGATGGCTACTACGACTAGGAGTTCTATTAGGGTGAAAGCGTTTTTATACTTCATGGTTGTTTTATTTCAGATGTTTCATACTCATTAGAGCCAGATCCCCATCTAGAATAACACACAAATGTTTTTTTGGTATCAGACCAATTACAGTTAGTCCTGCCAATCTCTGATGGAATACTAAAACTTTGCTTAAAAGCAATACTAGAAGAGTCAAATGGATTTGTTCTGCTAGTATCTTCAGTTAAACAACCAAAAGCCCATTGTCCATGAGTATGCCACTCACTATTAGCATTAACCTGTTTACATATTTTATTTATAGAGTCCCATTGAGAAACTTGACCTGTTGATTCTGCCTTATAAACCTCAGACTGAATAAATTTAGATGCTGTTGCATGATTAGCCTTAACTGCATTTCTTTTAGCACTAGCCGTATACCCATTATAAGCAACCACCCCTACTGCAGCGAGAATACCGATGATGGCTACTACGACTAAAAGTTCTATTAGGGTGAAGGCTTTTTGTTTCATTACTCTACATCTATTATACATTGATCAACATTTTTTGTATTAGCATTAGTTTGAGTTGGACAACTACTATCCCAACAAGTTCGAACGTGTATTTGTTGTTTGCTATATTTACCAATACCAATATCGCCTGGAACATCATTATTATGAAACAAGGTTATTGCTGAATTATTGGTGTCATAAGCATTTTTTGCAAAATTTTCTAAATCTTTTGAAGCTGCTCTTGCTACTCTATCCGAATTATTACCAACAGTTAAATCACTACAATTTAAATTATTATCAAATATTGAAACTTCTCCAAGATCACATCTTTTAATTTCTGCTGAAATATATTTACAAACTGTTGCATGGTTTGTTTTAGAGGTATTTTTTTTAGCTGCACTCGTGTACCCATTATAAGCAACCACCCCTACTGCAGCCAGGATACCAATGATAGCTATTACGACTAAAAGTTCTATTAGGGTGAAACCTTTTTTTTTCATTAATTAACATTAATCATAGTGCTTCTACGATTATTAGGATCAGAGCATGGAATTTTATAACATAATGAACAAAAAATTTGTGTGTCATTATTTTCTGAATTAATCAAAGTTTTGCCTAACGCGTCATCACTATTATCTTTTCCGCTTGTCACGGCTCTTCTTCTGCCCCAAGAAGCATCACTTGGTACATAGGGGTTAATATCTTTTGAGGTATTTTCCATACAAATAATTAGTTTAACTGCTCCTCCAGAAACAATATCACTACATGGTAAACATCCTGAGATTATTCTTGAATTTCCAAGAGAGCACAGTTGAACCTCTGCAGGAATATATTTTTGACATACATTTGAATAAATACTTTTAACTGAATTTTCTTTAGCACTTTCAGTGTAACCATTGTAAGCAACTACTCCTACTGCAGCAAGAATACCAATGATAGCTACTACGACTAAGAGTTCTATTAGAGTAAAACCATTACGCTTCATAAAAAAACTTTATCATTGTTACCATATTGTTGCCAAGCCAGAATCTTTTTGTAAATTTTAATGATAAACAATGATTATTTGAATGTTTAGAATTGATTTGTAATCAATAGGTCCGCGGTTCGAATCCGTGCGGGGGCACCACTTTATTTTTATAAAGATTTTGAAGTTATATATTTTTTTGGATCAAAAAAAGGTTTCTCGATAACTTTACATTTAAAATTCTTATCTTCAATTGAAACATCAATTTCTCGACCAATTTTGGAATATTCAATGTCAACCATAGCTAATGCGATATTCTTTTTTAAGCGTGGAGAATAGACAGCTGATGTTACTTTTCCAATAATCTTATTGTCAACATTAAGAGACCAAAATGATGTATTTGGTCCACTTAACTTTTCACATTTAATTTCTAAACCAACTTGTAATCTTTTTACACCATCTGTTTTAATTTTTTTAAGCGCTTCTTTGCCGATAAAATTAATATCTCCATCTAAGTTAACTAGACGATCTAAACCAAGTTCAAATGGATTTGTATGGATATCAGCATCAGCATGGTAAGAAAGCATGCCTCCTTCTATTCTTCTTATAGAAGAAGTATGACCTGGTTTTAGCCCATATTCCTTTCCCGCTGACATAATTTTTTCATATAGTTCATTTCCTTTTGATCCATCTCTTAAAAATAATTCATAACCAAATTCACTCGACCAACCTGTTCTTGAAACTATTAAAGGAATTCCATCTAAATCTAATTCTCTAAACCAGTAATACTTTAAATCTTTGATAGTTTCTCCAAATAATTTTATCATTATTTCAGCAGACTTTGGTCCTTGTAATTGTAATGGCGAAACATCTGGCTCATTTATTTTTACATCTAATCCAGAGTTAATCGCTACACCTTGTGACCATAATAAAATATCACTGTCGCCTAAAGATAACCAAAAGTGATTTTCTTCTAATCGTAAAATGATAGGATCATTTAGCACTCCACCTTCTGCGTTTGTAATTAAAACATATTTACATTGTCCTACAGATAATTTTGATAAATCTCTTGGTGTTAATAATTGAATAAATTTAAACGCATCTGGTCCAGTAATTTCAACTTGCCTTTCAACAGCAACATCACATAAAATTGCCGTTTCAATCAAATTCCAAAAGTTTTGTTCAGGATCGCCAAAATCACGAGGAATATACATATGATTATATACTGAGAAACCTGTTGCTCCCCATTTAATTGTAGATTCAAAAAAAGGAGATTTTCTAATTTGAGTTCCAAACCCAAAATTTCTGTCGCTCATTAATAAGTTTCTTTTCTGATTTGTTCTATTTTTATTTTTTTTTGGAGACTTTTATTTGAATCGTAAAGAAGATTAAACTTAATTTTTTTATTTATTTTAATTGATATAATTTTTGCATTTCTTACTTCATAATTATCAGCCACTGCGCTAATTGGTCTTTTTTGAATATTAAGATTTTTAATGATAATTCTTGATTTATCACTAACCACTCTACCTTTCCATCTTCTAGGTCTAAAAGCGCTTATCGGTCTTATAGATAGTTTATTTGAGTCTAAATTTAAAATTGGACCGTAAACCGACATATTATAAGCAGTGCTTCCTGCTGGGGTAGAAATTAAAATACCATCGGATACTAATTTTTTTATTATTTTCTGAGATCCATTTGTAATTTCTAAAGATGCTGTTTGCCTACTTTGTCTTAATATTGATACTTCATTTATAGCAATGGATTTTTTTGTTTTATTAAACTTATTTTTAACAGTCATCTCTAATGGTGAAATTGTTACTTGCTTTGCTTTAGATAAATTTTTAATAGTTTTTTTTGAAGAAAACTTATTCATTAAAAAACCATAACTCCCCGCATTTATTCCATAGAAAGGTTTTTTATATTTATTATACTTTTTCAAAGATGAAAGCATAAAGCCATCACCACCTACAACAATAATTAGATTGCATTTATTTAAAGATAAATTTGAAATTTTATTTTCTAGAAAGTTTTTAATTTTTTTTGATAATTTTGTATTATCAAATAAAATATGTGGTTTGATCATTATTGGTGCCCTCGGCCAGACTCGAACTGGCACTCCATAAATGGCAAGGATTTTAAGTCCTTTGTGTCTACCAATTTCACCACGAGGGCATTAATGAATTTCATGAGTATTTATGCTAATATTTATAATTGAACAAGGTTAATAAGTAAATTTTTTTTATTTTATCTTCCTATGTGCTGGTCTTGTGCTGGTTGTACTATAAAATCCTATTCATTAATATGATCTTTATATTCATCTATTGCATCCCCAAAATTCAAATTTTTAATCTTATCTAGTAAATCTAAGTCGTTAGGAATATTTTTTTCTAAATCTTTAAAATTGATATTCTTTCTCAATAATGAACTGCAAGCGCTAGCTGTCACATTTTGATCTATATCCCACAGCAAATCTATTCTTTCCTGTCCACCTTCACACTCTAATAACAAGTAGAATTTGATTGAAAGTTCAGTTGTAACTTTATTGGCGTATTGTGGGTATTCTTCTTTTAACGTTTTTTCAATTTGAGTAATCTTTTTTTCAGCATTATTTAATTCAGCTTCTTTATAACCTTGCCACATAAATATTGCACCAACGATACCAATAAACATAAATATAAGTATTACGCTTAAGCAACCTTTTAAGACTCTCTTACCAGTATTTTTTTCTTTTTTCTTTACCATTACTACTCAATCTCTATACTATCTTGAAGGCGGTTCTTCTCATCATAACATGGTTTGGAAATACACGATTTAATTACAACACTTGAGCCAGATGCACTTAGACTTATAAAACCAACATCTTTATCGTCTTTGTTATTGTTAAATTCTCTAAATGCATTTTGTGATGTATCGTAAGGATTCTTATCGGCAAAACTATTAATTGCGCCTATTACAGCTTTTGCGGCTGTTGCTGGACAGTCTTGACTATTGCTCATAAATTTACTTTCACCTATTTTACATTTTTGAATTTCTGCTGAAATGTATTTCACCGCTTGTGCGTGCATAGTTTTAATTGCATTTTTTTTAGCAGATCCAGTAAAATCAGTGTAAAGAATCATTGAAAATATAATTGGTATTCCTAAACCAATAATTAATGACAATAGATATGGTGCCCTTTTTTTTGAAACAATCAGTCCAAATAAGACCCACAAAGGTGTTAAAAAAAAGAGAGTCAAAGACAAACCTGCGAGAGTATTTAGATCTAAGCTTATAGAAAAAAAAAATAAACTCATGCACGCCGTTAAAAATAAAATAGGATAAGTAAAAGCTGAATGCCAAGGGCTATTGTTTAGAAAATTTTTTATCTTAGCCCAAATACCAATTTTGGATTTATTTTTTTTCACAGATCTTTTCATCTAAACTTTAGTTAAATCGTTTAGCGAAAATATTATAAAATATTCCAATTAAAAACCCACCCACAAATCCATGGGTAAATGACCAAACAGTCATTAATAGAGTTTTACCTAAAGTATCACCCCAACCTGGATACATAATGTTAAATAGATTTTTAAAAGGTTCAACAGTTCCTTGTTCCATCACTAAAGCCATCACTCCTACTATCAATACTCCGATAGACCAAGATAAGCCCAATGATATCCCTAAACCAATTGTTGAAAGTTTTGTAGCTTTTTCCATTTCAAACTCTAACAAATGGCAATTATATAATCTATTAATATTATCTTGCTATGTGCTGGTCTTGTGCTGGTTTTCACAAATTAATTAAACCTTATTCTTTAATATTTATTAAAAGCTAAATTAAAGTTATGTGATTTTATAGGATATCTAGACTACCTTGGACTACTATGGACTGAGTTTAACTTCTATCCCTCGGCTTTTAAGTCCTTTGTGTCTACCAATTTCACCACGAGGGCATTAATGAATTTCATGAGTGTTTATGCCAATATTTATAATTGAACAAGAGGAATAAGTAAAATTTTTTTATTTTATCTCCCTATCGTCTAGTCTACGTCTAGTTAACCCACAAAATCCTATTTATTAATAAATCTATTTAATTAAATGGTAAATCTGTTTCAAGTCGATTAGATGAATTCGAACAATCTGTTTTAAAACATATGCTAACATTAATAACCGAACCCTTTGCGATTAATATAACAATCCCTCTATTTTGATTCAGTTTAACATCGCCATTATTTGCAACACCCATACCAACATTTAAGCCCCAATTTGTCTGTAAAGGATTTGACAACACTCCATCTAATACTCTAGCAGCTCGGTAAGCTGTATCTGTCGGATTGTTAACTTCACATTTTTGAGTTTGATTAAAAATTTTTTCTTCTCCAAGTTCACATTTAATTAATTCAGATGTCACGTATTTCATAACTTGAGTATGATTAGATTTAGCAGCACTAATTTTTGCACTTGCCGTATACCCATTATAAGCAACAACACCTACTGCAGCAAGAATACCTATGATTGCTACAACGACTAGGAGTTCGATTAGGGTGAAGCCTTTGTTTTTCATCAGTATGGATTGTCCATCGTTTCTTGAATTATATCATTTGCACCAACTCCGTATCTTACACAAAGTAGTACCTTGTTTTGATTTTCGTCTATGTGAGCATTAATTCTTCCAACATTATCTACATTTGGACAACTTCCATTCTGATTAACAGGAACTTTATTTGTTGGGTCGAATGGATTTATAATTCCAAAATCTTCTTCATGATTATGTAAATAAGATAAGATTGCGTTTCCTACATAAACAAATTTTGCATTGTATTGATTACCTGGAATTCTAGTACACCCCCAGTCACTCCAACCTCTATATTTTGAAGGATCTGACAGATGTTTTTCTTTAGCTAATATTTCTCCACCTATTTCACATTTCATAAACTCTGATGATATATACTTTTTTACCATACTGTAATTTGACAGCACTGTTTTCTTTTTTGCACTAGCTGTATATCCATTATAAGCAACAACACCTACGGCAGCTAGGATACCAATGATGGCTACTACCACCAGGAGTTCTATTAGGGTGAAACCTCTATTTTTCATCCCATAAATTATATAAATTTATCTTTCTAACTTCTAGTCTACGTCTAGTTTGAGAGAATTTATTATTCATATTTTCCAATAGAAATAATAAAAGGTTTTTTAAAAGTGTAGGATTTAATAGGATTTAAGACTGTGTGATACTGTATGAGATTATAAAATTACTCTAACCTATGTTTTTTAAGTCCTTTGTGTCTACCAATTTCACCGCGAGGGCATAAATGAATTTCATGAGTGTTTATGCTAATATTTATAATTCAACAAGAGTAATAAGTAAATTTTTTTTATTTTATCTCTCTAGGTACTAGTCTAGTACAAGTTCTCCTATATAATCCTATATCTAAAAAGTTCTATTAGCGTGAAAGCTTTACGGTTCATTTAATTTTAAGATACTGGAAATTGTATACTAGTTTCAATACAAGCAGAGTCTCCAGTGTTTGACCATATTAGAAATTGTCCTTTATTATTTCCGTAAAAAACTGTTTTACCTTTTGTAGTTGGGCAACCATTACCCCATTCTGGATTAGTATGAGAATTATTTTGATCAAATGGATTTTTAAAATTATCTTCATAGCCGTGTTCAGCCATAAAATGATATCTCATATGATTATAACCTAAATCCATTACTAAACTCCAGCCGTTTTTATAACTACAACCTTTTTCTTCAGTTGATCCTCTGTTTCTCCAACTTTTATATGTAATCTTTCCGTCAATTTCACACTCTGTTGCTTTAAGTACAAACCATTTTTCAATGTGTTTATGATTTTGTTTAACAACATTTTTTTTCGCAGAATTTGTATACCCATTATAAGCAACCACACCTACTGCAGCGAGGATACCGATGATAGCTACTACGACTAAGAGTTCGATAAGAGTGAAGCCTCTATAATTCATTAAATAACTATAATTTTTTATCTCTCCAGGTACAAGTCTAGTACAATTCTGCTCAAATTAATTGGGTCTTATTTTACTATATTAATTGAAAGTTAAATTAAACTTATAAGATTTTATAGGATGTTTGGACTACCTTGGACTACTATGGACTGACTCACTTGTGAATCCCTCGGCTTTTAAGTCCTTTGTGTCTACCAATTTCACCACGAGGGCATAAATGAATTTCATGAGTATTTATGCTAATATTTATAATTCAACATGAGGGATTAGTAAAATATTTTTATTTTATTCAATTAGAAAATCTAATTTTTAATATTGATATTAGATAAGCAAAAATTATAAATAAATTCCTTTTTGTTTTTCCAAATTTCCTCTCTCGAAAATGATAGGGAATTTCCTTAAAAATGGCCTTTTTATTATGTATTCTAAATTTAAATATAATTTCTTCAATTATATCAAAATGATTACATTTTAATTTTAACTTTTTCAGTATGATTGAATTATATAATCTAAAACTATTTGAAATATCATTTAAGTCTAGACCTAGGACAAATCCATAAAAAAAATTTAATAATCTACTTAAAAATTTTAAAAAAAAGTTATTATCCGAATTACCACCTTTTACATATCTTGAGGCTATAACTATATCGTACTTTCTATATTTATATAATTTTGGAATAAAATTTGGCAAATGTGAATAATCAGCATCCATAAAAATAATAAATCTTCCAACTGATTTTTTTACACCAAGTCTTACAGCATTACCATAATTGTTATTTCCTTTACGATTTAAGTACTTGGTATTTTTAAAAGTTTTTGAAAGATTAAAGGTTTTAAGATCTTTAGTTAAGCCATCTACTATTAAAATTTCATAAGATATATTCTTTTTAAGATGTTTAATTATCTCTGGAATTATTCTTTTTAGATTTTCGTATTCTCTTAATGAAGGAATTATAATTGACAATTCTACTTTAGACATTTTTATAAATTTTGCTGAGTTTTATCCAATTAATCATATCAATAATGCCTTTTTTATAAGATATTTTTGGTTTCCACATCAAGTCTTTATAAATTTTTTTATTATCACTAATAAATATTTTTTGATCATAAGGTCTACTTGGAATTTTAAAATATTTTAAATTTACATTTAAATATATATTTAAAAAATTTAGTAATTCAATTATGGAAAGACTGTTACTTTTGCCTCCACCTATGTTATAAGCTTTACCACTTAGTTTAGAGATTTTAGTAACTGATTTTTGATATAAATTAACTATATCATCGATATGTACAACATCTCTAACCTGCTTGCCTTTACCAGTGATAGAAAATTTATCTTTTTTATACATCTTGTTTTTTACAGCTTTTGCACAAAACCATCCCAACCAACCTTGATCATATGTAAAAAATTGTCTACCACCATAAATAGAAGAGTGTCTAAATACAACTGTCTTTAATCCAAAAACTCTTGCATAATCTAAAACATACTGATCTGCACTTCCTTTAGAACACCCATAAGGACTTTTAAAGTCTAAATAATTTTTTTCAGAAAAACCTTTAAAATTTTTTCTTATCTGAAAACGTGTTTTGGTCTCTTTGTAAGAGTAATTGTTCAAATCTCCATAAACTTTATTTGATGATGCAAATATTAATGAGGTTTTTTTTGAGTATTTTCTTATTGTCTCCAAAATATTAATTGTAGATTTTACATTTCCATTAAAATCCAAATATGGATCTTTAATAGACGTAGACATAGCAACTTGACCTGCTAAATGAAAAATAACTTTAGGTTTTGTTTTTTTTATCAATTTTTCGATTTTTTTTGGTGATTTAGCAATGTCGATTTTTTTAAAGCTAATTTTTGCTTTTTTTAATAGACTCAAATTTTTTACCGCAGTTTTCTTTGATAGATTATCAATAACAAGAATATCTTTATAAACATTTTTAGAAAAACTTAGTGCTAAATTAATGCCTACAAATCCACATCCACCTGTAATTATATATTTCATTTATTTTTTTTATAGTAATCTATAGTTTTTTTTAAAGAATTTTCTAAAGTATAGATAGGTTTCCATTTTAAAGCTTTTAGTTTTTTTAAATTTAAATTAACTTTTAAGAGCTCATTTTTTCTCATTGGAATCTTACCAAAATTTAATTTTGATTTTGTATTTTTACATATTTTCTTTATCATTTTAACTATATTTTTTATTGAAACATTCTTACCTGTTCCTACTTCAAAGAGATCATAACCAATTTTTTTTTTCAGAGAATAAGTTAAAATTTTATCCATTGCAGAAACAACATCATCAATAAAAATAAAATCTCTTTTTTGTGTGCCTAAAGTGAAATTTAGATTTTTTTTATTATTTAAAAATGATTTTATAGTTGATATTACAAACTTAGTTTCATTATCACCAGGCCCAAAGAAGTGCTCAATTTTTATATTTGAGCATGCAAAATTCTTAGAATAATGCCTTAACCACTCTGAAAATTGGTTTTTAGAAAGTGAGTAATTTGAAACACGTTTATCTAATACTGTATCTGTGTTTAAAAAACATCTAACATTGTTTAAATAACACAAATCTAAAAGCTGCATTGGTAATATTAAATTAGGCTGAATAATTTCAGATATTGTATTTTTTCTACTCCCATAATTAGTAGCACAATGTATTACACAATCAATTTGTTCAGCTTTAAAAATTTTTGCTAAATTTCTATTTGGATAATGAATAAAATTTAATCTCTTAAAAATATTTTTATTAATTCTAGAAAAATTTGAACCAGATCTTTTTAACAAATAAAGATTGTATTTTTTGTTCTTGTACAAATAATTGACCAAATTTGATCCTAGGAAACCCGAACCACCACTTAAAAGTATATTAACTTTTTTTTGCATTATTATATCTAAAGTTTTATATTAAATTCATTCAGATTAATATTTTATACATGTTTAAAAATTCTTTAAAATTAATACAAAATGATTTTTTTAATAGTTTTAAATTCAGTATAATTATTGTCTTTTTCTTTTTATTTCTTAAAATTATAGCCTCATACTATTACTATTTTACGAATGAACTTGATATATTTAATTTATCAAATGTTTTCGGTGGTTATATAAAATCACTTTATTTAGACCAAGAATTCAAAAGTTGCATTGAGGATAATCAATTTACTATTTTTAAAGGTGACTTAGTATCTTGCTCATATTCTACAAGAATGCCTGTATTACCATATTTATATTTTTTATTTACTTTTTTTAGTACAGAATATTTTACCATTGCTATTTTGAAAAATATTTTACTTAGTTTAATTTTTTTACTTTTATTAAGAATTTTTTATAAAAAATTTATCTTAATAAATCAAAAAACATTTTATGTAATAAATTTTTTATTGTTATTTATTTTTATTTCACCTTCTATAATTAAACATTCTTCTAACATTTCTTATGAGGAGGGTATAATATTAGAACTTTTAATGTTATGGTCTTTGTTCTTTTTAATTTGCGTCTATTTTATTTCTAAAAACTTAGTTCTAAAAAATGAATATACTCCAATAGTAGTTATTACACTCTCAACTGTAATTTATTTTACAAAAGCCTCTATGCTTTTATGTTTAATATTATCAATCATATTAAGTTTATTTTGGTTACAAAAACATCAAAACTATAAGATTATTATCACAATATTAATTTCATGCTCTTTGGTGTTTTCTTGGGGATATAGAAATTTAAAAACATCAAATAGTTATAATATCGGATCAAGTATTAATTGGGTGCTTGGATATTATGGATTGAATAATACTGCATTAAAAATTTATCCCGAAATAGCTTTAGATCAAATTTTTTTTGCTGAAAGTTTCAAACTAAAAAATAATGAAATAATAACTAATAATGATAACGTCGACATAACATTTGAAAATGAGTGGATCAAAAATGAGTATTATAAAGATAAATCTTTAAAATGGATAAATGAAAATCCTACAAAATTTATTAAATTATCTATAAAAAAATTTTATAATTTTTTTATATATTTAAAAAAAACACCCTATTCAGTAGGGCCAGATGTAAACTTAGAATATGAGAAAAATTCATTTCAACAGTTTGTAGTTTTTATATGGCTTCTTTTTGGAAGATTAAGCACCCTCATACTTATGTTTATGATTTTTAAAAAGTGGAAAAATGAAAAATTTTTATGTTCTTTTATTACTTTAATGTGTTGTGCTTATGCTGCTCCCTACTTGATTGGTTTCAATTACGAAAGACACATAACACCATTCATTGTGATGACAATTTTTTCAAATTTTATGCTATTTAATATTAGTGATAGCAAATACTTATATAAAAAAAAATAAATGAAACATTGGGAATTTTTAAGATATATCATCTAGGTAATTATCGTGTATTAATCTTTAAGAACTTGAAAATTTAAAATGTTAAATAAATCAACTTTAGAAAAATATTTTTTAATAGGAAGTTTTCTTTATTTAGTTAGTGCAATCAACAATCCGGTAATAAGTACTGACTTAACATCTTTATATAAAATAATAACGTTCTTTAGAGCTATTGCTCCGTATGTATTGTTACCAATATTAATTTTTTATTTAATATTTATTAATAAAAATTTCAAAATAGAATGGATTTACCTATTTTTTTTAATATACATTTTAGGTTTGTTCATAGGATACTTAATTAATCCCTTGGGCTTCAGCTATCATATTAATAGTCAGGATCAAATATATTGGCTAGTTTGTAACTCTACAGTTTTTTTATATTTTTATACCATAAGGGATAAAAAAGATTTTAATATTTTAATTTTAAAAATATTTATTTTTTTAATTGCAGTAATTTCAATCAAATTCTTAATAGATGTGTACATTGAATTTTTTGTTGAAATTCACAACAGAGATAGAGTAATAAATTTTTTTTACAATATATATAGTATGTCGCCAAACAGACTATTCCTTGAACAACCTGTCCCAAGATCAAGCGGTCTCTCAAGGATGACGATATTACTTTTTTTATTTTTATATGTTCAATTATTTTTTGTAAAAAAAAAGAAATATAAAACTATAATTTATATTATTATAATTGGTTTTTTGGCCTTTACTCTTTTTAATCTTCAAAATCGAGTTACAGTATTCTTTATTTTAGTTTTATTTTTTTTTAGTATTTTTTTTAAAATTTCAAATTTTAGCTTTAAAAGAAAAATAATTTATACATTTCTCATTTTTTTAATACCTTTTGTAATGCATCTCAATATCCAACAAGCAACTTTAAAAGTTCTTAAAATTGTTAAAGCAGAAAAAATAGAAATTAATGAAAAGAATACTGAAGCGGAAATGATTGAGGCTCTAACAAAAAAGAAGAAAATGAATGATGAGAAATTGAAGGATTTATATGAAAAAAGAGAAAAATTAAAAAAGCAACAAATTGAAGATAACAAAGCAATTAATAGACTTAAGAAACAAAGATTACTTCTTAAAAGTTCAACTGGAAGAAAAGAATTATGGGAACGGACTTTAAAAATATCTACATTAAATAACTTTATTGGTTACGGACCACAAGCAGATAGGGCTATTTTAAAAGAAAATGTTTCTAGTCTTTATTTCTATTCACTTCTTTGTGGCGGTGCAATTTCATTTATTGCTATTTTTTTTATAACAATAATATTATTTTTTAAATCAATAAAAATGGTTTTTATAAATAATATTTTTAAATCACAAGAATTGTTTACATGTTTTTCAATATTATTCTTCCCCCAGACTGAATGCTCAAACCAACATCATTTGAAGTTTTAATTAGATTGTTTCTTTCTTTTTCATTTCCACTAAATTGAATTGGTATTGAATGCATTCTATTCATTGCAAGAGATAATTTATTTAAGGGTAGACCTAGAATTTTTTCTTGTTCTTTTTTTTTTAATTTTGAAATAAAAGTAATTTTTTGTTTTAAAACAGAATGAATATTTTCATTAAAAATATTATAAATTTGATCAATTGATCTACTTATCAAAACCTTGGTTGGCAGATCTTTATGCAATAAATTTAATCCATGAATTGATGACCCGTTTTCAGCAATAAAACTTAAGTTTAAATTATATTGCCTATTAAAATCTGATAATTCAGACTCTGTTTTACTAGAGTTAGGAATTATTATTATACCGCTTGAAATTAATTCTTTGAAATAATCTTTAATTGAATCAAATTTAAAAGTATTTTTATCTAATAGAGTTCCATCCAAATCAGTAAAGATTATAGAGTTAATATCTAATAAAATAGATAATGATTTGATAACTATTGGCGTCGGTGACAATCAAAATGATTTAGAGATGCTAAAAAAGAGTGATTATCCATGTTTAGTTAAAAATGACAATTTTGATAGTTCATTAATAAATATAGATAATTTAATCAAATCTAATGAGCCATCTCCTCAGGGATGGGCTGATGTGATCAAAATGGCTATACAAAAAATTAGAACTTAAGATAGGTTGCCGCCATGAGTGATTTCTATCAGGATGGTACTATATCAACACTTCACGACTTTGGTACTAAGTCAACCAAAGATCTAGAGAAAAATCTATTAAATTTTTCTAAAGAAAGAAAAATGGAACTTATTTTGCCCTGTCTTTATTCAGAATTAAATGGAGATGCTTTGCCTAAAATTGTTAGCGAGATAAGTAAAACAAATTACCTTAATCATATAATTATAGGATTAGATAAAGCTACAGAGGCTCAAGCAAGAAAAGCTTGGACTTTTTTTGAAAAATTAGAAACTCCATTCACAATTCTTTGGAACGATGGACCTAATCTCAAAAAATTAGACAAAGAATTAAAAAAATTAGATCTTGCACCAAATGAATATGGGAAAGGTAGAAATGTTTGGTACTGTATAGGAATGTCTATAGCACGAGATAGTGCTAGGTCTGTTGCATTACATGATTGTGATATAAAAACTTATGATCGAAGAATGTTAGCAAAGCTATTCTATCCTGTTGTAAATCCCTTATTCAATTTTGAATTTTGTAAAGGTTTTTATCCAAGAGTTGCAGATAATAAAATGAATGGAAGAGTTGCAAGATTGCTAGTTTTTCCACTTTTGAATGCGTTAGAGAAAACGATAGGAAATAGCGATTACTTAACCTTTATGAAATCTTTTAAATATCCTTTAGCAGGAGAATTTTCATTTAGGAGGAATATTCTACCAGAATTAAGAATTTCATCAGATTGGGGTATAGAAATTGGAATTTTATCTGAAATGCAAAGAAACTTTTCTCCACAAAATATATGTCAGGTAGATTTAGCAGATACTTATGATCACAAACATCAAAATTTATCTATCAATGATGAAAAGCAAGGTCTATCAAGAATGTCTATTGATATAATTAAAACTTTTATAAAAAAATTAGCAACACAAGGTCATTCATTTAGCAAAGAACAGTTTAGATCTTTAAAAGCAACATATTATAGAGCTGCATTAGATTTGATCGATGCCTACAGAAATGATGCTCAGATGAATGGTTTGAAATTTGACTCTCATACAGAAGAAAAGGCCGTTGAATTATTTGCTGCAAATATCATGAAAGCTGGTGATGCTTTTTATCAAAACCCAATGGATACACCTTTTATTCCTACATGGAGCAGAGTGAAAAGTGCAATACCAGATTTTTTAATAAGATTAGAAAAAGCAGTTAATGAAGATAACATGCGCTATATTTAAATTGATTAGTTTTTTGAATTGTATTGAGGATGCTTAGACTCGGGACGATTTTTATGTTTTACCACTATTGATCCATCAACAACCTTAATATCGTAACCCCAATTATCCCAACCTTTCAACGATAATGGTTCTCCAAGTTTATCTTCCAAAGTGCGTGGGTAAACATAACAACCTTCACTATCTCCATATTGAACTCTAGCTTCTTCCATTTTTTTTTTTACCTGCATATGTAAATCTAGTGGAACATTCAAATGTTGCCCAAGTAAATAACTTAAGTTCATATCTTTACAAGCTAAATCCATTGTAAATCCGGCTTCATACTTCTGATTAAAAATATGAGGCACAACTGTTTCCCAGGCAAAAGAATTACCAGCAGAAACTCTAATTGCATCAAAAAAACTTTCTAAATCTAATCCTGCCCTTTTAGCAATCATCATACATTCTGATGCTGCAACCATATTAGTAAATGCAAGCATGTTTGAGACAACTTTTGTAATTGCCCCTGCTCCAATATCTCCACATAAAACAACAACCTCACCAATCGCATCCTGTAAAACTTCTTTCCAATTATTGAAAATTTCTTTATCTCCACCAGCTAAACAAACCATATTATTATTTTGTAGAGCATGAACACCACCAGTTAACGTGGCCTCTAACATTGAAACACCATATGTTTTTGCTTTTTCTGATAACTCTTGCGTTTGTTTAAAATCAGTTGTAGACGTATCTATCCAAATCATTCCAGAAGATGCATTGTACAATAAACCATTTTCTCCATCTACAGCCTTTAAAACATGTTCTGGTTTAGGTAAACAAGTTAAAACTACCTTACATTTCTCAGCAAGATCTTTGATGGAATTTGCTTTACTAATGTCTTTTGGAATATCTTTGAGTTTACTTTTATCAATATCAAAGGCTACTAGATTATACTTTTTAGAATTGTATAGATTATTTAAGATTGGTGAACCAGCATTTCCTAAGCCAATCACCCCTATTGTTATGATATCGCTCATGATTTCTCCTTTCGTAATTTAAATAAATGTTGAGGTAACATCTCCAAAAGCTGATGAGGTAACTTCGATCAGCTTCTTTTCATTAATTGGAACAGGAAAACCATAGGCTCCGGTTAAAATTAAATCATTTTTTTTTAAAATATTATTTGTTTTTGCTTTATCTTTCACTAACCACTCTATTTCTCCAAGCATATCAAAAGGCCATTTTTTATCTATCCATTTATCAAATACTTCATTGTCATAGACTAGTTTTAAATCTGTGATTTCATTGTTGTTTGGGACCTTATTTTCTGGACCTAAAATAACACCAGCGTGAATTGCGTTATTAGCTAAAAGTTCAGCACCATTTGGAGGATCTCCATTAAAAACTAAATTATGTATTTCAATTAAGGGATAAATAGATTGAACAGACTCTAATATATAATCAAATGATACTAATTCTGGATTAATATCTCTATTAAGCATAACTCCAAATTCTGCTTCCATTGCAGGATTAAAATAATCCTTTTTATTAAGTTCAACACCGCTTTGATGTAATTCGTGCTTCCAAAGCGTACCTTTTGCTGGATGAGAAAGATCCATTTTTTTTTGAGTATCTTTTGAAATACAGCCTATTTTGTAACCTATTACCTCCTCACCTCTTGATACTCTTAATTCAGTTACTTTATTTTGTATAAGTAGAGCATCCTCGTTGCTTACCTTTACTTTATTTTTAAATATTTGGCTGGGTTTTTTTTCATCATAATCTTCAAGAATTTGATTT
>CABYFX010000010.1 GCA_902518395.1 uncultured Pelagibacteraceae bacterium | reverse complement strand
ATTTTTACAAAAACTATGGATGCTACACAACAAGATAAAAGAAAAAATCAAAAGTAATAATAAAGATTATGAGGAAAATGAAAACTTACAAAAATTTACCAATCAAATGATAAATAAAATAACTAATAATTTAGAAGGATTTAATTATAATGTAATTATAGCGAATATCTATGAAACATATAATTTCATTAATAAAATAATTGATAAGAAAATTGACAGTAAGACACTTAAATCGACTTACAAAACAATGTTAATACTATTTTCTCCAGCTATACCACACTTTACATCTGAATGTTTGGAAGATCTAAACTTTGTAGATGAAATAAAGTGGCCTAAAGCAGATAAGAGTCTTATAGATGATGACAAAATTGATTATGTGATACAGATAAATGGTAAAAAAAGAGCCATTTTAAATGAAAATAGAGGTTTAGACCAAGAAAGTCTTATGAATAAAATAAAATTAAACAAATTGTCAGAAAAGTATTTAAAAGATAAATCTATTAATAAAATAATATTTGTAAAAAATAGGTTAATAAATCTACTGATAAATGAATAAAATTTTAAGCAAAACTTTAATTCTTTTTTTTATATTTGGGCTTACTTCATGTTCATACAAACCAATTTTCTTAGAAAAAGATTATGATTTTGAAATCAAAGAAGTTTTGCCAAGGGGAGATAAAAATATTAACAGGATTATTGAGAGTAAACTTAATTTTATAAAAAGTAGTAATGAGAATAAAAAGAAAAGATACACTATTGAGATAAATTCATCAAAAAATAGAGAAATTGTTTCAAAAGATTCCAAAGGTGATCCTCTTAAATTTGAGCTTAATATTTTAGTTGAATATAAAATAATGAATAATAATGATTTACTACTAAATAATAAAATTGAAAAAAATAATGTCTATAATAATAATTCAGACCAATTTGAATTGGAGCAAAAAGAGGAAATTATTTTAGAAAATTTGTCAAAAAGTATTGGCGATACTATAATCTCTTCAATTATAAATTTAAATGATAATTAAAAGTTTTGAATTAGAGAAATTGAAATCTTTGAATTTTAATTTTCATTTAATATTTGGAAATAATGAAGGTATTAAAGAAGATATTATTAATAATTTCTATACAAAAAATTTTGAAGGTGAGGTATTAAAGTATGACGAGCAAGAAATTTTAAATAATAAAGAAGAATTCATCTCCAGTTTATTAACAAAATCTCTTTTTGAATCAGAAAAATTAATAATTATTTCAAGAGCCACAGATAAATTAATTAATTTTGTAAATGAAATTTTAGAAAATGAAAAAATTGATTCAAAAATAATAATAAAATGTTCAAACTTAGAGAAAAAATCTAAATTACGAACATTATTTGAAAAAGAAAAACAATTGATTTGTACACCTGTTTATGAAGATGACACACGATCATTAAATTTAGTTATTAACAATTTTTTAAAAAAAAATAAAATTAGTCTTTCCCAGGAAATTAAAAACATACTTATTGAAAGATCTAAAGGAGATAGAATTAACTTAAAAAATGAACTTATAAAATTAAAAAATTTATCTGTTAGCAAAAATAAAATTAGTTCTGAAGATGTTTTAAAACTTTCGAACCTAGCTGAAAACTACAGTGTGTTTGAGCTATCAGATAATTATTTAGCTAAGAATTCAAAAAAAGTTTCTAATATTTTAAATGAAAATAACTACTCACCTGAAGACTGCATTTTAATAATAAGAACAATATTAAATAAATCTAAAAGACTTTTAAAAATTAAGAACGAAGTAGATAATAATGTAGATATTAATCAAGTTATATCAGGTTTTAAACCTCCTATTTTTTGGAAAGAAAAAGATATAGTAAAAAGACAAGCTCAATCCTGGTCTACTAATGAGGTAAAAGAAATAATTTTCAAAATAAATGACTTGGAGACGTTAGTTAAAAAAAATGCAGCAAATTCAATGCTTTTTGTCTCTAATTTTGTGAGTAATTACTAATAATTTTGCTTAATTATCTCTACTAATCTATCCAATTGATCAGCACCTTTATACTCTAAACTTACAGTCCCAGAATTGTTTCTTCTATTATTTACAAAAACTCTCATCCCAATTTTTTCCGTCAATTCCTCTTCAAGACTGGCAATATTCGGATCTTTTTTCTTAGTAGAACTATTAGAACTAGACTTCAATACTCGTACCAAATTTTCAGCTTGTCTAACTGATAATTTTTTTAAAATAATTTTTTTTGCTAAGAGAACAGCATTATCCAGACCAACTAAAATTTTTGCATGTCCTTGGGATAATTTCTCTTCAATAATTAATTCTATTATTTCTTGTGGTAGAGATAAAAGCCTTAAACAATTTGATATATGTGCTCTACTTTTACCAATAAATTTTGATACTTTGTCTTGGTCGTAACTAAACTCATCAATTAATCTTTTATAACCTTCTGCCTCCTCTATTGGATTTAAGTCCTTTCTTTGTACATTTTCTACAATAGCAAATTCTAGAGATTTATGATTATCTACATTTATAACAACTACTGGTACTTCATGAAGACCTGCGTATTGTGCTGCTTGCCATCTTCTTTCTCCAGCTATTATTTCAAATTTATCTTCTTCATCAGAAGATGGTCTTACGATGATGGGTTGGATAATACCTCGCTCTCTTATAGAGTTTGTTAATTCCTCTAGACTAATCTCATCAAATTTTTTTCTAGGTTGATACTTATTTCTAACTAGTGAACTTATTGAGATATTTTTTTTATCATCAATTTTTTCACTATCACCTATTAAGGAAGATAATCCTCTTCCAAGTCCTTTTTTTGATTTAAACGGATTAATCATGCTGCACTCTCCACTGGTTTATCTTGGTTTAAAAATTCTTCTGTAAAACTGAAATATGCTCTACTTCCTGGACAAGTCTTGTCATATATAAGAACAGGAACACCGTGTGAGGGTGCCTCTGATAGTCTGACATTTCTTGGTACAGCTGTGGTATAAACTTTATCCTTAAAATAGTTCCTTGCCTCTGTTTCTACCTCACCTGATAATTTGTTTCTCTTATCATACATTGTCAGAAGTATTCCTCTTATGTCTAATAATGGATTTAGGTTCGATTTTATCCTCTCTATTGTTTTCATAAGCTGCGTAAGTCCCTCTAAAGCAAAAAATTCTGTCTGAAGTGGTACTACTAGTGCATCGGAGGCTACTAATGCCATAATTGTAAGGAGGCTTAAAGATGGTGGGCAGTCAATTATGATATAGTCATAAGATGGCCCAGAATTGTTTAAAATAAAGGTTAATTCATCTTTCAATTTAAAGGCTCTCCGGCTGTCTCCGGCTGTTTCCACCTCAAGCCCCGACAAATCAACATTTGAAGATATCAAATCTAAATTTTCAAAACTTGTAGACTGGATTACATCTGAAATTTTTTTATTTCCATTCAATACATTATAAATTGTTTGATCGGAACTTGTTGCATTAGATAATCCAAGACCTGTTGTAGCATTTCCTTGCGGATCAAGATCGATTACAAGAATTTTTTTTCCTTTCATGGTTAGACCAGCCGCAAGATTGATGACGGTTGTGGTCTTTCCTACTCCACCTTTTTGATTTATGACTGAAATAATTTTTTTATTCATATTTTTTTTTTAAATTAGAAATTTTTACTACTGATGACTCATCACTAGTAAGACTTTTCATTTCCTCCATATCAAATTTCCATTTTGTAGAGACTTCTTTTAAAATTTTTTTTCCACTCTTTCCTAAATACATAACTATGTATTTAAAATTTTTAAAATTTTTTGTAGCTATATCAAAAATGACTGGCAAAGGTTTGAATGCTCTACAAATTATTACATCTGTAACTAAATTTTTCTCTTCAAATATATTTTTTTGGTAAACTTTTGCTTCCAATTTAAACTTTTCTACCATCTCCTTTAAAAAATTGCTCTTATGATAGCTCTTCTCATAAAAAATTAGCCTAAAACCTTGCTTTTTTGATTTCATCAAAATACCCAAAACTATACTAGGAAGCCCTGCACCTGAGCCGAGATCAGTACACACCTTGATGTCATTTTTATCAATAAATTCAATGGTTTGTGCACTATCATAAATATGCCTTGTATTTATTGACTTTTCTGTAGTTGAACTTATCAAATTTATTTTCTTGTTTGTGCTCAATATTGACTGAGAAAATTCTCCTAATTCCTTAAGTGTTTCACGTGAAACATTTGGGATATAAATTTTATTAGTTTTTATTATTTTCGAATCAATCAAGCTATATGCTTAATAGACTTTCTTTTGACATGAGACAACAAAATATATACTGCTGCTGGAGTAATTCCATCTATTCTAAGTGCCTGACCAAGTGTTTTTGGCTTTATTTCCTTAAATTTTGACTTAACTTCATTTGATAATCCTGAGAATTGATCATAATCTAAATTTTCGGGTATTTTAAGATTCTCATCCCTTTTGAATGCTAAAATATCTGCATTTTGTTTCTTTAAATAACCTTTATAATGAGCCTTTATCTCAATTTGCTCATCAATTTCACGTGAAACATATTCAATTTCTGGCCAAATATCCCTAATTTTACTCATATTTACTGACTTTTGCCTTAATATTTCTATTGCATTTCTTTTAACGCCGTCTTTTGCAATGTTTATTCCAAACTTAGATGCTTTTGATGGGGAAATTAGCGAATTTTCCATCTTTTTGAGACTTTTTTCCAATCTTAAAGCTTTCTCTCTAAATATAATTTTCCTTTCATCTAATATTAAACCAATATCAATTCCTTTTTGGGTAAGTCGAATATCTGCATTATCAGATCTCAAAGATAATCTGTATTCTGCCCTTGATGTGAACATTCTGTAGGGTTCTGCAACTCCTTTTGTAACTAAATCATCTATCATAACACCTATGTATGCTTCAGATCTATCAAGTATAAATGGTTCTTCACCCCTAATAGAGAGAGCAGCATTTATGCCAGCTATCAATCCTTGCGCTGCAGCTTCCTCGTAGCCCGTTGTTCCATTTATTTGTCCTGCAAGGTATAGATTTTTAATTTTTTTTGTCTCTAAAGTTAGGAACAATTCCCTTGGGTCCACAAAATCATATTCTATTGCATATCCAGGCCTTAAAATTTTAACATTTTCTAAACCATTGATATTATTGCATATTTCTTGCTGTATTCCAGCAGGAAGAGAGGTTGAAATTCCATTAGGGTAAATTGTGTTATCATTTAGACCTTCTGGCTCTAAAAATATTTGATGCTTTTGCTTATCTGCAAACTTTACAATTTTATCTTCTATTGATGGACAGTATCTAGGACCAACTCCTTGGATACTTCCTGAGTACATAGCACTACTTTTTATATTTTTAGAAATGATCTTATGCACTGCTTGATTGGTATAAGTCATCCTACATGAAATTTGTTTGTTTATATTTTTTTTTGTGAGGAAAGAAAAAAAATATGGATCTTCATCTGCATGCTGCTCTTCAAGTTTTTCAAAATTAATTGTCGTTGCATCAAGTCTTGGAGGTGTACCTGTTTTTAATCTTCCAATTTTAAAATCATATTTTTCTAATTGTTCACTTAAACCTGTTGAAGGTTTTTCATTAAATCTTCCTGCAGGTGTTTTTTCTTCACCAATGTGAATTAAACCATTTAAAAAAGTTCCAGTTGTAAGGATTACTTTAGATGACAGTACTTTTTTACCTTCTTGTGTAATAAAACCAATTATATTGTTTTTTACAAAAATAAACTCTATTACAGGATCAGAAAAAATGCTTAAATTACAGTAATTTACGAGTTTTTCTTGCATATATTTCTTATATAATGATCTATCACTTTGAGTTCTTGGCCCACGCACAGCTGGGCCTCTACTTCTATTCAATAAACGAAATTGTATTCCTGATTTGTCTGCAACTTCACCCATTACACCATCTAAGGCATCTATCTCTCTAACAAGATGACCTTTACCTAATCCCCCTATTGCTGGGTTGCATGACATCTCACCAATAGTATCAAATTTATGTGTAAATAAGGCTGTATTTACTCCTAATCTAGAAGATGCTGCAGCTGCTTCACATCCAGCATGCCCGCCGCCAATTACAACTACATCAAATGATAACTCATTTTTCATAATTGTAATTTATTATTGATCTTAAAATTTACAAGAAAACACTTAAAAATGTCTAAAAACTAAGTAAATTCATTACTTATTTGCCTATGCAAAAATCATTAAAAATAGACCCTAATATTTCTTCAACATCTACTTTACCAACAATCATTCCTAAATGTCTGGTTGCCAATCTTAAATCTTCTGCAGCTTTATCAAAATCTTCTTGAGAGTTTTTTTCCTCAAAGTTTATTAAATTTTGAACACAAGCTTCTAAACTTTGTCTATGTCTTTCTCTCGTAATTATAGTTTCGTTTGAACTAACAAATTTATTTTTTAGTTTATCTTTAATTCTATATATTAATTCTTCTATATTTGTTTCATTTTTTATTGATAAAAAAATTGGATTAAACTTTTCAATTTGTTGATTGATATCTTTATAACCAAGATCTATTTTATTGATTACAATTATTGATTTTTCACTAATCAAATCATTCAAAAATCCAGCAAAATTAACACTTTTTGGCTCAATTAATATTATGTTAAGATCCGCTTCTTCAGCACGTTTGAGT
The DNA here is from genome assembly GCA_902518395.1 of uncultured Pelagibacteraceae bacterium. Lineage (GTDB taxonomy): Bacteria > Pseudomonadota > Alphaproteobacteria > Pelagibacterales > Pelagibacteraceae > Pelagibacter. The sequence continues at coordinate 24,468 of CABYFX010000010.1, read as the reverse complement.
GCTAATTTAATTCCTTTTTTTTCTATCTCATCTTGAGACTCTCTAATCCCAGCAGTATCAGAAATCACAACTGGGTAGCCATCTAAATTTAAATGAGCTTCGATAACGTCTCTTGTAGTTCCTGCAATTTCTGAAACGATAGCTACATCACGGTTGGAAAGATAATTTAACAAAGAAGATTTTCCTGCATTGGCTGGTCCAATAATTGCAATTTTAAATCCCTCTCTAATTCTTTCTCCGACCTTTTGATCGTTCAAAATTTTTTCAATTTCGTTTCTTATTTTTTTTGAGTCTATTTTAATATTTTTAATAACATCTTCTGGAAGGTCATCTTCAGGAAAGTCGATTTTAGCTTCAACGTTAGATAAAATTTTTAAAAGTTTTTCTCGAAGAGAACTAAATTTTTCAGAACTTCTTCCACTCATTATTTTAACAGCTTGTTGTCTTTGAATTTCTGTTTCAGCAGATATAAGGTCAGAAATACTTTCAGCTTTAAGGAGATTTATTTTTCCATTTTGAAAAGCAGTTTTTGTAAATTCACCAGGCTCTGCTAATCGACAATTTTCGATTTTTGATAATTGGTCCAAAATTGCTCTTACCACTGCGATGCTCCCATGGACATGGATTTCGGCCATATCTTCTCCTGTGTAGCTGTCAGGCCCAGGAAACCATATCAAAATACCTTCATCTATAAGCTCAGAATCATTGATTTTGCTGAATTTTCTTAGAGTTGCTTGTCTTGGTTTCGGTATTTGACTATTAGTTATTAAATTTAAAATCTCTTCAACTTTAGTTCCTGATATCCTTACAACTGCAATTCCAGAAGTGCCAGATCCTGATGATAGAGCATAGATTGTCATATTAATTATTATAGTTTTATATTAATCGTAATTATATATTTATCTTAATGATTATTTGGCTAGCTTCATATCCTAAAAGTGGAAATACTTGGGTACGGTCATTTCTTTATTCACTATTATTTAATAAAAATAATAAAGCGGATTTAAGTGAAATAAGCAAAATAGATCAATATCCTAAAAGATCCCATTTTATAAATTTGGTAAATGAAATTGATAATTTGGAAGAGTTATCACAAAATTGGATCAAGTCTCAAAAAATTATAAATCAAGATAATAAGATAAAATTTTTTAAGACACATCATGCTCTTTGTAATTATAAGCAATCTTTTTTTACAAATGGTGAGGTTTCTCTGGGAGCAATACACATTGTTAGAGATCCGAGAAATGTTATTTCTTCAATACTTTATCATTTCTCAAAAAAAAATTACGAGGAAGCTAGAGAATTTTTATTTGATGAAAACAAAGCCTTAGGCAAGAAATTTGATCTTAATGACCTAAATGCAAACAGAAATATTTTTACGATAATTTCATCTTGGAAAAATCACTATAATTCATGGAAGCAATTTAAAAAAAATTATTTATTAATTAAGTATGAAGACTTATTGTTAGATCCATATAAAGAGTTTCACAGACTTTCTGAATATTTATCTAAACTTTTAGGATCTAAATTTGAAAATGATAAAATTAATCTTGCAGTGAAATCAAATTTTTTTGAAAATCTTAAGAGATTGGAAAAAGCGAATGGCTTTGCAGAAGCCATAGAAGATAAGAAAGCTGGTGGGAAAAAACAATTTTTTAATTTAGGACCTGATAATGATTGGAAAAAATTATTAGATATTGATTTGAAAGAGAACATAGAAAAAGAGTTTGAAATTGAGATGCGTGAGCTAAGGTATATATAAATATGATTATTTGGTTAGCTTCTTATCCGAAAAGTGGAAATACCTGGTTAAGATTTTATATACTTTCATTATTAATGGGTAAGAAGACCAATTTAAATTTAAACCATTTAAAAGCGATCATGGCTTATCCTCATTCTACTCAATTTGAAGGTTTGGTCTCTAACTTATTTGATTTAGATGAAATAGCAAAGAATTGGATAACCTCACAAAAAAAAGTGAACTCAAATAAACATTTAAGATTTTTTAAGACACATAATATGCTTGGTAATTATAATGAATACCCATTTACTGATTCTGAAAATACACTTGGAGCTATTTACATTGTAAGAGATCCTAGAAATGTAATTACATCTTTAAAAAATCATTACTCATTACCTAATTATGAGAAAGCAAGAGAATTTATGTTTGATGAGAATAAAATCCTTGCTATGTCTGAAAGACAAAAAAATTTATTCATGAAAAGTAAAATATTTCCTCTCAAACAATTTGTTGGGTCTTGGAAAACAAACTATTTATCTTGGAAATATATGAATAAAAATTATTTACTAGTAAGATATGAGGACTTAACAGAAAATCCAAAAAATGAATTTACAAAAATTGCAGACTTTGTAGGAAAACTATTAAAGTTAAAATTTACTGAAGATCAAATTAATAATGCGATTAATTTAAGCTCTTTTGAAAAATTGGAAAAAATGGAGAAGGATGATGGATTTACAGAAAGCACTGTAAACAAAGAAGGGGTTAGAAATAAATTTTTTTATCTTGGACCAAAAAATGACTGGAAAAAAATTTTAAATAATAAAATTACTGATGATATTGAGAAAGAATTTCAAAAAGAAATGAAAGAATTAAAATATCTATAATTTGTTTATGATGGCTTATTCATTGAGTTGAAAAACTCAGCATTGTTTTTTGTGGTTTTAAGCTTTGAATTTATAAAATCAATAGCATCCATTGAGCCCATTGGTGCAATAATTCTTCTTAAAACGTTCATTTTTTGAAGATCATTTTTGTCAAAAATCAACTCTTCGCGCCTTGTTCCAGATTTAGTTATGTCAATAGCTGGGTATATTCTTTTCTCCGAAATTTTTCTGTCTAGGATAGTTTCGCTATTACCAGTTCCTTTAAATTCCTCAAAAATTACTTCATCCATTCTGCTACCAGTATCAATTAAAGCAGTAGCTATAATAGTTAATGAACCACCCTCTTCGATATTTCTTGCGGCTCCAAAAAATCTCTTTGGTCTTTGAAGAGCGTTTGCATCAACTCCTCCTGTTAAAACCTTACCAGAACTTGGAACTACTGCATTATACGCTCTTCCTAGTCTTGTTATAGAATCTAATAAAATTACAACATCTTTTTTATGTTCTGTTAATCTTTTAGCTTTTTCAATTACCATTTCAGCAACAGCTACATGGCGTTGTGCTGGCTCATCAAATGTTGAACTTATAACCTCACCTTTAACAGTCCTTTGCATATCTGTTACTTCCTCGGGTCTTTCATCTATTAGCAGAACCATTAAATAACATTCGGGATGATTAGCAGTTATGGAATTTGCAATACTTTGTAAAATCATTGTCTTTCCTGCTTTTGGTGGTGAAATAATCAGAGACCTTTGTCCTTTACCAATAGGACTTACTAAATCAATTAATCTAGGAGTTAAATCAGGTTTTTTTTCGACTTTATTGGTCTCAACTTCCATTCCTAATTGTTTATTTGGGTAAAGAGGAGTTAAGTTATCAAATGCAATTTTGTGTTTAAATTTATCTGGTTCCTCAAAATTTATTTTACTAACCTGAAGAAGTGCAAAATATCTTTCTCCATCTTTTGGAGATCTAATTGGTCCCTCTACACTATCACCAGTTCTTAAACCAAATCTTCTTATTTGACTTGGACTTACATATATATCATCTGCACCTGGTAAATAATTTGACTCCATTGCCCTAAGGAAACCAAAACCATCCTGTAGTAATTGTAAAACACCTCCGCCAGTAATTTCTTCACCTTTTTCAGCAAGTTTTTTTAAAACTGCGAAGTATATTTCTTGTCTACGTAAAGTACTTGCGTTTTCTATACCTAGTTTTTCAGCCTCTGTAATTAGCTTTTCTGAGCTTTTTTCTTTTAGTTCTTGAATGTTCATGTGTGGAAGTTTTTATTAAAGATATTACAAATATATATACTGATGAAAAAATTTCAACCCTAGATAGGCTTAAAAACTACAATAAAAACAATGAAAATAAGCAAAACTGTGGGTATTTCGTTTATTATCCTAAAAAATCTGGATGATTTTGAGTTTTCTTTAGACTTTAACGAGCGCATACATTTACCTAGATACTCATGATAAATTGTTAAAATCACTACTAATAGAATTTTAAGTTGTAACCATAAATAGGCGAAACTTTCAATTCCATTTATCCAAATTAATATAATTCCAAAAAGCCAAGATAAAATCATGGCTGGCCGCATTATGTAATTATAAAGTTTCCTTTCCATTGTCTCGAAAATTTCAGTAGCTTGATCTTTTTCAAAATTTTCGACGTGATAAACAAATATTCTTGGTAAATACAATAACCCTACCATCCAAGAAATTACTGCTATTAAATGAAGTGATTTAAATAAAAGATATCCGCTCATTGATTATAAATTCTTTGAAATAAGATGTTCGAATAAAGAAATATGATCTTCATTATCATTTAAGCAAGGTATCATTTCAAAGTTTTTACCGCCTGATTTCATAAAACTTTCTTTCCCTTGGATGGATATTTCTTCTAAAGTCTCAACACAATCAGATGAAAAACCAGGACATATAACTAAAATATTTTTTTTTCCCTCTTTAGGCAGAGCTTCAAAGGTTTTGTCTGTATAAGGTTGCAGCCATTCTTGTGGACCAAATCTTGATTGAAATGTTGTCATAATTTTAAAATCTGAATATTTTTCAGAAATTAGTCTAGTAGTTTTATGACAATAGCAATGATAAGGATCTCCCTTGTCAAAATATTTTTTTGGTATTCCATGATACGAGGCTACTATTAAGTCTGGTTTCCAATTGATTTCGTTAATTTTTTTTATAATACTATTTTTAATAGCATCTATATAAAGAGGTTCAGACTCATAATGAGGAATTATTTTTAGATTTGGTTGCCACCTCATTTTCATAAGGGTTCTATAAACCTCATCACATACAGTTGCGGTCGTTGCAGCGGCATATTGAGGATAAAGGGGTAGCACAATTAAATTTTCACAACCTTTTTCATGAAGTGCAGTTATTTTGCTTTTAATGCTTGGATTGCCATACCTCATAGCAAAATCAACAATCAAGTTTTCATTACCAATTTTTACAGACAATTTATGAGCTTGGCTTTCTGTAAAAAACCTAAGTGGTGACATGTTCTTGTCTTTCATCCATATTTCTTTGTAAGCTTTAGCTGTTTTTGATGGCCTAAAAGTAAGTATAAATAAGTTAAGAATTATTTGCCAAATAAGTGGATTTACTTCGATAACTCTTCTATCTGATAAAAATTCCTTTAAATATTTCCTTATATCCAGCCAACTAGTGGAATCGGGTGTGCCAAGATTTATAATTAAAACCCCTGTTTTACCATAATTAATTTCTGGGTGGTCTGATGTCATTTAAAGTTTCTTACAATTTTAATTAAGTCTTCAACCATTTCAATTTTAGTTTCTGGTAGAATTCCATGTCCTAAATTAAATATATATGGATGATCCTTAAAAATATTAAGATATTTTTCCACTTCTTTTTTAAGAATTTCTCTATCAGTCAATAATATTTTAGGGTCAAGCCCGCCCTGGATGGGAATTTTTATTTCTTTTATTATTTTTTCTGGATCAACATCGTAGTCTATATTTACTGCATCTGGTTTAACTATCTCACAGAAGTTTTTGTAATCTTTAATACCTCTTGGAAAACAAATTACAGGTACACCTAATTGTTTTACATATTCTACAATATTTAATGTGGGTATATAGATATATTCAGGAATTTTATCGTTTAATAATCCTGCCCAACTATCAAAGATTTGAATTACTTTAGCCCCAGCTTCAACTTGATTTTTAATATGAACTTTTAAGAATTTTTCAATGATTTGTAATAGTCTATTTATTAGAAATTCATCTTTAAAAAATTCATTTGTAAGACCATTTTTTGGGGATGATCTATTAATCATATATACAAGAATAGTCCATGGAGCTCCAACAAATCCTATCATGTCTTTATTATTCATTAAAGGATCCTGGGAAGTTTTGGAAATTGCTTTGTAAACTTTATAAACTTTTTGTGTAAAGTTAATTTCATCAATATTTTTAATGTCATCTAGTTCTAATTCCCCAAGCTTTGGCCCAAAGTTTTTTTCAAATTCTACTTTCTGACCAAGACCGTATGGTAACATCAAAATATCAGAAAATATTACTGCACCATCAAATCCAAATCTCTTTATAGGTTGAAGAGTAATTTCAGATGCTAAATGGCTATTCAAACAAAGTTTTATAAAATCTGTATTTTTTTTTCTTATTTCTCGAAATTCAGGTAAATACCTTCCCGCTTGTCTCATTAACCATATAGGATTAGTTTTAGTGTCTTTATTTTTTATACAGTTAGTTAAGGGACTCATATAAATAGATATATATTATTTGCTTTATTAGTATTATGTATTGTGAATAACGTAAATTAGTCAATTATCACAGTTTGTTAACTTTTTATTAATAATTTAGATCTCTATTTAGCTCTATTTTATGAGGATTAATTAAGATTTCTCATATTTTATGTATATTATGTATAACTTTGTTAACATTTTATAATTTAGTTAATTTGATAGAAAAAAAACTAACTATTATTATCCAGAGGGGTAAAACTGAATTTTTCTTATTTTACTTATAGATTATAAACACTTTATACATGAGAAATTTATACCAAATATATTTAATATCAGACTCTACAGGCGAAACACTTGATAGAATTTTTTTAGCTTTGAAAGCACAATTTCCTAATTTCGAATACGAGACAAATCATTTTTCCTTCACTCGTACCGAAAGTCAAACTCTCGCTATACTAAAACAGGCAAAAAAAGATAAAAATTCTATTATTTTATATACTATTGTTAATAGTAAATTAGCAAAATATCTTACAGAAAAAGCCTACGAAAGAAATTTACCTTGTTTTGGAGTTCTTGGAGACCTGATTTTAAACTTTTCAAAGGTCTTAAATCAAAAAGCTTCACACCAACCAAGTGGGCAACATATATTAAATGAAGAATACTATGACAGAATTGAAGCTATTCAATTCACCATGAACCATGATGATGGTAATCAAACTGATGATATAGAGAAATCAGATATTATTTTATTAGGTGTAAGTAGAACAAGTAAAACACCAACTTCCATTTATCTAGCTAATAGAGGGTTCAAAACTTCAAATATTCCATTAGTAAATAAAAATTCTATACCATCTAAAGTTACAGAAAAAAATTTCAAACCATGCGTTGTTGGTTTAGTTACAGAAGCAGAAAGATTATATGATTTAAGAAAAAATAGATTGAATTCGTTGAAAGAAGATCAAAATAGTGAATATGTAAATATCGATAAAATTAAAGATGAACTAAATAGCGCTAGAAAATTATTTAAAGAGAATAATTGGCCAACGATAGATGTAACAAGAAAATCTGTTGAGGAAACAGCAGCGTCAGTAATAAAAATTTTTGAGATAAAGAATAAAAAAAATGATTAGTATTATATTAGCATCAAAAAGTGAGATCAGAAAGGAAATACTGAATAAGCATAATGTCCTCTGCGATGTTGAAGTATCAAATGTAGATGAAGAACCAATCAAAGAGAGTTTAATAAAAGAGGGGGCTTCGCCGGAAATCATATCTAAAAATCTTGCTGAATTAAAAGCAAATAAAGTAAGTCAAAAAAAGAACAATAGCCTTGTTTTAGGCGCAGATAGTGTAATAGACTTATCGGGTGAGTTAATATCAAAACCTGAAAATAGGGATGAGGCACTTAAAATTTTAAAAAAACTCAATGGAAAGAAACACTCTTTAATTAGTTCAGTTTGTATATCTAAAAATGGATCGATGATTTGGAATTACTCAGATAAAGCATATTTAACAATGAAAAGTTTTTCCGAAGACGAACTATTATTGTATCTTAATAAAATTAGTGACGAAAAATTATACGCATATAATGTTTATCAAATTGAGGGAGAGGGAAGAACGTTATTTTCAAGCATCGAAGGAGATGAAGATACCATAATGGGTCTACCTATTAGAAAAATTAAGGAATATTTAGAACTTCAAAAATGAAAAAATTTTTAGTAATTGGTAATCCAATTCAACATTCTTTGTCTCCAAAGTTACATAATTTTTGGATAAAAAAAAATAGTTTAGATGCAATATACGGGAAACTAGAAACCTTTGACAATGATTTGTCTGAATTATGCAAATCTTTAAAAAAGGGAGATTTGGAGGGTTTAAATGTTACTGTCCCCTTTAAAAAATCTATAATACCTCACCTAGACATTTTAAGTAGCAATGCATTAAGGACGCAATCCGTAAATACTATCTCGTTAAATAAAGGTAATTTAGTTGGAGATAACACTGATATTAATGGATTTGAATTAAGTATTAGAAATTTGAATTATGATGTTAGTGACAAGACAGTTCTGATATTGGGTGCTGGTGGGGTTGTGCCGTCAATAATTTTTTCATTGTTAAGGATGAAAGCATCAAAAATATTTTTAAGCAACAGAACTAAAAAAAAAGCTGATAATTTAAAAAATTTATTTAACCAGATTAATGTTGTTGAATGGGGTGATTTACCAAAGTTTGATATGATAATAAATGCCACTACTTTAGGTTTAAATAAAATAGATAAATTTGGCATAGACTTTTCTCAGGCTGGTCAAAATAAGCTTTTTTATGATGTTATATACGCACCATTTCAAACAGAGTTTTCAGAGGCAGGAAATGCAAAGGGTAATTCAATTGAAAATGGTTTAAATATGTTTTTATTTCAGGGCCAACAAGCTTTTAATATTTGGCATAATGTTGAACCAGAAATTAACGAAGAATTAATTGAATTTCTAAAAAACTGAGACTATGAGATTTAAAATTAAACATGATTAGAGTTGGAATAATTGGCGGTATAGGTTCAGGAAAATCTTTTATATCAAGGTTATTTGGATATCCTGTATTTAATGCGGATGATGAAGTAAAATATATTTATAAAAAAAAAAGAGAGTGTTTTAATAAATTAAAAAAAAAATTACCAAAATTTATAAAAACATTTCCTATTAAAAAAAAGGAGCTCATCTCGTCCATTAGCTCAAATAAGGAAAATCTTAAAATTATATCTTCTATTGTTCATCCATTTGTAAGAAAAAATATGAAAAAATTTATAATAAGAAATAAGAAGAGTGAAATGATTATTTTTGATATCCCTTTATTAATAGAAAACAAACTCAATAAAAAAAAAGATATAATTATTTTTGTTAAATCAAAAAAATCCAAAGTCTTAAGCAGATTAAAAAAAAGGTCTAACTTTGACGAAAAATTGATTAGGTATCTTAAAGAAAATCAGGTTATCTTATCTAAAAAAAAAAAATTAGCTGACTATGTCATTAATAATAATTTTTCAGTTAATGTGATGAAAAAACAAGTTAAACTAATTAAAAACAAAATTTTAAATGAAAGAAATAGTTCTAGATACTGAGACAACAGGCTTATCAGTTAGAGATGGTCATAGAATTGTTGAAATTGGTTGTATAGAGTTAGATAATTTAATACCAACAAAAAATATATTTCATTTTTATTTAAACCCTGAAAGAAAAGTATCGGAAAAAGCTTTTCAAGTTCATGGATACACTGACGAGTTTTTATCAACCAAACAAAAATTTGCTGATATAGCAGATGATTTTGTAGATTTTATTAAGGATAAAAAAATTATTATACATAATGCCGAATTTGATATTGGCCATTTAAATAATGAACTAAATTTAATTGGAAAGCCAAAGATAAATACTGCAAATGTTATTGATACGCTAGAATTAGCACGAAATAAATTTCCTGGATCAGGAATAAGCTTAGATGCATTATGCAAAAGGTTTAGAATTGATAATTCAAGGAGAGAAAAACATAGTGCTCTAATTGATTGTGATTTACTCGCAAAAGTCTATATAAATTTAATTGATCAAAAAGAACCTACGTTAAATCTAGTTGAAAATAGTGAAAATAATATTTCTTTGTCCCAAGGTGGAGTAGAATATTATAAAAAAGTTATTAAACCAACTGAACAAGAATTACTGAACCATAAAGAGTTTCTTAAAAAAAATTTAAAAAAAAATTTCTTTTAATTTAATCTTGCTTTATATAATTCTTCAAAATTGATTTTTTTGCCAAATTTTAAATCAGGAAGTCCTGAATTTTTTAGAATAGATAAAAATTTTTGTTCCAAATCAGGATAAATTTTTGTTTGCAAGTCACATAAAATTATTTTCTCTAGCTCACCTTTTTTTATTTTTAAGTCTAATATTTCTATGACTGTTGCATACCTTATTTGAAAATAACCTTGAGCCTTTTTTTTATTTGGATTTGAATAAGTTAATGTGGTTAATACTTCTATCATTTTTCTTTTAGAAGGTTTTGAACTTATATTAACACCCATACGATATTCAGGTGTAGTATTTCTAATTGTTATTAAACTTTCAGGACTTGGTATTTCAACTGATAAATCCTGAATATAACTTATTATTATTTTATATTTATTTTCCATCTTTTTCCTCTATATCCTCAAACTCACCCTCAATATAATTTTTTTTTCTATTTTCACCTTTATGTTCAGTCGAATATTTTCTTGAATATTTTTTTAGAATTATTTTTCTTGTAACTGGGAAAACTAATAGAATGCCTATTATGTCAGTTGCAAACCCTGGTAAAATTAATAGAAGAGCTGCAAATGCAATAGCTGCTCCAGAAACAATCTCGTAAAGAGGTAGTTCTTTTTTAACTAATTGAGACATTCCTGAACGTAATGTGTTAAAGCCTTCATATCTTGCGTACCAAATACCAACAACTGCGGTTGCTAGTATCAGCAAAATGGTGTTTAATGCCCCAATTTCTGATCCAACCTTAATAAACAAGTAGATTTCAATAAGAGGTATCCCAAAAATAAGAATTATTGCTGTGTTCATTTGTCTATAATGTAAATTGCAGGTTGAAATTAATCAACATAGTAAATATTATTACTATATGAGTTACAGCTTTGAGTACATCGATATAATACTATTAGCAATGATAGCGGGTTTTATTTTCCTAAGATTAAGAGGAATTTTAGGTAAAAAAACGGGTTTTGAAGAAAATATTAATTCAAGTTTTCCTCATGAAGAGGTTCAAGAAACAAAAACTTCTCCTATTTTAAATGCTGATACATTTGACGATGCAGCAAAAAAAGATTTTTTAAATGGTGCTAAAATTGCTTATGAAAGCATTATTACTAGTTTCTCTAAAGGAGATATTAAATCAATAAAAAATATTTTAGCAAAAAATGTATATGATCAATTTGATGAAGCAATCAAAGACAAAAAAGTAAGAAATGTAACATCTGAGACCACGTTTATTGGCATTAATTCTGCAGAAATTAAAGAGCATAATCAAAATAAAAATATGCTTGAAGTAACTGTTGAATTTGTAAGTGAAATAATCTCTTGTATTAAAGATAAAGATAATAAAGTTATATCAGGAGATGCCCAAAAAGTTAAGAAAGTACTCGATACTTGGAAATTTACAAAAGATAGTACATCAAGAAATCCTAACTGGTTAATTGTAGACACCCAGGCTTAGTTGAATAAAAAAATATCAGATAAAGATAAACAAGACTGGCAAGATTTCTTAAACAGCACTGATAAATTAGAAAATAAAGACCAAAAAATTTCTTCGACACGTAAAAGATATATTGAAAGATCTATTGATTTGCATGGTTATACCTTAGAGGAAGCAAATCAAAAGATGACTTCCTATATAGAAGAATGTTTTATTAATGGAGTTTTTAAAATTAATGTTATTACAGGGAAAGGTTTAAGATCTAAAAACTTAAATGATCCATATCAATCTAATAATTTGAGCATATTAAAACACTCAGTGCCTAATTTTATTAAAGGTAGTGATCATTTAATGAGAAAAATAATAAGTATTGACTTTGATGCTGTTGAAAATCCATCAGTTGGAAATTTTGATATTTTTTTAAGGAAAAAAAAATAATATTTACAAAATAAACTTTGATAGGTCTGCGTCCTTAACAAGTTCACCAATATTTTTCTTAATATACTCTGAGTCTATACTGATTTTTTCACCGGCTCTATCAGTTGCTGTAAAACTAATTTCATCTAAAACCCTTTCAATAATAGTATGCAGTCTTCTAGCGCCAATATTTTCAACTGTTGTGTTTACTTCGCTTGCAATTGTTGCAATTGTATCAATTCCATCTTCAGTAAATTCTAAATCAACGTTTTCGGTTTTAAGTAAAGCTTTGTACTGTTTAATTAAACTATTGTCTGGCTCTTTTAAAATTCGCTTAAAATCTTCACTATTTAACGCATCTAGCTCTACTCTGATCGGCAATCTTCCTTGAAGTTCAGGTAAAAGGTCTGATGGTTTCGCTAACTGGAATGCTCCTGAAGCTATAAATAATATATGATCTGTTTTAATCGGGCCATATTTAGTACTAACAGTTGTTCCTTCAATTAGAGGTAACAAGTCTCTTTGAACACCTTCTCTTGAAACATCTCCACCAACTCTATCAGTTCTTGCTGAAATTTTATCTATTTCATCTAAAAATACGATACCATTATTTTCAGTTGTGTTTTTTGCAGATTTAATAATTTTGTCTTGTTCGATTAATTTATCAGCTTCTTCGTTAAGTAATATCTCATGAGATTCTTTTACTAACATTTTCTTTTTCTTAGCTTTTTGACCCATAGATTTTCCAAGCATGTCTGAAATATTAATCATACCAACATTTGCACCAGGCATTCCAGGGATTTCAAATGATGGCATTCCGCTATTACTTTCTGTAACAGCTACCTCGATCTCATTATCGTCTAAATCACCATCTCTTAATCTTTTTCTAAAACTTTCTCTTGTGGCTACACTTGCTTTATTCCCAACAATTGCATCAAGAACTCTATCCTCTGCTAATTTTTGAGCTTTTGCATGGACTTCTTTTCTTTTTTTCACTTTTTCCATTGCAATAGCAATTTCTAAAAGATCTCTAATTATTTGCTCAACGTCTCGTCCAACATAACCCACTTCTGTAAATCTAGTCGCTTCAACTTTTACAAATGGTGCTTCAGCTAATTTTGATAACCTCCTAGAAATTTCTGTCTTACCAACGCCGGTTGGCCCCATCATTAAAATATTTTTTGGAAGTACCTCATCTTTCATATCACCTTCTAAAGCTTGCCTTCTCCATCTATTTCTTAATGCAATTGCAACTGCTCTCTTTGCATTATTTTGCCCTACAACAAATCTATCTAATTCAGAAACTATCTCTCTTGGTGATAGAGAATTTTGAATATTATTTTTTTCTTTCTTAACTTTAGTGTTTAGTAATGGCGTGACATTTGATTTTTCCATTCTAAATTTTCTCTATGTTTAAATTATTATTTGTGAAAACGCATATTTCAGATGCAACTTTAATTGCTTTTTTTGCAATTTCTTCTGCTGGTAAATCTGTGTCCATTAACACTTTAGCTGAAGCTAATGCATAGTTTCCACCAGATCCTATTCCAATAACATCTCCCTCAGGCTCTAAAACATCACCAGTCCCTGAAATAATAAAACTATTTTCTTTATCACCAACAGCCATTAAGGCTTCTAATCTTCTTAAATATTTATCAGTTCGCCAGTCTTTAGCCAATTCAACAGCTGCTCTTGCTAGATTTCCAGCATGTTTTTCTAACTTAGACTCTAATCTTTCAAATAAGGTCAAAGCATCTGCAGTGGATCCAGCAAATCCTGCAATCACATTTCTTTTCTCAATCTTACGAACTTTGTTAGCAGTTTTCTTAATAACAGTATTTCCCATACTTACTTGGCCATCACCTGCAACAACTACTTCGTTGTTTTTTCTTACTAATACTATCGTTGTCATGGGATATAGATGGATACTAAATCCAATAGTTCAAGACCAAGGCTAGAATTATTGCCATAATTGAATAATAGATATATACCTTTTTTAATTATGAAACGTAAAGCCAAAATAAGTAGAAAAACTAAAGAGACCAATATCAGTGTTGATTTAAATGTTGATGGCAAAGGCAAGTATAAAGTTGATACAGGCATAGGATTTTTAGATCACATGCTTGAGCAATTATCTAAACATTCTTCGATGGATATGAACATTAAAGCTAAAGGCGATACGCACATTGATCTTCACCACACAACTGAAGACACGGGAATTGCGATTGGTGAATGTTTAAAAAAAGCATCAAATAAATTTGTTGGTATTAAAAGATATGCACATGCAATGATACCAATGGATGAAACATTAACTAGAGTTGCAATTGATGTTTCAAACAGACCTTATTTAATTTGGAAAGTAAAATTAAAAGTAGAAAAATTAGGTGAGATGGACACAGAACTATTTAAGGAATGGTTCCAAGCTTTTTCACAAGCTGCAGGAATTACTTTACACGTTGAAAATATTTATGGCGATAACAGCCACCACATAATAGAATCTTGTTTTAAAGGATTAGCAAGATCATTACGAGCTGCATTAGAGATGGATCCAAGAAACAAAACTACAATACCTTCTACAAAAGGTTCTTTATAAATTTAATGAATGTCACAATTGTTGACTATAATTCAGGTAATATAAGTTCCGTAATTAATTCGTTTAAAGAAGTTGCAAAAGATAAAGTAAACATTGACGTGACAGCAGATATTGCAACCATAAAAACTAGCGATAAAGTTGTATTACCTGGGCAAGGATCTTTTAAAAGCTGTATTGATGGTCTCAATAGTATTAATGGCTTAATTGATACATTAAATGAATTTACCTTAGAAAGTAAAAAACCACTTCTTGGAATTTGTGTTGGGCTACAAATGTTTGCTGATATTGGTTATGAAGAAAATGAAACAAAAGGTCTGGGATGGATTTCGGGTAAAGTGTCTAAAATTGATAACCAAGACGGTAAATTTAAGCTTCCGCACATTGGTTGGAATGAAATTAATATTATGAAAGATAGTAAAATTTTTAAAGGGATAGAAAATAACTCCCATATGTACTTTGTTCACAGTTATGAGTTTGTACCTGAGGATAAATCTGTAATTTCAGCAACAACTGATTACTCATCAAATGTTGTTTGTGCTGCAGAAAAGGAAAATATATTTGGTACCCAATTTCACCCTGAAAAGAGTGATAAAATTGGACTAAAAATTATTGAAAATTTTATTAACTTATAAACATGAAAAATATAGATTTAAGTCATTTAATTGGAAAAGACGTGTCGGTCGCTTTTAAGGAAGCGCAAGAACTTTTTGAAAAAAATTTAGAGGGGAAAATTCATGCACACAAGATCTATAGCCATTTGATTGATCAAGTACCAAATGAGTATTCAGAAAAAAAACTTCATGTTTTAAGAGGGATGATAAGAGAAAAAATCTGGAAATGTGAAAAAATTTTTTTTTGGAATGAGAAGTTTTTTTCGCAAGCAGGACAAGATAAAATTATTAAAAACCACTTTTTTCAAAATAAGAAAAATGGTTTTTTTATAGAGATAGGAGCGTATGATGGAATTATTGGTAGTAATTGTTACCATTTTGAGAAATTTTTGAATTGGGAAGGAATTGCAATTGAAGCGTCAAAGATTCAATATGATAAACTTAAAAACAATAGAAAATGTAAAACTGTAAATAAAGCTATAAGTAATAAGATAAAGGATGTTGAGTTTGTAGAGGTTATTGAAGGACTTACTCAAATGAGTGGAATAAATAACGAAAATAATACAGCGATTCAAATAATAAACAATAATGAAAATAGTAAAACGAAAATATCTAAAATCACTACTACAACATTCGAAGAAGAAATAAAAAGTAATTTTGAAATTGATTATTTATCAATCGATATTGAAGGTGAAGAATTAGACTTATTAAAATCAATCGATTTTAATAAATATACAATAAAAGTAATCTCAGTAGAAAATAATGTTCCAGATAAATTTAATTATAATACTTTTTTCAAGTCAAAAAATTTTTCATTTTTTGACAGAATTGGCCAAGATGAAATTTTTTTTAATAATAGATATTATAAATTTAACTAATGAAAATTTTTCCAGCAATAGATATTAATGATAGAAAATGTATGAGATTAGTTAAAAGTGATTTTGACAATAAAGTTGATTACGAAATTTCACTTCGAAAAGAGAATTAAATGGGTCTTAAAGTAATCGATAATTTCATAAAATTATAATTGTGAATATTTTTTAATTTTGAAATGATTAGGTTTCTATTAAAACTTCCTTTTTTTAAAAGACTTATTCCTTCATTAAGTATCAAATATTTCAAAATCTTTAAAAAAAATCGAAATTTTTTTAAAGTAAAAAATATATATTTTTATTTAGATTTTTTAGATCCTATAGATAGGCATATAATTTTACATCAAGAATATGAAAATGATCAAGTGAATTTCTTGGAGAATAAAATGAAAGAAAACCCATTTACATATTTTTTTGATATTGGGGCTAATTCTGGATATTATTCATTTTACTTTGCAAAAAAATTTAAAAATTTAAAAGTAAAAGCATTTGAACCTAATATAGATCCATACAATAGATTTAGAAAAACATTAGAAAAAAATTCTTTTCAAAATATTGAAGTTTTTAATTTTGGTTTATCTGACACGGATCAAAAAACACAAGTAAGAGCTATGATTAAAGATGGATATGTACACTCAAACACAGCAATATTATATTCAGGCGGTGAATTTAATGATAAAGATTTTGAAATTAAAGATGCAAATTTTAAGATTGGAGATGATATTTTTAGTTTTAAAAATGAAATGTTAACTATTAAAATTGATGTAGAAGGGCATGAGATCTATACTTTAAAGGGCTTCATAAACAATCTTAAGAATAATCAATGTTTACTATTAATCGAAATCCCTGATCCAAATTATGATAAAGTTGATAATTTTTTAAAAATGATTCAATATAAAAAAATTTTTAAATCAAAATATAGATCAGATTATATCTATACAAATATTAAAACATTAAAAAGTTAAAAGTGAAAATATTTCCTGCAATAGATATTAAAGATAAAAAATGTGTAAGATTAATCAAAGGAGACTTTGATAACAAAACAGAGTACGAAATGTCTCCACTTGAACAAGCTGGCAAATACAAAGATCATGGTTTCAAAAATCTGCACATAGTTGATTTAGATGGAGCGTTGACAGGAAAGACTGTAAACATAGATATTATTGAGGAAATAGTTAGCAAATTTGATCTTAAAATTGAAATAGGTGGAGGCGTAAGAAATTTTGAAAGTGTTCAAAAATATACTGATGCTGGAGTTGAGAAAGTAATTTTAGGAAGCGCTGCGATCAAAGATAAAAATTTTTTAAAAGAAGCATGTGAAAAATTTCCAGATAAAATTGCTTTAGGTTTAGATGCTAAAGACGGATATTTATCCGTATCTGGCTGGAAAGAAAATTCTAATTTAAAAACCTTAGAATTTTTAAAAGACGTAAATGAGTATGGTGCTAGCAGATTAATTTATACAGATATAAATAGAGATGGAATGAAGTTAAGCCCAAACTTTCAAGAAACAGAGAATGTAGCTAATATTTCAAATTGTCCAGTAATTATATCTGGAGGTGTTTCATCATTAGATGATATTAAAAAAGCTAACGAATTAGGAAATAATAATATTGAAGGTATTATTGTTGGTAAAGCTATATATGATGGTGATATTAAATTAGATGAACTTGCAAAAGAAATAGATGCTTAAAAATAGAATTATACCCTGCTTAGATGTTAAAAATGGAAGAGTTGTAAAAGGTATTAACTTTGTTGATTTACAAGATGCAGGTGACCCAGTTGAGCAGGCTAAAATTTATAGTGATGGTGGAGCTGACGAAATTTGTTTTCTAGATATTACAGCCTCAAATGAAAATAGAGATACAATTTATGAAGTTGTAAAAGATACTTCTAAAAAATGTTTTGTACCTTTAACTGTTGGTGGTGGGGTTAGAAGTGTTGAAGATATTAGCAAACTTTTAAACTGTGGGGCTGATAAAGTTTCAATTAATACAGCCGCAGTACAAAATGCTGATGTTGTAGTTCAAAGTTCAAAAAAATTTGGATCTCAATGTATTGTCGTTGCTATAGATGCTAAAAAAAATGAAGATAAATGGGAAGTTTTTACTCATGGGGGTCGAAATAATACAGGAATTGATGCTTTAGAGTTTGCAAAGAAGATGGAAGAGAGTGGTGCAGGTGAGTTGTTGGTCACCTCAATGGATAGAGATGGTACTCAGGCGGGCTATGACATTGATCTTATGTCTAAAATTTCTTCAATGGTAAACATACCAACAATAGCGTCAGGAGGAGTTGGTGATCTTGATCATTTAGTTGATGGCATCAAATTAGGTAATGCTAGCGCGGTTTTAGCAGCATCTATATTTCACTATGGTAAATATTCTGTCAAAGAAGCTAAAGAATATTTGGACTTAAAAGGAATACCTGTTAGGATTTGAGATGCTAAATACCCTCGAGAGCCTATTTAAACTTGCAAGAGAAAGAAAATCTTCACCAGTTGATGGATCGTATACCAATAAACTTTTGAGTGATAAATCTTTGAGTAAAGCAAAAGTTTTTGAAGAAATAAATGAATTGATAGAGGCAGTAGAAGAAGATACAAACAAAATTCATGAAGCTGCAGATGTGTTTTATCATCTAGCTATGTACCTTGAAGCAAACAATATTAAAATTGAAGATGTAATGAGCGAATTAGATAAAAGAAAAAAATGAGCCATAAATTTTATAAACCTGCAAGATCAAGATTACAAAGGAGTGAATTAGCAGTTCCAGGATCATCTCCTAAAATGTTTGAGAAAGCTCTTATTTCAGCAGCAGATTATGTTTTTTTAGATCTTGAGGATGCTGTTTCCCCTAATGATAAAATTACTGCTAGAGCAAATGTTATTAAATCTTTAAACGAAATGGATTGGAGAGGAAGCGGTAAAACTATTTCTGTAAGAATAAATAGTCTAGATACTCATTATATGTATTCAGATTTAATTGAGATTGTTGAACAAGCTGGAGAAAATGTAGATACAATTTTAGTTCCAAAAGCAGGAACCGCAAGTGACGTTTATATGGTTGATTGTTTGTTAACTCAAATCGAAACAAATAAAAAATTAAAAAATAAAATTGGAATTGAGTGCTTAATTGAGACTGCTTTAGGAATGTCGAATATTAAAGAAATTGCAACTTCAAGTGAAAGATTAGAGGCATTACATTTTGGTGTAGCAGATTATGCAGCAAGTTTGAGAGCACGAACTACAGTTATAGGTGGGCTTAATGAAAATTATCCAGGAGACCAGTGGCATCACGGTTTGTCAGAGTTAGTTATGACTTGTAGAGCATACGGGCTAAGGCCAATTGATGGACCCTTTGGAGATTTTAATGATCCAGATGCCTATACAGCAGCTGCTAAAAGAGGTGCTGCAATTGGTATTGAGGGCAAATGGGCAATACATCCTTCACAAATTGAACTAGCAAATAATGTATTCTCTCCACCAGAAGCAGAAGTTACTAAGGCTAAAAGGATCTTAGAAGAGTTAGAAAAGGCTGCTAAAGAGGGTAAAGGAGCTGCTCAGCTGGATGGCAGGATGATAGATGCAGCATCAGCTAGAATGGCTGAAAACATTGTAAATATCGATAAGTTAATCCATAATAAATAAATAAAATTATGGACATTCACGAATATCAAGCAAAGAAAATACTTTCAAACTTTGGAGTAACAATTCCTAGAGGTGGAATTGTTTACAGTCCAGAGAATGCTGAGAATAAGGCTAGAGAAATTGGTGGCTCAAGATGGGTAGTAAAAGCACAAATTCATTCTGGTGCAAGAGGAAAAGCAGGGGGGATAATTGTTTGCAATACCCCATTAGAAGTTGCTCAAGCAACAGATAAATTATTAGGAAAAAAATTAGTTACAAATCAAACAGGACCTGAAGGAAAAATTGTAAATAGAATTTATATTGAAGAAGCTACAGATATTGAAAAGGAATTATATTTAGGATTGGTTTTTGATAGAAGCTCAGAAAGCATTATGGTTGTTGCATCGACAGAAGGTGGAATGAGTGTTGAAGAAATTTCAAAGGAAAAACCAGAAACAATTATTAGATCTAAAATTGAAGTTGCAGTTGGAATGCAAAATTTTCAAGCTAGAGAATTAGCATTTGGTCTTGGTATAGAGCCAGACTTGATCAGAAGAGCTTCTGATACTATTATTGGATGTTATAAAGCTTTCAGTGAATTAGATGCAACGATGGTAGAAGTTAATCCGTTAGTTATTTCAAAACAAAAACAAATTTTAGCATTAGACTGTAAGATGAGTTTTGATAACAATGCAATGTTTAGAAGAAGTCAAGTTTCTGAGCTAAGAGATAAAACACAAGAAGATTCAAAAGAAATTTTTGCATCAGACAGAGGTTTAAACTATGTCAGTTTAGATGGAAATATAGGCAACATTATTAATGGTGCTGGTCTTGCGATGGCATCTATGGATATGATTAAACTTGCTGGAGGAGCTCCTGCAAACTTTTTAGATGTAGGAGGTGGAGCAACGCCAGAAAAAATAGTTAAAGCCTTTAAATTAGTTACAATGGATGAAAAAGTTAAAGTAATTCTTGTAAATATTTTTGCTGGTATCAATAGATGTGATTGGGTTGCAGAAGGAATTGTAGATGCATTAAAAAAGATTGAAATTAAAGTTCCATTGGTTATTCGTTTAGCAGGAACTAACGTTGAAAAAGGAAATCAAATTTTAAAAGAGAGTAAAATAAATTATATAGAGGCAAATACTTTAGAGGATGCAGCTAATAAAGCAGTTGCTGCACTAAACAAATAAATCATGACTGTATTAGTTGATAAAAATAGTAAGATAATTATTCAAGGTTTTACTGGTAAAATGGGCTCTTTTCATGCAGATGAGATGATTAAATATGGCTCAAACGTAGTAGGTGGTGTAACACCAGGAAAAGGAGGGTCAAAGCATTTAAATTTACCAGTATTCAATACAGTTAAAGATGCTGTGAATGAAACAGGAGCTGACGCCTCAATTTTATTTGTACCCCCAGCTTTTGCAGCCGACTCTGCTATGGAAGCAGCAGATGCTGGGATAAAAATATGTGTAGCAATAGTTGATGGAATACCTTCTCATGACATGATTAGAATAAAAAGGTATATGAGAAGATACACTAAAAGTTCTAAAATGACATTAGTTGGACCAAACTGTGCTGGAATTATTAGTCCTGGAAAATCAATGTTGGGAATAATGCCAGGACATATTTACAAAGAAGGAAGAATTGGGATTATAAGCAGGTCAGGGACATTAGGTTATGAAGCTGCACAGCAACTTAAAAATTTAAACATTGGAGTTTCAACAAGTGTTGGCATTGGTGGTGATCCCATAAACGGAAGCTCATTTAGAGATATAATAGAAAAGTTTGAAACAGATGACGAGACAGATGCAATATTGATGATTGGTGAAATTGGTGGCCCCCAGGAAGTAGCAGCTGGAGAATTTGCAAAAGAAAATATGAAGAAACCAGTTATAGCCTACATAGCAGGATTAACCGCACCAAAAGGGAGAGTGATGGGTCATGCAGGAGCAATAGTTTCAGCTTATGGTGAAAGTGCAATTGAAAAAGTTGAAATTTTAAAAGAGTGTGGAATCACAATTTCTAAAAATCCATCTGTTATGGGAGATACTGTAAAAAAAGTTTTAGAAGGTAAATAATATGACAAGTTTAAAACCTCCTAGCTATGACGAGAATAATATATTTGCAAAAATTTTAAGAGGTGAAATACCTTGTGACAAAATATATGAAGATGAATTTGTTCTATCATTTCATGATATAAATCCTCAAAAAAAAATACATGCTTTAGTCATACCAAAAGGAAAATATACAAATCTAGATCACTTCAATAGCAATGCATCAGATAAAGAAATAGTTGGATTGCTTAAAGGAATTTCAATTGTTGCAGAAAAACTTGGAATTTCAGTAGGTACTGGAAATGGCTATAGAACACTTTCAAATATTGCTGATCATGGTGGGCAAGAAGTTCCTCATTTGCATTTCCATTTATTTGGTGGAGAGAAAATTGGTAAAATGGTCTCGTGAAAATTAATGTAGAAAGAAGTTTCTTAGAAATAAACTCTGTAAAAGATTTAAACAGCTCAAAGAGTCCTGGACCAAACTTTAAAATCATTCAAGTAGACCCACCAGATTTCCAATTAAATAAGTTTTTTTATAAACAAATTGGAAGAAAACATAGATGGATAGACAGATTAGCTTGGAGTGATAAAAAATGGATTGAGTATGTTGAAAATCCAAGAATAAAAACCTTTATTTTAAAGGATAATAACAATTTAGCTGGATATTACGAAACTATAAGTGATCTCGATAGCAATCATTCAGAAATTGCGTACTTTGGCATCTTAGAAGAATATTTTGGAAAAAAATGTGGTGGCTATCTTCTTTCTGAAGCTATCAAAAAGTTATTTGAGGAGGGAATGTCAAGAGTTTGGCTGCACACTTGTTCACTAGACCATGAAAATGCAATTAAAAATTATTTAGCTAGAGGAATGCAGGTATTTAAATCTGAAAAGATAAATGTTGATCTTAATTAATATATTTTTGTATTGAGAATATTTTTTCTTCAACATCAATATTAATATTTATTTCACTTAAAAAAGTTTGTATTAAATTTTGATAGATATCTTTAGTTTCCCAACCTATTAAATCTAAACTTTCTTTATCAAAAAAAACTCTAATTAGATTATTTTCATGTTCAAAATTAAAGACATAATAAAAAGGATAATTCTTATCATCTTCCGCTTCATTCATTTTTGAAATTAAAAATTTTTTATCGAGTATAAAATTTAAAGGTGTTTTATCTAGTGGATATCTATAGTAATTTTTAATTTTGTCTGAATTAATAACCAGAGATTTACCATTTGAAACAAGTATTTTGTTATAAATGTCATTATATTCACAAAAAATTTTCTTTGGGTATAAAATAATACATTCTCCTCTCTCAATTTTATTATTATCTATTTTCTGAGTAAATTTGAATTGCAAAGAATTTATATTTTCTAAGTGATTAATAATTTTTTGATTTTTAGAACTATGAGCATTAAAATTAAAAAAAAAAATTAAACAAAAAATTAAATATTTTTTCATTTTAGAACTTCTCTTTTGCCGACGTGATTTGCTTGACTTACTTCTCCGTTTACTTCCATTTGATCAACTATTCTAGCTGCTCTATTGTAACCAATTTGTAGTTTTCTTTGTAAAAAGGATGTTGAAGCTTTTCTCTCAGATTTTACAATTTCAAGAGCAGTATTATATAGTTCATCTAGGTTTTCATTATCTTTAGAGTCATTATTATTCTCTTTTTCATCTGCAAAATTAAGAATTTCATCTACATAATCAGGTTCTGCTTGATTTCTTAAATAATTATTTATTTTCTCAATTTCTCCCTCTGACACAAATGGCGCATGAATTCTTGTCATTCTATTTGCTGAAGTCATATAAAGCATATCTCCTTTTCCAAGCAATTGTTCAGCTCCTTGTTCGCCAAGAATTGTTCTACTATCTATTTTAGAAGTAACTTGGAATGATATTCTAGTTGGAAAGTTAGCTTTTATTGTTCCAGTTATGACATCAACACTTGGTCTTTGGGTAGCCATTATTATATGGATACCTGCAGCTCTAGCCATTTGTGATAGTTTTTGAATATAATTTTCTATGTCTTTACCAGCAACCAGCATTAAATCTGACATTTCGTCAACAATTACAACGATAAATGGCATAGAAATCTTATGTTTTTCATTGTAACCGTCAATGTTTCTTACCCCTACCTTAGTCATTAATTTGTAACGATTTTCCATTTCTTTAACTACCCAGCCTAAAACTGAAGCAGCTCTTTTTGCTTCTGTAATCACTGGACATAACAAATGTGGTATTCCCTCATATGTTGATAGCTCTAACATTTTAGGATCAATTAATATAAATTTACATTTTTCAGGAGAGTGTTTGTATAATAGGGATAAAATAATTGTATTGATACAAACCGACTTACCAGAACCAGTTGTACCAGCTATGAGCAAATGAGGCATAGTGCTTAAATCTCCTGTTATTGGTAATCCAGAAATGCTTTTACCTAAAGCAATTGGAAGCTTAGTATCTTTTTTTTTAAAACTACTATCAGAAATTACTTCACTTAGAAAAACGTTTTCTCTTTGTGGTTTAGGCAATTCAATTCCTATTGTATTACTACCAGGTATAGTTGCAATTCTGGCAGATTCCGAACTAGTGTTTCTAGCAATATCTTCAGATAGATTAATAATTTTTGAGACTTTAACACCAGGTGCAGGCTCAAATTCATATAAAGTAACAACAGG
>CABYFX010000009.1 GCA_902518395.1 uncultured Pelagibacteraceae bacterium | reverse complement strand
AGAACACCTTCAAAATGACCATTTCTAGATTTTGCACATAATATCTTGTCACTTTTTTTTAAATTAAATTTTTTGGATTTTAATCCATAAATATCTTTGGTATTTGGTGCGAACAGGTAATCAACATTTAATTTTTTTAATATTGCGATATCTTTCTTTATATTTCTAGGATATTTATTAAAATCGCTCTTTTTATTAAATTGAGTAGGATTTATGAAAATACTAACAATTGTCTTACTTTTTTTCTTTTGTGAAGATTTTATTAAAGATTCATGACCAGCATGTATACCACCCATCGTTGGGACAAATCCAATATTTTTATAGTTTTTAATCTCTTTATTTAAATCAAAAATACTTGTAATTATTTTCATATTATAAATATATATTTATAAATAAGTTATCTTTATGATTAAACAAGCCATTATTCCACTAGCAGGACTAGGTACAAGACTTTTGCCTTTAACTAGCGTTTTTGCCAAAGAGCTATTACCAATAAATGGTAAACCTGGTATAGAATATATTCTCGATGAGTGCATAGATGCTGGTGTTAGTGAAATAATTTTCATCATTTCTAAGAAAAAAGAAATGATAAAAAAATATTTTTACAATGATAATTTTTATAAATCACTAATTAAAAAAAAAAAAGACCCACGGATAATTAATGAATATAAAAAAATTTTAAAATATAAAAAAAAAATTAAATTTGTATATCAAAACAAACCTTTAGGAACTGGTGATGCGGTCTTAAAAACTAAAAAATTTATTAAAAATAGATATTTTTTAATGTTACTTCCAGATGATTTAATTTTGAAGAAGAATTGTTCAAAAGATATGATCAAATTACACAAGAAATATAAAGCGTCAGTCATGGCCAGTATGACTGTAAAGAAAAATAATGTAAATCGTTGGGGCATATATTCGATATCCAAAAAAATTGATAAAAGAAATTTTCTAATATCAGATGTTATTGAAAAACCTAATACTAGAGAAGCACCTTCTAAAAATGCTGTTATTGGAAGATATATATTGAGCAAAGATATATTTAAAATTCTTAAAAAACAAAAAAAGGGGAAAGGTGGCGAGATACATATTACTGACTCAATTAAAACAATGATTAATAATAAATTTCTTTTTGTGGGACACAAATTTTCAGGTAAATATTTAGATTGTGGTTCAATGGATGGATATATTAAATCAACATTAGAGATTGCTAAATTATGAAAATTTGCATTATAGGTTCAGGTTATGTTGGTTTAGTCAGTGGGGCATGTTTTTCTGAATTAGGAAATAAAGTAATTTGTGTAGATATCAACAAACAAAAAATTGAAAATCTTACAAGTGGAATAATACCAATTTACGAACCTGGATTAGAAGAACTAATTAAAAGAAATGTGAAACAAAATAGACTTCAGTTTTCTACAAATCTATCTATATCCGTTCGAAAGTCGGATATTATTTTTATTTGTGTAGGTACACCCACAAACAAGAAAAATTACAATGCTAACTTAACTTATGTTTTTGATGTTGCAAGAAATATTAAAAAAAATTTGAACAAATATAAAATTATTATTATGAAATCAACAGTGCCTGTCACTACAGGTGATAAAATTGAAAAATTATTAAATTCAAAAAATAATAAAAACAAATTTGATGTAGTATCAAATCCTGAATTCCTTAGAGAGGGTGAGGCAATAAGAGATTTTATGTATCCAGATAGGGTTGTAATTGGTACTAGCAGTAATAGAGCAAACAATATTTTAAAAAACTTGTATGTTCCATTAATAAAGAAAACAAATCGATATTTTCATACCTCAAGAAGAGCAGCTGAGTTAATTAAATATGCTGCTAATGCTTTTTTGGCTACTAAAATTACATACATAAATGAAATCGCAAATTTATGTGAAAAGCTTAAAGTAAATGTTAATGATATTTCTCTTGGAGTTGGATTAGATGATAGAATTGGATCAAGATTTTTAAGAGCTGGACCTGGTTATGGCGGATCATGTTTTCCAAAAGACACACGGGCTTTACTTTCAATTTCAAAAAAACTAAAAACAAATCTATCAATTGTTAAATCAACTGTTAAATCTAACGACTCTAGATATAAATACTTATTAAATAGAATTAAGGAAATATTAAAAAATAAATTTAAGGGTAAGAAAATTACCTTTTTAGGTGTCACTTTTAAAGCTGGTACAGATGATATGAGAGAGGCTTCCTCATTAAAACTTATTCCTCACCTAAATAGAAAAGGTTCTAAAATATCCTACTATGATCCAACTGGAATTAAATCAGAATTTAATAAAAAAAAAGTAATTTACTTTAATAACGTACAAAGTGCTTGTAAGAATAGTGATTTAATAATAATCCATACAGAGTGGAATGAGTTTAAACAATTAAATTTCAATAAACTTAATAATAAAAAAAAGTTCAAAATATTTGATATTAGAAATTTATATTCACCAGCTAAAATGAAAAAGAATAATATTGAATATTATAGTATTGGTAGATAGTTATACGATTTCAAAAATAGCATCAACCTCAACTGCAACACCAAGTGGTAAACTATTAGTGCTTACCGCAGCTCTTGTATGAGTACCTTTATCACCAAAAACTTTTTTTATTAAATCAGATGCTCCGTTTATTACTTTGGGTTGCTCAATAAAATCATCAGCTGAATTAACAAATCCTGTTAATTTAATACAAGATTTAATTTTAGATAAATCGTCTGAACATGCTTTTTTAGCCTGAGCAATTAGATTTAATGCACATCTTTCTGCCGCTTTGTAGGCTTGCTCTGTATTAAAGTCTTTTCCAACTTTTCCTTTAATTAATTTACCATCAGTATCGATTGATATTTGTCCAGAAATATAAAGTAAATTTCCAGAAATTTTTGTAGCAACATATGAACCAACTGGATCAGTTGCTTTAGGTAAAACTAAACCCATTTCATTTAATTTTTCATCAATTGACATTATTTACCTTTCTTTTTTTTTTTATTCCTATCGTATTCTTTTCTTTTCTCAATTAAAATAAGAGCTTCCTCCATAGATAATTCAATTGGGTCTTTTTCCTCAGGTATTGTTGCATTTAATGATTTGTATTTAATATATGGCCCATATTGACCTTTCATAATTCTCACAGGTTTTTTACCTTCAGGGTGTTCGCCGAGATCTTTAATTAAAGATGACGAAACTCTACCAGGTTTTGCTTCTGCTATTAGAGTTATAGCTCTATTAAGACCTATACTAAAAATCTCCTCAACATTTTCTAAACGTGCTGATTTATTTTCGCATTTTAAATATGGTCCAAAACGACCAACATTTACTGTAATATCTTTATCATTGTCAGGGTTTTTACCTAAACTAATTGGAAGTGAACATAAATACTTAGCTCTTTCTAAATCTATATTTTTGATATCAATTCCTTTCGGTATAGACACATTTTTCATATTATTATCTTCTTTTTTTAATGTTTTCTTTTTCTTTTTAGTTTCTGCAACATCGTCAATTTCTTTTTCATATTGAAGATAGGGGCCAAATCTTCCATTTTTTAAATATATGTCTTTACCACTATCATTTTGACCAATTAATTTTGGCTCTGCTAAAGTCAATTGTTGAGCAGCTTTAGACTTTGAAAGAGGTCGTGTAAATTTACAATCTGGATAATTTGAACATCCAATAAAGGCACCACCACGAAAACTATTTTTTAAACTTAATTGACCACTATCACATAGTTTACATTTTCTGTTGATTTTTCCATCTTTATCAACTTCAAAGATTAATGAGCCTAAACTTTCGTTAAGCATATCTAAGACTTCTCTAGTGCGTTTTTCTTTAACGTCTGCTATATTCAAATTAAAATCTCTCCAAAATTCCTCCAAAACCTTAATCCAATTTTCTTTTCCAGCTGTTATATCGTCTAATTGATCTTCCAATTTTGCAGTGAAATCATAATCCACATATTTTGAAAATAATTTTTCAAGAAAAGCGGAGAGCAATTTTCCTCTATCGGTTGGAAAAAATCTTTTGTTTTCTATGTCTGCATAACCTCTATTTGAAATAACTGAAATTATACTTGCATATGTTGAAGGTCTTCCAATTCCTAATTCTTCTAACTTTTTAACAAGACTTGCTTCTGAAAATCTTGGTGGTGGTTGAGTAAAATGTTGCTCATCCGTAAAGTCTTTAAACTCTACTTCACCTTTTACAACATCTGGCAATATGTTTTCATCATCTTTATTTTCATCTATTCTTGAAACCTTTAAAAAACCATCAAATTTTAAAGTTGAACCACTAGCTTTACATATATTTTTATTATCTTCGGATGTAATTGTTATAGTTTTTCTATCAAATTTTGCTGACTCCATTTGCGAGGATAATGACCTTGACCATATTAAGTTATAAAGTTTGTATTGATCTGTGCTTAAATATTTTTTCATATCTTCAGGTACTCTACTAATCTCCGTTGGCCTGATAGCTTCATGAGCCTCTTGTGCATTTTTTGCCTTTTTTCCTGAATAATTTAAAGGGGCGGGCGGCAAATATGTTTCACCATAATTTTGATTAATGAAATTCCTAAAAGAAGCTACAGCATCTTTTGATATATTAGTTCCATCTGTACGCATATAAGTAATTAATCCAACGGTTTCACCATCAATATCTATACCTTGATAAAGTCTTTGCGCAATTTGCATTGTTCTAGATGCTCCAAAACCAAGTTTGCTTGAAGATGTTTGTTGTAAAGTAGAAGTAGTAAAAGGACCAGAAGGGTTTCGTGTATAAATTTTAGATATTATATCTGTAATATTATATTTTTTATTTTTAATTAAATCTAAAGCATTATTAATATCTTCTT
This sequence comes from uncultured Pelagibacteraceae bacterium, assembly GCA_902518395.1. Lineage (GTDB taxonomy): Bacteria > Pseudomonadota > Alphaproteobacteria > Pelagibacterales > Pelagibacteraceae > Pelagibacter. Next base: position 29,775 of record CABYFX010000009.1, on the reverse strand, counting down.
TATTTTTAAATGAGAATTTCTCAATTTTTTTACCATCTAGTTGAGTAATAGATGTATTTATATCTAAATTTTCCTTCGTTAAGAAATTTAAGTTAAGTGTCCAAAATTCCTCTGGTTTAAAAACTTCTATTTCGTGTTCCCTCTCAGTGAGCAATCTAAGAGCAACAGATTGAACTCTTCCTGCTGATTTAGATCCTGGTAATTTTGTCCATAGAATTGGTGATATATTAAAACCTACTAAATAGTCCAGTGCTCTTCTTGCCATGTAGGCATCTACAAGTTCATTTTCTATATTTCTTGGATTATCTATTCCATTTGTTACAGCTTTTTTTGTTATTTCATTAAAAACTACACGTTCTACTTTTTTATCTTTAAGAAGTTTTTTTTCATTTAAAAACTCTTTAACATGCCAAGCAATTGCCTCACCTTCTCGATCAGGGTCAGTAGCTAAAATAATTTTTTCTGAATGCTTTGCTGTATCGGTAATTTCTTTTAAATATTTTTTTGAGAAACTATCTACTTCCCAAATCATTTTAAAAGAATTTTCTGGATCGACAGAACCATTTTTTGAAGGAAGGTCTCTAATGTGACCATAACTTGCTAAAACAGTGTAATCTGAACCTAGATATTTATTTATAGTTTTAGCTTTTGCAGGACTTTCAACAATTACAAGATTCATTATTAGCCAAACTACTTATAACTATTAATCTGTCAAATTAATAAATATTACTCTTTGTTTCTTCTTTGTTTATTAATCTTTTTATATTTTCTCTATGTGTATAAAAAATTAAAACAAACATAATAATGAAAAAAATTATGTTACCCTGTTCAATGATTACTAAGTAGATTGGTATTGAAATTGAAGCAAACAATGAGGATAGAGAAGAATATTTTGATATTAAAAAAGTTAAAATCCAAATAGTTCCAAAAACTAGTGCGTAATAAATATTTATTGAAATCAAAATTCCAACAAATGTTGCAACACCTTTGCCACCTTTAAATTTTAGCCAAACAGGGAATAAATGTCCTAAAAATGCACAAAGTGCAGATATATAAACTAAATCAGGATAATTGAACTTTATATAGATAACAGGCACAACAGCTTTTGCTATATCTAAAATAAGTGTTAAATAACCCAATGACTTATTGCCAGTTCTTAAAACATTTGTGGCACCAATATTTCCTGATCCTACATTTCTAATATCCTTTTTAAGTAAAATTTTTGTGAATAGATATCCAAAAGGTATAGAGCCAAATAGATAAGATACCAAAGCTGTTATAATATAATCCATTATTCAGATTTAAATAATTCTTCACCATTAACAAATGTACTTATAACTTTACCTTGAAGTTTTTTGTCTTCAATAGGGGTATTCTTTGATTTTGATATTAATTTCTCTTTTCTAACAACCCAAGGTTTATTAATATCTACAATACAAAAATCAGCATCATTTCCTGTTGATAAGTTGCCTTTATTTATTTTAAGTATTTCTGCAGGTTTTGATGTTAGAGCCTTTATTATAGTTTCCAAATCAACCGATCCATTATGATATAATTCTAAGCTTAAGGGCAATAAAGTTTCAATTCCAGATGCTCCAGTTTCTGCTTGAGCAAAAGTTAATCTTTTATTTTCTTCATCTTCTGGTTTATGATCAGAAACAATAACATCAATTGTTTCATCATTTAATCCCTGAACTAAAGCGTTTCTATCAGTTTCTGTTCTTAAAGGAGGTGATAATTTTAAAAAAGTTTTGAAATCACCAATGTCATTTTCATTTAATGATAAATTGTTTATCGAAACACCACAGCTGAAGTTTACTTTATTTTTTCTTTCTCTGATTATATCTACAGAGTTTGCAGATGAAATCTGAGAAATATGATACCTACAACTATTATATTCTAACAATGTTAAGTCTCTTTCTATAATTAACAATTCAGCGCTTATTGGAATTCCTTGGAGACCAAGTTTTGTTGCTATAATACCATCATTAATCATTCCATCTTTTGATAATTCTGCATCTTCAGCATGTTGTATTATTAAGGATTTTAAATCTGATGCTGAATTCATAATCCTATTCATAATTCTAGGATTTTGAATTGTTTTTATTCCATCTGTGAAACCAATTATTCCTTTACTCTGTAATAAACCAAATTCAGTCATATTTTCTCCTTCTGTTTTTACTGTTAATGCAGCCGTTGGATAAATATTAATTTTTGACTTATCTCTTCCTCTTCTTTTAAGAAAATCAACTATTGAAACATTATCAATTACTGGGTTTGTATTAGGCATTGTAACAACTGATGTTACACCACCTGATAAAGCAGCCTCACTAAGGGTTCTAAAATTCTCTTTGTATTCATATCCTGGTTCACCAACAAAAACTCTCATATCTACAATGCCTGGAAATATATATTTTCCATTTAAATCTATTACCTTTTCTCTAGATGGAATGTTATTGGTATTTACTTTTTTTCCGACAGCTTCAATTTTTCCATTTTCTCCAATTATTATGCCTCCAATTTCATTTAAGGAATTATGAGGGTCAATTATATTTGCATTTATAAAGTATTTTTTTTTCATTTATTCACAAAAAATTTTTAAGCAGGCCATCCTTACTGCTACGCCTAATTCAACTTGTTCTTTTATTACACTTTTGTTTATATCGTCTGCTAAGTTTGTATCAATTTCTATACCTCTATTCATTGGTCCTGGATGCATTATTAAAGCATCCTCTTTAGCATATTGAATTTTATCAGGTGTTAAGCCATAATACTCATAGTATTCTCTGTTGGATGATAGAAATGAGCTTGTCATTCTTTCATTTTGTAATCTTAACATCATTACTATATCGCAATCTTTAACACCTTTTTTCATGTCAGAAAAAATATTTACGCCAAATTTTTCAATTTTATTTGGCATCAAATTTGTAGGAGCCACAATATTCACTTCCGCACCCAACATGTTTAGAAGATAAATATTTGATCTTGCTACTCTTGAATGTAGTATATCACCACATATTGCAATTTTAAGACCTTCTATTTTTTTTCTTCTATTTATAATTGTTAAAGCATCCAATAATGCCTGCGTTGGATGCTCTCTTCTACCATCACCTGCGTTTAGTACTGCACAATTAACTTTTTGAGATAGAAGGTTACAAGCACCTGAATCTTGATGTCTTATTACAATAATATCTGGATGCATTGCATTTAACGTCATAGCAGTATCTATTAACGTTTCACCTTTTTTGATAGCAGAATTTGTAATATTCATTGACATTACATCTGCACCTAATCTTTTTCCTGCTAATTCGAACGAGCTCTGTGTCCTTGTTGATGGTTCAAAAAATAAGTTTATTTGAGTTTTCCCTTTTAAAATATCAATTTTTTTATTTTTGCTTTTATTTAATTCTATGAACTTAGAGGCTTCACTAAGGATAGTTGTAACATCACTAACAGATAAATCTTGTATGCCTAATAGATGTTTTTGAGATATTTTAATAGCTTTTTTGGATTTAGTTGCCATTAAAATTAACTCTATAACTATATAGTATTAACTATGCAACCATTAATTTTGAATAAAATCTAAAGCACCTTGCAAAATAAAAGCAGCTGCAAACTTATCAATATCTCTCTCTCTTTTGCTGACATTTATATCTAATTCGCTTGATAAATTGAAAGCCCCAACTGTTGATAATCTTTCATCCCATAAAGATACAGGAATATCAATTTTATTTGAAATATTGATTGCTGTATCTTTTGCTGATTGTGAAGATTTTCCGTAGGTGCCATCCATATTTATTGGATTTCCTATAATTATTCCTTTGATGTCATTTTCTGTAATTATACTTTCTAGTTCATCAATTAATTTACCTTGTTTAGATTTATCTAAGGTTTGGAGAGGAGTGGCAATTTTTTGATTATAATCACTAATGGCAATCCCAATCCTTTTTGTGCCTAAATCTATACCCAATAATCTTGAGCCATTTGATAATTTGTTTTTGAATTCATCGATTGTGATCATATTGTATATTTACAACTTAAGTGGTACTTTGCGACATTATTTTTTACCATATGACAATAGATCTTAAAACTGTAAAACACATATCAAAATTAGCAAGAATCTCACTTGAAGAGAAAAAAGCTGAAAAATTAGCAGATGATATGAATTCTATATTTGAATTTATTGAAAAATTAAATGAGCTAAGCACTGAAAATGTTGAACCATTAACTTCTATAGCTGAAACAACTTTAAGATTCAGAGAAGATAAAATAACTAGCGATAATATAAGAGAAAAAATTCTTAAAAATTCTCCTGAAAAAAATGATGATTTTTTTGTTGTTCCGAAAGTAGTTGAGTAATGACAGAAATAACATCTTTAAGCCTTTTTGAATTAATTAAAAATATAAAAGAAAAGAAAATATCATCAAATGAAGCTACAAAATCTTTTGTTGACAGATCTCAAAAGTCAAAAAAACTAAATGCATATTTAACTGAAAATTTTGAAAATTGTCTTAAACTTTCAAAAGAGTTTGATAACAAACCAAATTTTGATTTAAAACTTCCAGGTATTCCAATTGCTGTAAAAGATCTATTTTGTACTAATGAAGTAAGAACAACAGCTGGAAGCAATATCTTAAATAATTTTGTTCCCAGCTATGAGTCTACCGTAACACAAAATATATGGAATGAGGGTGGTATTTTGCTCGGAAAACTTAATTGTGATGAATTTGCAATGGGCTCATCTAATGAAACAAGTTTTTTTGGCAATGTTCAAAACCCAATTGCAAAAGATTTAGTTCCAGGTGGATCATCTGGTGGTTCTTCAGCGGCTTTAGCAGCAAATTTGACACCTGTAACAATAGGTACTGACACTGGTGGATCTATTAGACAGCCAGCTTCCTTTACTGGAACTGTAGGTCTAAAACCTACTTATGGAAGCTGTTCAAGATATGGAATTGTTGCCTTTGCATCATCTTTAGATCAAGCAGGTCCGATGAGTAAAGATGTCAAAGATTGTTCCATTCTTTTAGAAGTGATCTCATCATTTGATAAAAAAGATTCAACTTCAATTGATTTTAAAAGAAATAATTATTCATCAGAACTAAATAGAAATATCAAAGGTATAAAAATTGGAATCCCAAAAGAATACAGAGTTGATGGGATGCCAGACGAAATAGAGAATCTTTGGAAAAAAGGCATTGAATATGCAAAAGATTGTGGTGCTGAAATAATTGATATTTCTTTACCTCACACAAGTTATGCTTTACCCACTTATTATATTGTAGCACCAGCCGAAGCATCATCTAATTTAGCAAGATATGATGGTGTTAAATATGGTCTAAGATCTTCTGGAGAAAGTTTAATTGATATGTATGAAAAAACTAGATCAGAAGGTTTTGGTGAAGAAGTAAAGAGAAGGATAATGATAGGTACCTATGTTTTATCTTCTGGATATTATGATGCTTACTATCTTAAAGCTCAAAAGGTTAGACAATTAATTAAACAAGATTTTGATCAAGCTTATAATAAAGTCGATGCTATTTTAACCCCTTCAACACCTAGTTCTGCATTTAAAATTGGAGAAAAATCCAATGATCCTGTTTCAATGTATTTAAATGATATATTTACTGTTCCAGTAAACCTTGCAGGTTTACCTGGAATTTCAATACCAGCAGGCACAGATAAAAATAATTATCCATTAGGTTTACAAATAATAGGTAAACCGTTTGATGAACAAACAGTTTTAAATATTGCTTATTCAATGGAGGAAAGAATCAATTATAAAAACAATATAACTGATTGGTGGATGGAATAATGTCTGAAAATAATTCTGAATATTTAATAGAAAGAAATGATAATATTTATGAAGTTGTTATAGGACTTGAAGTTCATGCTCAAGTAACATCAAATTCAAAACTTTTTTCACCTTCTTCTACAAAATTTGGTGCTGAACCTAACACTCAAGTAAGTTTAGTTGATGCAGCATTTCCAGGAATGCTTCCAGTAATTAATGAATATTGTGTTAAACAAGCTATAAAAACTGGTATCGGTTTAAAAGCTAAGATCAATAATAAGTCTGTTTTTGATAGAAAGAATTATTTTTATGCTGATTTACCTCAGGGGTATCAAATTTCACAATATAAATACCCAATTGTGGGTGAGGGCAATGTTATTTTGGATATGCCTGAAGGTCAAAAACAAGTTGGAATAGAAAGATTACATTTAGAACAGGATGCAGGAAAAAGTATTCATGATGTTGATCCGAGCAACACACTAGTTGATCTAAATAGATCGGGTGTAGCTTTAATGGAGATCGTTAGTAAGCCTGATCTAAGATCACCAGATGAAGTGAATGCTTATATAAAAAAACTAAGATCAATTATGAGATATTTAGGAACTTGCGACGGGAACATGCAAGAGGGATCATTAAGAGCTGATGTTAATGTGTCGGTAAGAATAAAAGGCTCAACAGATTTAGGAACAAGATGTGAAATAAAAAATGTCAATTCTATAAAGTTCATGCAAATGGCAATTATTTATGAAGCAAATAGACAGGTTGATCTAATAGAAGAAGGTGAGGAAATAGATCAAGAAACAAGGCTTTTTGATACAAAAAAAAATGAAACAAGGTCAATGAGGTCGAAAGAAGACGCTCATGATTATAGGTACTTTCCAGATCCAGATCTACTTCCATTAGAAGTAACGGATGAATTTATTAATCAAGTAAAATCTGAAATCCCTGAATTACCAGATGATAAAAAGAAAAGGTTTATTGATGAGTTTAAAGTGTCACCTTATGAAGCAACAATATTAGTCTCTGATATTGATACAGCTGAATATTTTGAAGAAGTTGTTGCTAAAATGGGCAAAAATCGTGATATGAAACTAGCTGTAAATTGGATTACAGGAGAATTATTTGCTGTTTTAAATAATAAAAATATTGAAATTGTTCAAAGTCCAATAAGTGCAAAAAATTTAGCAAAATTGATTAATTTAATTAAAAACGGAACTATTTCAGGCAAAATTGCTAAGACAATATTTGAATTAATGTTGGATGGTGACATAGACCCTCAAATAATTGTTGAAGAAAAAGGGTTAAAGCAAGAAAGTGATCCAAAAGCACTAGAAGCATTAATTGATAAAATAATCAACGATAACAGAGAAAAAGCCATTGAATATAAACAAGGAAAAGAAAAGCTATTTGGGTTTTTTGTGGGGCAAGCAATGAAAGCTTCTGGCGGAAAAGCTAACCCCCAATTAATTAATGAAATATTAAAGAAGAAACTTTAATTTTAACGAAACATATAGTCATTATATAATTAAAATAGATGGGTAATAACATTGAAATTTCTGAAAAAATTGAAAAATATATTAAAAATTTTAGTTTTAAACTAAACCCGGTCCAAGAAGAAATCATAGATTATAATAGTGCACTTGGAAATGAAAAGAGAATGCAGGTAGCTATATCTCAATGTCATTTTCTCCATTTAATAATAAAAATATCTAATATAAAAAATGTGCTTGAGATTGGAACTTTTACTGGTTTAAGTGCACTTTCTATTGCTCTTGCACTTCCTGAAGATGGAAAACTTACAGCTCTTGATAAAGATAAAGAGACAAACAAGATTGCAGTAAGTTTTTTTAAGAAAGCTTACCAAGATAAAAAAATTCAAACGATTGTAAAACCTGCACTAGATAGTTTAGATGAATTAAAAAATCAAAAATTTGATATGATTTTTATTGATGCTGATAAGCTTAACTATAAAGAATATTATGAAAAATCATTTCAGATGATAAATAAAGGTGGTTTGATCATAATAGATAATGTTTTATGGCATGGTGAAGTTGCAGATGAGGTTAACATGGATAAATTTACACTAAATATAAGAGAATTAAATGAGCATGTTTCAAGTGATGAAAGGGTAGAACAAATAATTATCCCATTAGGAGATGGAATGACTGTTTGTAGAGTTTTGTAATGTTTAATATTTTTGGTTTTTATAAATTTAAAAAACTTAATAATTTAAAAAAATTAAAAAAAACTTTAGAGAATAGTCTGAAAGATTATGAAATTTGTGGAACAATAATAATTTCATCAGAGGGTATTAATGGATCGATTTCAGGTAAAAAAGGCGACCTTTTAAATTTCAACAAACTTTTAAAAAAAATATTATCTATAAAAAAATTTAATTCAGAAAATGTTTCTAATAGTAAATTTAATCCATTCCACAAACCTAAGGTTAAAATCAAAAAGGAAGTTGTTCCAATGGGTTTCAAAGTTAGAAACTACAATTACCCTAAGAATAACCTTAATCCAAGAGAATGGAATAAAATAATTAAAAAAAAAGATACAGTTTTGATAGATGCACGGAAATCTTTTGAGTATGATGTGGGTACTTTTAAAAAATCTTTAAATCCAAATATAGAAAACTTTCGTCAATTTCCTAAATATTTAAATCAATTTAAAAATAGTGAAAATATAGCAATGTTTTGTACGGGTGGTATCAGATGTGAAAAAGCAAATATTTATTTAAAAAAAAAAGGATTTAAAAATGTATATGTTTTAAAAGGTGGAATTATTAATTATCTTAATAATATTGATAAAAAAAATAGTCAATGGAACGGAGAATGTTTTGTTTTTGATAGTAGAGTTTCAATAAAACATGGCTTGAAGCAGGGCAGTTATTCAATTTGTAGTGGTTGTAGAAAACCTCTTTCTATCAAAGAGAAAAAATCTTCTAAATACTTAGAAGGTATTCATTGTCCAAAATGTCACGATTATTTAACGGATGATCAAAAATCAAGATTTGCAATGAGACAAAAGCAAATAATACTTGCAAAAAAATCTGGCAAGAGACATATCTTTAAAAAAGAATATTAATTAAATTATAATTTTTATGGATTTGCTTAAAGAAAATATACCTTTACTTGTTAGAAAACTTGCAATACCAGCAAGCGTAGGTACGCTTTTTCAAACCTTATACAATATTGTTGATACTTTTTATTCAGGACTAATCTCACCTGAAGCACTTTCTGCGCTCAGTAAATCATTTCCAATATATTTTATTATTGTAGCAACTTCAATTGGTGTAACAGTTGCGGGAACTTCCTTAATAGGGAATAGTATTGGAGAAAAAAATGAAAAAAATGTCTCTTATTATTTTACCCATATAATTATCTATGGACTGATAATATCAGTTTTTATTACATGCATAGGTTTATATTTTGCCGAAAAAGTTTTTACCATAATGGGTTCGAATGAAGAAATTACAAATTTAGGGCTTCAATATACAAATATTATGTTTTGCGGATCATTTCTTTTTTTCCTTGTTGTATCACTTAACTCTTTATTACATGCAGAAGGAGATACAAAAACATACAGAAATGTTTTGGTTTTAAGTTTTCTACTAAATATAATTTTAAATCCTATATTAATATTTGGTTTTCTATTCATACCTGCTTTGGGTATGATGGGTATTGGTCTTTCAACAATTATAGCTCAATTTATAGCTTTTGCGATTATTTTATATAAGGTCTTGCAAAATCCTAGGGTAAAAAAAATTACTAAGGAATTTTTTAAAATTAAAATAACATTTTTAAAAAATATATTTTTTCAATCAATGCCAATATCAATTGCTATTTGTGGATATGCAGTTGCTGCTACTTTTATATTTACTTATGTTGGTCAAACTAGTGAATTAGCAGTAGCTGGTTATGGCGCAGCTACGAGAATAGAGCAAGTTGTTTTACTTCCTATATTAGGGATTAATACTGCAATTATTTCAATTATAGCTCAAAATTATGGTGCAAATTATTTCGAGAGAGTGAAAGAGACTTATTTAATATCTGTTAAATATGGCCTTTTATTAATGATTTTTTCTGGAGTATTAGTTTATTTCACCGCAGATATAGTACCAAGATTTTTCTCGAATGATGAAACTGTTTTAGAATATGGACGTAGATACTTAAAAATTGCAGCATTTATTTTACCTGCATATCCAATTTTCTTTTTATCAAATGGTTTTTTCATGGGATTAAAAAAATCTAATTATGCAATGATAAATAATATGTTGCGAAATGTTTTTGTTCCAATATGTGTTTTTTATTTAGCCAAATATCTATCCGCAGATTTTGATAGTTTCTTTTGGCTGTGGTTTATTTTTCAATGGACGCTTTCGATATTATTATTTAGTTATGTAAGTTATTATATAAAAAAAAAATTAGATAAACCTAGCGCTATCCTTAATCCACAACCATAAATCCTCTGAGAATGATCTTCTTACAAAAAGATTTATTTCGTTTATTTCAGTATGATGAATAATTACATCTGTATGATTGAGCAAAGTTTGTGTTACAGAATTTTTAGTATTTTTAAAATTATTGAAGTTAAAAGGAGACCCTGATGAAAGTAAATCAAAAGTCTTTTTACCCTTTATATTAATACATATCCATTGATTAGAAACATTGACTATAGAGCCAAAATTTAATTTAGATATTTCGTTAATAAGATCATTATAAACATTATTATTCTCTTCATTATAATATACTAACCATTCATCTGGACTTAACCATAGAGCATTAAATTGCTGATTTGAGGAACTTGTATTTGGTTCAATTGGCAAAATGATTGATAAAATCTTTCCTACTTTTGTAAAAAATTCTTTCTTTTTTCCTCTAATATTTATTTTATTAATTGGTTCAGATAATTTAAATTCTAGATCATCTAATAATTTTTTTTCAAAGTTAGGATATTCTGTATTAAGCATTGATCCTCTTGTTTTCCTTATCTAAAAAAATAAAATCTGAAACTGTTACATTGATATTTTTGTTTTCCATAGGAACAAAAAGTTTTTGACCTTTCATTTTTTTTCCACCTTTAACAACTGCTAGTGCAATCGATTTATTTAAGTTAGGGCTAAAATAGCTTGACGTTACATGTCCAATCATTTCGATAGGTTTCTTATCTAATTCAGATACTATTTGAGCACCCTCTTCCAATATTTCATTGGGGTCATCTGTAAGCAATCCAACAAGCTGCTTTCTATCCTCTCTTATTGTATCACTTCTATAAAGTGATCTTTTACCTATAAAGTCATATTTTTTTTTACTAACTATCCAATCCATTTGAAGATCAATTGGAGTCATAGTTCCATCTGTGTCTTGACCAACAATAATAAATCCCTTTTCAGCCCTTAATAAATGCATTGTTTCTGTTCCATAAGGAGTAATTTTGTATTCTTCTCCTGCCTTGATACAGTTTTCCCATAATGATTTACCATATTTTGACTCTATGTTAATTTCATAACTAAGCTCTCCTGTGAAACTTATTCTCATTATTCTACATTCAATTTTGTCAATTATTGCGTCTTGGTAAGACATGTGAGGAAAGGCTTCATCGCTAAAATCTTTATCAGGAAATAATTTTTTCAATATTTTTTTTGAATTTGGACCACAAATACTCGCTGTAGAATAGTGATCAGTAACAGACGTTAAGTAAACATCTAATTCTGGCCATTCTGTTTGTAAATAGTCTTCAAGTTTAGAAAGCACATTTGCTGCGCCACCAGTAGTTGTGGTCATTAAATAATGATTTTCGCCCAATCTTGTGGTTACACCATCATCATAAACCATACCATCTTCATTTAACATTAAACCATAACGGCATTTCCCAATTCCTAATTTTGACCAAGCATTCGTATAAACTCTGTTTAAAAATTCAGAAGCATCAGTTCCCTGAATATCTATTTTTCCTAATGTAGAAGCATCTAAAATTCCAGCACTATCTCTTGCAGCTTTACTTTCTCTTTGAACTGCTTCATGAAGATTTTCGCTATTAATAGGGTAATACCATGGCCTTTTCCATTGCCCAACATTTTCAAACTTTGCTTTGTTTTGCACGTGCCATTCGTGAATTGAGGTTTTTCTCACAACATCAAAAAATTTTCCAACACTTCTTCCTACAATTGCTCCAAAAGTTAATGGTGTAAATGGTGGTCTAAAAGTAGTTGTACCTAAAGTACCCATTTTTACTCCAGCTGTGTCAGCAATAATTCCCAGAGCATGCATATTCGATAATTTACCTTGATCTGTTGCCATTCCAGTTGTTGTATATCTCTTTACATGTTCTATTGATTTAAAACCTTCTCTAAGTGCTAACTTTATATCTTTCGCTGTCGAATCATTTTGAAAATCTATAAAAGATTTAGTTTTACCCTCTGAAATAGTATTTGGTAACAGCCATATGTTTTTCTTCTCTAACTCTTTTGAACATAAAACTGAAATTTTATCAAAACCACTTTCATTAATGTTTAAAAATTTTTTAACTTTATTATTTGTATTTTTAACTATTTCTTCTAATTCAAAATCACCGTTACATGATCCAACATTTATATGATTTTCACTTTTTTCATTTGGAACAAATACTTGATCTCTCTCTCTAAAATCTAATTTTCCTCCTGATTGTGTATGCATATGCACCATCGGTGTCCAACCTCCACTTATTGATAAACAATCACACTGAATTTTATTTTTATTTCCAGTAACATTCGATCCATCTTCTGATAAATTCATAATTTCTATTGATTTTATCTTTTTGTAGCCAAAAGTATTTACCACTGTAGAGTTCCAATATATTTCAATTCCTAGGTTTTTAGCATTTTTAACAATATTTGATGAAGATTTTTTTCTAATATCAATAATCTTTACTGATATTCCTTTTTCAAATAATGACACTGCAGTTTCGTAAGCACTATCATTGTTGGTAAAAATAGTATTATTTAATCCACTGGATACTCCATAAAAATCTAAATATTTTTTAACGGAGTTAGCAAGTATAATTCCAGGTCTATCATTGTTATTGAATATAAGAGGTCTTTCTATTGCACCTGCAGCAACAATTACTTTATCTGCTCTTATTTTCCATAATCTCTGTCTTATACTACCATTTTTTTTATTTAATGGTAAATGATCTGATATATTTTCTTTAGCCAAAAGGTAGTTATAACTATGAAAAGCGGCCAAACTTGTTCTAGTTTTTATTATTAAATTATCTAATTTTTCTAATTCTGATATTTCATTCATTAACCATTCGTTTGATTTTTGATTATCTATTATAAAATTTTTATTATTTTGATAAATTGTGGATCCACCAAGTGTATTTTTATCTTCAATTAATATTGTCTTTAAATTATTTTTTGCTGCTATTTTAGCTGACATAATACCTGAAATCCCACCTCCAATAACTAATACATCACAATGCTCATGTTTATGATCATATATGTCTGGATCTGGTTGTGTAGGTGATTTGCCAAGGCCTGCAGACAATCTTATTAATGGTTCATAAATTTTTTTCCAGAAACTTTTAGGCCACATAAAAGTCTTATAATAAAAACCTGCTGGTAAAAATGGTGATATTAAGTTATTAATTCCACCTATGTCAAAGTTAAGACTTGGCCAACAATTTTGACTAGATGCTTTCAATCCTTCATAAAGTTCTATTTCTGTAACTCTTACATTAGGCTCTGTTAAATCAGTATTATCATTTATTTGGCATATTGCGTTTGGCTCTTCAGACCCACATGACATTATACCTCTTGGACGGTGATACTTAAAACTTCTGCCAACTAAATGAATGCCATTTGAAAGAAGTGCTGAGGCTAGGGTGTCACCCTCAAAACCATGATATTTTTTACCGTCAAAAGTAAATGAAACAGTTTTTGTTTGATCAACAAATTTTGTTTTATTAATTCTATATTTGGTCATTTAAATTGCTGGAGGTTTTTCACCCATTTTGTAAACTGCATGTATTTTGTCATTGGATGAATCCCTAACCATATTAAACCATTTTCTACATCCATGAGCATGGTTCCATCTTTCAAACTGAACACCTTTAATATTCTTTCTCATAAATAAATATTCTGCCCATTCATCATCACTTAGCTCTGTAGGTTGTTTTGGTCTTACAATGTGTGCTTCTCCACCACATGAAAACTCACTCTGGTCTCTTTCTCCACAATATGGGCAATTTATAACAAACATTAGTGTGCTACAGCAGCCGCACCATGTTCATCAACAAGATCTCCACTTACAAATCTGTTAAGATTAAATGCTGCATTTAATTTATGTGGCTCATCATTAGCAATTGTGTGAGCAAATAAATCACCAGATCCAGGTGTTGCTTTAAAACCTCCTGTTCCCCAACCACAATTAAAATAAAGACCTTTTATATTTGTTTTACTAATGATCGGGCTTGCATCAGGGCAAATGTCAACAATACCACCCCATTGTCTTAACATCTTCATTCTACTAAAAATAGGGTACAGCTCTAATATAGCTTTTAACGTACCTTCTACTACATCATGACTTCCTCTTTGTGTATAAGATATGTAAGCATCTGTTCCAGCTCCAATTACTAATTCACCTTTATCAGATTGACTAACATAAGCATGGACAGCATTGGACATTACAACTGTATCTATTATTGGCTTAACTGGTTCCGAAACTAATGCCTGTAATGGTTTACTTTCAAGTGGTAATTTTAAGCCTGCCATATTAGCAATTACACTTGAATGCCCTGCAGCCACTACACCAATTTTTTTTGTTTTGATAAATCCTTTTGCGGTTTGAAGTCCTTCAACTTGGTCTCCATTTCTTTTTATTCCTTTAACTTCACAATTTTGAATTATATCCACACCCATTGCATCTGCACCTCTTGCATAACCCCATGCAACAGCATCATGTCTTGCAGTGCCGGCTCTTCTTTGTAAAGTTCCACCAAGCACAGGATATCTTATATCTTGAGAAATATTTATTATTGGACAAAACTCCTTCACTTGATTTGTATCTAACCAAACAGCATCAATTCCATTTAACCTATTTGCATGAGTTCTTCTTTTTAAGTCTCTAACATCTTGAAGGTTATGAGCTAAGTTCATTACTCCACGTTGACTAAACATTATATTATAATTTAACTCTTGAGATAAATTTTCCCAAATTTTTAAAGCATGGTCATACAATCCAGCGCTAGCATCCCATAAATAATTTGATCTTATGATTGTTGTATTTCTCCCAGTATTACCACCGCCAATCCAACCTTTTTCTAAAACTGCAATATTTTTCATATTATGTTTTTTTGCAAGATAGTAAGCTGTAGCTAATCCATGCCCGCCACCTCCAACGATTACTGCATCATATTCTTTTTTAGGCTCAGGATTGCCCCAAGCTTGCTTCCAGTTTTCATGCTGCGAAAAAGCATTTTTTATAAGTGAAAAAATAGAGTATTTGTTTTTCATATTTGCAAGAAATTACTTGATTAATATTGAATATTCAATGATTTCAAGTTACACATGTATCAACGGAAGAGTGGGTGAGTTGGCTTAAACCAGCAGTTTGCTAAATTGCCGAAGGAGCAATCCTTCCAAGGGTTCGAATCCCTTCTCTTCCGCCATTTAATACATTTTCTGATTTTTAAAGAAATCTTTAAGATATATTGGCTTTTGAGACAAAATGTACCTATAAACGTTGTAATTTTCTAAAACTCTTTGCACGTAATTTCTAGTCTCTTTAAATTTAATAAGCTCAATCCAATCAACATAGTCTATTTGTTTTTTTTGAGGATCCTTATTAATTTTTTTCCAATACTTTACTCTCTTAGGTCCAGCATTATAAGCAGCTGTAGCAAAAGGGTAGGAACCTTTATACTGATTAATTAATCCTGCAATATAATGAGATCCTAAATTAATATTATATTCAGGATCAGTTGTTAATTTAGACTTCGTGTATCCTAACTTGGCTTGTTTTGATACAGTTTTGGCTGTGTAAGGCATAAGTTGCATTAATCCTTGTGCACCAACTCTACTCTTTGCGGAGGTATCAAATTCACTTTCTTGTCTGATAATAGATAATATTAATGCTGGATCAGGGATTTTTCTTCCACCAACAAATTTTGGCACACTCATTATGGGGTAATTAAACTGGTTGTGAAATCTTTTTTGATATGAGGCAATTTTAGAAACTTGTATAGCAAAATCAAAACGTGATATATCTGAAGCTAATTTAGCAGCTAAAGCTTCACTGCCTTTTTCTACATTATCATTTGCGAGAAATCGTAATATATGTTTTGTATATTTATCTTTATTTAAATAATCTAGTAAATCAACAATTGCTACAAGTTTTTTTGAAAAAAACTCCTGTTCATAATCATCTTCTATAAACATTAATTTATCTAGTTCAAATTTCTCTAGAGGTTTCACTATCATGTGTGAGAGCTGACCATAATATGTTGTTAAATATTTTGATCCTTCAAAGAACCATTTATTTGAGTTTTCTTTATCTCCAATTTTTTCATAAGTTTTACCCAACCAATAAGCACCTCTAGATAAGCTAATTGGATAGCTAACATTGTTGTAAAAATTTAAAAAATGATCTTCTGCCAGTTGTGCATCTTTTAAAAAACTAAGTGCTATCCATCCACTCATCCACTCAGCCTCAGCATAGTCCGCGCCTTCTGTCATTGCGTGATTTGAAATAATTCTATACGCCGTTTTATATTTTTTTTGATAAATTAAAGATCTTCCAATTATTGACTTTTCTTTCCACCATTTATCTGGTCTTACTAAATATTCATCAGTGTTTTTTATTTTGTTAAGAATTTCTAGCGAACTATCTACACGTCCTTTTTTTCTTCTCCATTTTAATCGATCATAATTTAAACCAGCGTCATTCTTAAGGTTTTTTGGTACTTTTTTAATTGCTTCATCAACTCCATACCCTCTGCTTATTAATATTTGCCTTGCTGTATAAAGTAATTGATATTCACTAGGTAGGTATCTAATAACTCTTTTAAGATCCCAATGCTTACCCTCCCAAGCATAATAATCTGCTCTATTTATATAATCTGAAGTATCTAAAATATTTTTAAATTTTTTTCTGAAATATTTTAAATTATTTGTATTTAGATCTGCATTTATAAACCCTTCTTTTATTAATTTTATCCCATCACCAGACTTTCCTATTTTAATAAAACTCTCTCCTAACATCATTTTACCATATCCACTTAATGGCTCATCACCTTGAAACCAATTAATTATTTCTGTAGGAGAATGGTTTTGTAAATTTATTTTATGTTCAGCAAGATATTTAATTCTATCAAATCTTGGATAATCTTTAACTCTTTCGATAAACTTTTTATATTCAGAAAAGCTTGCTTTGTTTCCCGATGTGAGAAGATGTCTCCACTCTATAAAATCATATATCGATTGAGCCCTTGCTTTTTTTGCGGTATTTTTTGCGTCTTTCCAATTAGACTTTTCCATAAATCTAATTGCTTGTTTTGCAAATTCAAAATCTCTTTCACTATAATATCTGGTTTTTTTAGCAGTCCTTAATGTTTGTTTTTTTACAATAAGTGGTTTTTTGGGGGGCAATAAAATCCCAAAGATCTCTTTAGGTAAATCTTTATCATCTTTTAAACTTTGTTTCTCATTAAATGTTCCAGGTTTTAAAGGAGGAACTACTATCTGACTTTTAAACGCAGGTTTTTTCTTAGGTATTATTATTTCATTCGAATATGATGATTGAAAAAAGGTTAAAAAAAATATAATTGTTAGTAGTAATTTAGATTTTCTAAAAATCATTTTTAGTAACTTATGATATAAATATTTATGTTTAAAGGTTCAAATGTAGCTTTAGTAACACCATTTAAAGGCAATAGCCTTGATGAGGAAACCTATATAAAAATTATTAATTTTCATTTAGAAAATGGAACAAATGGACTTGTGCCAGCTGGTACAACAGGTGAGTCACCAACTCTTTCGCATAGAGAACATGAGAAAGTTATAGAGTTATGTATTCAAGAAGCTAAAGGAAAAATTCCAGTGATAGCAGGTACAGGATCAAATTCTACCACAGAAGCCATATCACTCACAGAGCACGCCGAAAAGGCTGGTGCAGATGGTGCCTTGATAGTGACCCCTTATTATAACAAACCCACTCAGGAGGGCTTATATCAGCATTACAAAGCTATAAATGACAAATGTGGCATACCAATCATAATTTATAATATTCCTGGTAGATCAGTTATTGATATGACAGTAGATACTATGGCAAGATTATTTGAACTGAAGAACATAGTTGGAGTAAAAGATGCAACTGGTGATTTGAATAGGGTAGATGAGACTTTCAAAAAAATTGGCAATGAATTTATCCAACTAACAGGTGAGGACGGTCTTGCTTATGAATATAATAAAAGAGGTGGCGTAGGGTGTATTTCTGTTACAGCCAACATAGCTCCTAAAATGTGTTCTGATATGCAAAAATTTTCAAAATCAGAAGATAAAGATAAGCAAAAAAAGGCTGGAGAGATAGATAAAAAACTTCAACCTGTTCATAAATCTTTGTTTATTGAGAGCAATCCATCACCAGTTAAATACGCAGCTAAATTAATCGGCCTCTGTGATGATAATGTGAGATTACCTTTGGTAACAGTTTTAGATGAAACAAAAGCTGAGGTTAAAAAAGCGCTTATATCTGCCGAATTAATTAATGAATAAAAAAACCACCCCTGGTTTAAAAATTATTACAATTAATAGAAAAGCATCTTTTAATTATTTTTTTAAAGAGATGTTTGAAGCAGGTATAGTTTTAAAGGGCTCTGAAATAAAATCTGTAAGATCAGGTAAAATTAACATAGCAGACTCTTATGCTGTAGATAAAGATGGAGAAATTTTTTTGATTAATTCTCATATACCTATCTATAAACAAGCCAGTTATTCAAACCATAATCCTTACTCTGAAAGAAAACTTTTATTGAATAAAAGAGAAATTAATAAAATTATCGGTAGAATTCATGAAGATGGTTTAACTATTGTGCCAACAAAAATGTATTTTTTAAAAGGAAAGGCAAAATTAGAAATTGCAGTAGCTAAAGGTAAAAAACAATTTGATAAAAGGCTGACAAAGAAGACAAGAGATTGGAACCGTGAAAAAGCAAGATATATTAGAAAATCAAGTTAATTTTGTATATCTAGCATTAGGTTCTAATCTTGGAGACAAGAAAAAAAATTTAAATAAAATTATAGATTTAATCCAAGAGGAGGGAATTTATATAAAGAAAAGATCAAAATTTTACAGTACAAAATCTTGGCCAAATGAAAATTTTCCAAACTTTATTAATTCTATCCTACTAGTTGAGACAAAATTAAATATAGCTGAATTATTTTTAAAAATAAAAAAAATTGAAAAAAAACTAGGTCGAACTAAGTCTGAAAGAAATCATCCAAGAATATGTGATATTGATATAGTTGATTTTAATGGTGAAATAATCCATAGAAAACTTGGAAATCATAAACTCAATACTCCGCATAAAAGAATGCATAATAGAAATTTTGTTCTGTTTCCTTTATATGAATTAGATAAAGATTGGGTTCACCCTAAACTTAATAAAAATATAGTCATTTTAATGTCAAATTTAACCTCAGATCAGTTATTGGGTATTAAAATTGCTCAATAAAATGATATAAATAATAATGCTTAAATCTGAAGAATTAATTAATAAGGTAAAAAATTATAATAAGTTTCTTAATCCAGAAACTTTATCAAAAGCCTATAATTTTGCTTTAAAGGCTCATGAAAAACAAAAAAGAGATGAGGGCTCACCTTATATTATTCACCCGATAGCAGTTGCAAATATTTTAACTGAGTTAAAACTAGACAGTGCAACTATAGCTACTGGTTTACTACATGATACAATAGAAGATACTCATGCAACTTATAATACAATAGAAGCAGAATTTGGAAAAGAGGTTGCTGATTTAGTTGATGGTGTTACAAAAATTTCTGAGTTTGAAAATCAAGCAATATCAAACTCTAAAGCAGAAAATTTTAGAAAGTTAATATTAGCAACTTCAAAAGACATCCGAGTTTTACTGGTGAAACTAGCAGATAGACTGCACAATATGCGTACCATTAAAGTTGTTGATAAAGAAAAGCAGATTAGAAAAGCAAAAGAAACAATGGAAATTTATGCGCCACTTGCAGATAGGATGGGCATGCATCGTATAAGAGATGAATTAGAGGACCTTTCTTTTGAAGTTTTAAATGAAGATGCAAGAAAATTGATAAAAGACAGATTAGATAAAATTAAAGAAAATAATCTAATTAACTTTAATAATATTTCTGATGAGTTTTTTGAAATACTTAAAAACAAAAATATAGAACCAAAAATAGTTGGAAGAGAGAAAACTCCTTTTTCAATTTGGAGAAAAATCCAAAAAAAAAGAACTTCTCTTGAACAAATAACAGACATTATTGGGTTTAGAATTATTTTAAATAATATTGATGATTGCTATAAAGCTTTAGGAATTTTACATAGTAAATGGAATTGTATACCAGGTAAATTTAAAGATTATATCTCATCACCAAAAATCAATAAATATCAATCATTACACACAGCTATTATTGGACCAAATAAAAGACCAATTGAAATCCAATTAAGAACAAAACAAATGCATGAGTTTGCAGAAAGAGGTATTGCTTCTCACTGGAAATATAAATCATCAGAAAAATTTAATTCTTTAACTTGGAAGGAGTATGATTGGTTAGCAGATTTAGTTGAAATTATTGATAAAAACGAAAATCCAGATGATTCTTATGAATATACAAAACTTCAAATGTTTCAAGAGAACGCCTTTTGTTTCACACCAAAAGGATCAATTATAAAACTACCTAAAAATGCTACACCAATAGATTTTGCCTATGCGGTCCATACTCAAATCGGAGATGCTGCTGTTGGTTGCGAAATAAATGGAAATGAAAGCGCTTTGCAATCTATATTAAGAAACGGGGATGTAGTTAAGATTATCACCTCTAAAAAAGCCTCCCCCTCATTACATTGGTTAACGAGTACTAAAACAGGGAAAGCTCGTGCTGCAATTAGACGTTATTGGCAGTACCGTGAAAACAGCAAACCGATTAAGGAAAAAAGATATAATACAACACTTTGGATTTCTCTGCCTGACGAACCTGGAAAAATGGGTGATGTAACAACCATGATTGGTGAAAACTTTGTTAATATTTCAAGTGTAGAAATGGTAGAAAAACTTAATGGAAGGATTAATTTCAAATTTAATTTAATCATACATGACCTTAAGAACTTTACAAAATTGATAAGTGAACTAAAACAAAAAGAATATAAATTTAAAATTATAAGACACAAAAATAAAAAATATGCTTTCTTCAAAAAACTCTTTAGCAGTTTTAAGAAAAACTAATGCTTTGTTAGATGGACATTTTGTATTGTCATCTGGACTACATTCACCTTCTTATGTGCAATGTGCAAAATTATTAAGTTTTCCAAGCAAATCTGAAAAATTTACAAAATCTTTAGCAAGTAAAATTAAAAAAACATTTAAAAATATTGATTTAATTCTTTCACCAGCGATGGGTGGAATTGTAATTGGTTATGAAATCGGAAGAATTTTAAAAAAAGAAACAATTTTTTGTGAACGTGTTGAGGGAAATTTTAAGTTAAGAAGAGGTTTTTATATTAAAAAAAAATCAAGAGTTTTAATTATTGAAGATGTTATAACTACAGGAAAATCAAGTTTAGAGTGTGCTAAATTAATAAAGAAATCTGGCGCAATTTTACTAGGATTTGCATGTTTAATTGACAGATCTAATAATCAAACTTTAAAAATAAAAAAAAAAAATATAATTTCACAAGTAAAATTAAAAATTCCAACTTTTCAAAAAAAAAATATTCCAGAAAGTCTAAAAAAAATTCCAATTACCAAACCTGGAAGTAGATTTTTAAAATGAAAAAGAGACTAGGGGTTAACATCGACCATGTTGCAACTTTGAGAAATGCTAGAGGTGAAAAACATCCTGATCCCTATACTGTAGCTTTAGATGTTTTAAAGGCTGGTGCAGACTCTATTACAGTTCATTTAAGAGAGGATAGGCGTCACATTAATGATATGGATTTAAAAATTCTCTCGTCAGATAAATCAATACCCATTAATTTGGAAATAGCTTCAGACCTAAAAATTGTTAAAATTGCACTTAAAAATAAACCTTCTTTTATTTGTCTTGTACCTGAAAAAAGAAATGAAATTACCACAGAAGGAGGATTAAATTTAAAAAAAAATAAAAATAAAATCAAAAAAATATTAGAAATTTTTAATAGAAATAATATAAGAACTAGCTTATTTATAAATCCATCTCTGCAAGATATAAGATTATCAAAAACTCTAGGAAGTAAATGTATAGAGATACATACAGGTAAGATTTCTAATAAAATAAAAGAGAAAAAAAATTACTCAAGAGAACTAAATAAAATTAAAAAATGCGCCATTTATGCAAAAAAAATAGGTTTAGAGGTTCATGCTGGACACGGTATGGACTATAAGACAACAAAAATACTAAATAAGATAAAACAAATTGAAGAATTTAATATAGGCCATTTTATAATTGGAGAATCTATCTCATACAGCATTTCAAAAGTAGTTAAACAATTTATTAAAATATTAAGATAATGCATATAATAGGAAATGGTGTTGATATTATTAAAAATAGCAGAATAAAAAATTCGTTAAAAATTAAAGGTTTTTTAAATAGAATTTTTACAGAAAAAGAAATTCAACAGGGAAAAAAATTAAAAAATAAAATTAATTTTTATGCAAAAAGATTTGCTGCAAAAGAGGCTTTTGTTAAAGCAATTGGAACCGGCTTTAGATCAGATATAAATTTTATAGATATTGAAATAAAGAATTACAAGAATGGAAAGCCATATATTTCACTATCCAAAAAATTAAATAATTTTTTACAAAAAAAATTTAAAATACGAAAATATAAAGTCTTTTTATCACTTTCTGATGATAAAGATTATTCAATAGCGTTTGTTGTTATAGATAAAAAAATATGAAAAAAATAATAATTGAAAATCTTAAAACTATAATTTATGCACTTATCATTGCAGTTTTAATTAGATCTATTTTGTTGCAACCTTTTTATATTCCTTCATCGTCAATGGAACCAAATTTATTAGTCGGTGATAGACTTTTTGTAACTAAGTTCACATATGGTTATAGCAAACATTCCTTTCCATTTAGTCCACCTATTTTTGAAAATCGTATTTTTACTAATATTCCTAAAAGAGGTGACGTTGCTGTATTTAAAACGCCGACCGATAATAGAACCGACTATATAAAGCGTGTGATTGGTTTACCAGGTGATACAATTCAGTTTATTAATGGTGATCTTCACCTAAATGGCAATCAAATTTTAAAAACAATTAAATCAAAAAATATCACTAATTATTGTGGGAAATCAAAAATTAAAGTTAACACTTTTGAAGAAAAACTTCCAAACGGTAAAGTTTATTTGGCATCATACAGAACAGATATTACTTTTGCTAACACTGATAAATACCTAGTTCCAAAAGACCATTTATTTTTCTTAGGAGATAATAGGGATTGCTCAAAAGATAGTAGATTTTTATCTGAAGTTGGATATGTGCATAAAAATAACCTTGTGGGTAAAGCTCAAATATTGTTTTTTTCATCAGATCCATTTGTTGGAAGTATTGTTAAATTTTGGAATTGGACTGAAATATTAAGATTAAATAGATTTTTCAAATTTATTGATTAATTATGAGCACTCTTAAAAATCTTCAAAAAAAGATTAAAATAAATTTCAAAAATGAACAAATCCTTTTGCAAGCTGTTACTCATAAAAGCTATGATCCAAATAATAATTATGAAAATCTTGAATTTTTAGGAGATAGAGTGCTAGGACTTGTTATTTCCAAAAAATTGTATGAGCTTTATCCAAATGAAAAAGTAGGGTCATTAGATAAAAAATTAGCCTCTTTAGTCAATAAAGATAAATGTCTAGAAATTGGAAATTCATTAAATCTTAAAGAATTTGTAATTACAGGTAATTCTAAGACGAGCAGAAATGTAGTAGAAAATAAAATTATCTCTGATTGCTGTGAGGCATTAATAGGAGCCATTTATTTGGATAAAGGTTTTGAAGCTGCTAAAAGTTTCATTCTTAAATTATGGAAAAATTTAATAAATAATGCTGAAACAACTTTCATTGATGCCAAAACTCGACTTCAAGAGTATTCTTTAAAAACTTTTAAAGTATTGCCTATCTATAAATTAGTCTCTAACACAGGACCAAGACATAAACCAAATTTTAAAGTAGGAGTAAAACTTAAAAATAGTAAATATATTTATGCCGTGGGATCTTCAAAGAAAAATGCAGAACAATCTGCAGCCTCAGAACTACTAAAAAAAGTAAATCTATAATGAATTGGCAAGATAAAGGATACTTATTATCTTTAAATAAATATAACGAAAATTCATCAATAGCCGAATTCTACACTGAAAATAATGGAAAAATAGTAGGTGTAATTTTTGGTTCAACATCAAAAAAGATTAAGAGTTACTTACTAATAGGTAATAAATTCCACATAAATTCGAAAATTAGAGAAGATGGCAGACTTGGTTATCTAAAGGTTGAAATAGATGAAATTAAAACACCTATTTATTTAGAAAATAAAAAAAAATTATTTTGCATTATATATTGCATGAATTTGATTAAAATTCTCACTGCTGAAAATGAGAATAATATTGTAATATTTAATCTTTTAGAAAAATTATTCAAAATAATTGAACTTGATAATTGGCTTGTTGAATTTTTATTTTTAGAGCTAAATATACTAAAGTCTATTGGATATGATATTAATTTTAAAGATTACGTGGTTAATAAAAATATTAACGGCCAAACCAAATATATTGTAGACTCTAGTCAAAAAATTATCCCTAATTTTCTAATAGATAAAAATATTAGTCCTGGAAATTTAAAAGATATATATATTGGGTTTTCAATAGTTGGAGATTTTTTGGATAAAACAATTATCAAACCTAATAACAAGAATTATCCTTCTTCAAGGAATGATTTTGTTAATTTATTGAAATAATTAAAGATCAATTTGATCGGCAAAATAAGTCACAATACTGTTTGCCCCAGCTCTTTTAAATGAAATAAGAGATTCTTTTATTGAATCTTTGTCTATTAATTTTTTATTAATGCCATTCATTATCAAACTGTATTCACCAGAAACTTGATATGCAAATACTGGTATTTTGAAATTATCTTTAACTTTTTTTATTATATCAAGATAGGGCATACCAGGTTTAACCATAACCATATCAGCACCTTCTTTTATATCTAATGAAACTTCTCTTAAAGACTCATCCGAATTTCTAAAATCCATTTGGTATGTTTTTTTATCACCTTTTAATAATTTTTTTGATCCAACTGCATCTCTAAATGGACCATAAAAACTAGATGAAAATTTAACTGCATATGATAAAATTTGTACATCTTTTAAGTTATTTTTATCTAAAGCTGACCGAATTTTTCCAATTCTGCCATCCATCATATCTGAAGGCGCGATCACATCACATCCCATTTTTGCCTGCAGTACAGCTTGTTTGGTAAGTATTTCTAAGGTTTTATCATTTAGAATATTGTTTTTCTTTAATAATCCATCATGGCCATGTGAAGTATATGGATCTAGTGCTACATCACACATAATACCAATTTTATTCTTAAATTTCTTTTTAATGAACTTTATTCCTCTGCAAACTAAATTGTCTGGATTTAAAGCTTCAGAACCTATTTCATCTTTTTTAGCCGTGCTTGTGAATGGAAATAAGGCAATCATTGGTATCCCTTTTTTTATTGCTTTACCTACAACTGTATTTAGTTTGTCTACACTATACCTAAATACATTTGGCATAGATTTTATTGATTCTTTTTTATTTTTTCCTTCAATCAAGAAAATTGGTAGGATCAAATCACTATAAGATAAAGAATTTTCTTGAACTAATTTTCTAGACCAAGCGTATTTTCTCGATCTTCTAAGCCTTAAATATGGGTATTTACCTGTAATCATATTGTATTTTATTATGCGACAAAATCTATTATACAAATATATATATAAATGAGTAGAAAACAATCTTCATGATGGACAATAAAGATAAAATCGTAAACTTAAACTTACATAATCAAACTGATAGAGTTTTAGACTTTAGCGATTTTCAAAAACAGACTATAAAATTTGATATTGATAAGCTTCAAGATGCTTATAACCAAATCATACAAATTAAAAAATTCGATGACGGTGGTGGTGTAACTAATTTTGGAGCAATTTCATTAACGCAAATACCAGGAGACCCTGACTCAATAAAAGGTAGTAAAGCACGAGGTGTTTATTGGACTAAACCTGATAAATCTGGGAAAGAAGTTTCAAGGGATGTAGATATAGATGAAACTAAATACAGTGAATTTATAAGAGATTACGAAAATACTTATTTTAAAGAAGTTTATGATGTTCTGTCATCTAAATATAAATTAGGCAGAATAAGAATTTTATTAAAAGAACCAAGATCAACATTGAGCTGGCATAGAGATCCAGAACCTAGATTGCATATACCAATTATAACAAATCCTGGATGCTTGATGGTTATCGATAATGTAGCTAAGCATATGCCTGCTGATGGATCAGTTTGGGTTACTAACAATACAAAATATCATAATGCATTTAATGGTGGTGAAGAAAATAGAATACACCTAGTTGCATGTGTTTTAGATTATAAATTTAATTAATTTGAAAAAAATCTATATTGCATCTGATCACGCTGGATTTATCCTAAAAGAGAGTATTAAAAAAAAATTTTCATCAAAATTTGAAGTATTAGATCTAGGTCCAAAGCATTCAAAAAAATCAGTAAACTATCCAGATTATGCCCACAAATTATCAAAAAAGATGAAAAAAGAGAATATTGGCATATTAGTATGTGGTTCGGGTATGGGCATGTCAATGACTGCTAATAAACATAAAAATATAAGAGCGGCATTATGTTATTCGGTTAAAAATGCTAAATTATCTAGATTGCATAATGATGCAAATGTTATTACATTAGGAGAAAGGTTGATTAGTAAAAATTTAGCATTTAAATGTATAAATACATTCTTAAATACTAAGTTTGAGGGTGGAAGACACTTAAAAAGAGTTAAAAAAATATAAAAATTATGTCAAGTGAAACAAAATATTTAAATAGTGAGTACAAAGACTTTTTTGAAAAAAGTTTATTAGATAGTGATCCAGAAATTTATAAAGCTATTAATGATGAGTTGGTTAGACAACAAAATCATATCGAACTAATTGCATCTGAAAATATTGTATCTCAAGCTGTTCTTGAAGCTCAAGGATCAGTCTTAACAAATAAATATGCTGAGGGCTATCCAGGCAAAAGATACTATAATGGTTGTGAACATGTCGATGTAGCTGAACAATTAGCTATAGACAGGCTTAAAGAATTATTTAATTGTAAATTTGCTAATGCTCAACCTCACTCAGGGGCACAGGCAAACGGTGCTGTGTTTTTAGCTTTGTTAAAACCCGGTGATACATTTATGGGAATGAGTTTGAATTCAGGAGGACACATTACCCATGGTTTAAAAATTTCTATGTCAGGTAAATGGTTTAATGCAATTGGTTATGAGGTTGATAAGGAATCTGAACTTATTGATTATGATAATGTTGAAAAACTTGCACTTGAACATAAACCTAAACTTATAATTGCTGGTGGTAGTGCTTATTCAAGAGTAATTGATTTTAAAAGATTTAGAGAAATTGCTGATAAAGTAGGAGCATACCTAATGGTTGACATGGCTCATTTTTCTGGTTTGGTTGCTGGTAAGGGATATCCTAATCCATGTGACTATGCTCATGTAGTTACATCTACTACTCATAAAGTTTTTAGAAGTGCAAGAGGCGGAATAATATTGACTAATCACGAGGACTTATCTAAAAAATTTAATACAGCAGTTTTCCCTGGATACCAAGGAGGACCACTTATGCATATTATAGCTGCAAAAGCTGTTGGATTTAAAGAAGCATTAAAACCTGAATTTAAAGATTATATAAAAACTGTTTTAGCAAATGCAAAAATTTTAGCCGAGACATTAAAAAATAATGGTTTTAAAATTTATTCTGGCGGAACTGATACTCATCTGATGTTAGTTGATTTAAGACCATTTAATGTAAAAGGTAATGTTGCTGCAGAAAGCCTTTCAAGAGCCAATATTACATGTAATAAAAATGGTATTCCATTTGATAGTGAAAGCCCAATGATAACTTCTGGAATAAGACTTGGATCTCAGGCTGCTACAACAAGAGGTTTTGGATTAAAAGAATTTCAAATAGTAGGTGATTTAATAACAAAAACTATAAAAGGATTGGCAGAAAATCCTGAAGATAACTCTAAAACTGAAGAAGAGGTAAGAAAAGAAGTTGTTAGCCTCTGCTCGAATTTTCCTATATATAAGCACTTAGGTTAGCTTAAGCTTATGATATGTCCTATATGTAAAAAAGGCGACACATCTGTTGTCGATTCAAGACCAACTGAAGATGGAACCACAATAAGAAGAAGAAGACTTTGTACATGTGGACAGAGATTTACAACATTTGAAAGAGTTCAATTTAGAGAACTTACAGTAGTTAAAAAAAACGGAAGGAAATCTACTTTTGATAGAGAAAAACTTTCTAAATCAATTTATGTTGCTTTAAAGAAAAGACCTATTGATACTGAAACAACTGAAAAATTTATTTCAAAAATAAGTAGAGCACTAGAAGAATTAGGTCAAAGTGAAATATTATCAAATACAATCGGAACAATGGTTATGGAGGGACTAAAAGAACTTGACCCTGTAGCATATGTCCGATTTGCATCAGTCTATAGAAACTTCAGAGAAGAAAAAGACTTTGTTCAATTTGTGGATAGAATTGATGTCTTTAAAAAAAGATAATTATAAATCATTAGATAAAAAAATTATGAACTTTGCTATAAACTTA
Organism: uncultured Pelagibacteraceae bacterium; assembly: GCA_902518395.1. GTDB lineage: Bacteria > Pseudomonadota > Alphaproteobacteria > Pelagibacterales > Pelagibacteraceae > Pelagibacter. The sequence continues at coordinate 847 of CABYFX010000009.1, read as the reverse complement.
GCAGAGAATAATAAGTATTTAACTGGAACAAATCCATCAGTTGGTTGTGTAATTGTAAAAAATAATCAAATCTTGTCATTTGCAACTACTAAAAATGGAGGAAGACCACATGCAGAAAGCATTGCCTTAAAAAAAAATAGATCTAATAAAGGAACATCGCTTTACTCGACACTTGAGCCTTGTTCTCATCACGGAGTAACACCTCCTTGCACAAATGCAATAATTAAAAATAAAGTTAAGAGAGTTTATTACTCAATTGAAGATAAAGATTTACGTACATTTAATAAAACTAAAAAGATTTTAAAGTCTAAAAAAATAATTACGATATCAGGACTTCAAAAACGAAATGTTAACAACCTTTATAAAGAATATAATTATATAAGATCTAACAAAGCCCCTTATGTAATTGGAAAAATTGCAAGTTCATCAAATTTCAATATTTTAAGAAACAACTCTTTTATAACAAATGAACATTCAAGAAGTGTTTCACATATTTTAAGATTTCAAAATCACGCAATATTAACCTCATACAAAACAATAAATACAGACAACCCTAACCTTAATTGTAGATTAAATGGATTAGAGAAATTTTCACCTACTGTAGTTGTAATAGATAAGAATTTAAAAATAAAAATTAACTCTTACGTGATTAAAAATTCAAAAAAAAATAGGTTAATTATATTTCACTGTTCTAAAAATATCTCAAAAATTAAATCTTTAAAAGATAGAGGTGTTAAACTTATTTACCAAAAACTCGAAAATAAGACTAACTTTAAACTTAAAAAGATAACACAAACACTTTATACATTGGGTCTACATAGGCTTTTAATAGAGGCTGGTAAGGATT
>CABYFX010000008.1 GCA_902518395.1 uncultured Pelagibacteraceae bacterium | reverse complement strand
TCTATGCCTCTCAATTACTAGTTGGGACAAAAAAATTCATGGATAAATTTGGTATAGATCATACAGCTGCTTTCATGATCAGATTTTTGGGAGCCTTCTTTCTAGCTTGGATATTAATGGCATTATACATAATGTTCGTAAGACCTAATGGTGTTGAGGGAACTTGGGCATTTTTCAACCTTATATTTATCACTCACTTAATTGTTACTATAACTAATTACTATTCAAAAAATATTAGCAAGCTCGGTGTAACAGATAAATTTACTGGTGAAGGTATTATTGTTCCATTTATTTTGTTAATAATGAGCGCAATACTCTGTTACGGTTTATCCGATAAAATTTATATTACTTAATCTTTATTTTTCTTAAACATTGTTTTGTATAAATGCCAAACTACAATTAATATTGTGGTTAACAAAATGCATGCAGTAAGAGTTCTATCCCATAAAAATTCCCAAGACCCATTACTTAATAATAAAGACCTTCTTAAATTCTCTTCCATTAAACCACCCAGTACAAAGGCAAGTATTAGCGGTGGCATTGGAAAATCATAAAGCCGCATAAAAGTTGCAACAACTGCAATTCCTATCATTAAATAAATATCAAAGTTATTAAATGACATTACGTAAATTCCTGTAATTGAAAAAAATAATATTAAAGGAATTAAGTAATTTTTTGGAACGGCTAAAATTCTTGCGATGTAAGGTATGAGTGGTAAGTTTAAAATTAACAATATCACCATCCCTATGTACATTGACATTATTATTGACCAAAAAATCTCGGGGTTTGTCATATATAGTCTTGGACCAGGCTGAACTCCAAAACCTAATAAAGCCCCCAACATAACTGCAGTGGTTCCACTTCCAGGTATACCTAAAGTAAGCATAGGAACAAATGACCCTGAACAGGCTGCATTATTTGCTGTTTCTGGTGCTGATAAACCATTAACACTCCCCTTGCCAAATTTTTCTTTTTCTTCATCGTTAACAATATTTCTTTCCATTCCGTAAGCTAAAAAAGAAGCTATAGTGGCCCCTGCTCCAGGCAAAACTCCAATTAAAAAACCAATTACAGATGATCTAGGAATTGTTTTGTACATTTTAGTTCTTTCTTCTTTATTAATTTTAATTGAACCTAGTTCTGTTAATGAAACTTGTTTAGCTGCACTTGTAGGATCATTTCTCTTTAATATTATAGTTAATGCTTCACTCATCGCAAAAGTTGCCATAACAACAAGAACAAAGCTAATCCCATCTGTTAAATTCATATTGTTAAATGTAAATCTTGTAATATCAGACAAACTATCTTGACCAACAGATGCAAGCATTAAACCAAGTACTACCATCATCATAGCCTTTAAAAACTGACCCTTAGAAGAAAATGCTGCAATTGCAGTCAGACCTAAAATCATTAACGCAAAATAATCTGGGGATCTAAATGATAAACTTACTTTCGATAAACTTGGAGCCATAAATAACAAATAAATTGCTGACAATGTTCCACCTGCAAATGAACTCCAAGCAGCTATGGCTAATGCTTTTCCAGCTTTACCTTGTTGGGCCATCGGATAACCATCAAATGAAGTTGCGACTGTTCCCGGAACACCAGGCGCGTTTAATAGTATTGATGATGTAGAACCTCCAAAAACAGCACCATAATAAACACCTGCCATTAAAATTAAACCAGTTGCTGGATCAAAACCATAAGTAATCGGTATCATTAAAGCTATGGCTGTCATTGGACCAAGTCCTGGTAACATTCCAATAATTGTTCCAAAAAAACAACCAACCATTACCATTAGAATATTTTGAAGTGTAAGAGCTGTTGTTAAACCAATTAGAATCCCCTCTATCATCCCATTACTCCAATTGATTGTAAGAATGGATCTCTTAAATAAATATCAAGAACGCCATGAAGCAAATACATAAAAGCCGCTACAAAAGGAAAAGACAATAAAAACATTAAGACCCATCTTCTCTCTCCTAAAAAATAATATGATGAGAACAAAAATAATGATGTAGTTAAAAAATAACCAACTTTTAAGATTGTAGCACCATAAATTATTGCAATAATAATAAGTATTGCTGTTTTTTTATATTCTAAAGTTTTATGCTGAACTTTTATTGTATTAGGATCTGGTAAAATTAGTTTTAATCCTGAAAAAAAAAGGCCTGCATAACCTAGATAAATTGGGAATGTTCTTGCATTAAAAGGTGCATTTTCATCGAATGCAAAAACTTGAATTTGATAAGCTGTATATAAATAAAATGCTGAAAATATAAAAAAGAGCAGTGATATAACTTTTGTAGTATTTATATTCACTGCTCTAATATTTAATAATCGTTAAGATTATATAACTCCTAATTTCTTCATAAGAGCCGTCATTTCTTCAGTTTGTTTTTCTAAGAAAGAGACAAACTTACCTTCTGGATTGTAAATATTAACCCATGCATTTCTTGCTCTAACAGTTTCCCATTCAGAAGTTTTTTGTACATCACCTAACATTTTAGCAATTTTAGATTTATCTGCACTACTCATTCCTGGAGGTCCAAAAAAACCTCTCCAGTTAACAAATTGTACATCATAACCCTGTTCTTTAAGAGTTGGTGCATCTGGAGCATCAGAAACTCTTGAAGGAGCTGTAATACCAATAATTCTTACTTGATCTCTTGCACCCATAAGTTCGCCTAAACCTGTCGAGATAATTTGTGTCTCTCCAGATAAAAGTCCAGCTAAAGCTTTTCCACCAGCATCATAAGGGATATAAGCAACATCATTTGGATTAGCACCAGCAGCTTGGAAAGCTAAAGCACCAATTAAATGGTCCATACTTCCTCTTACTGATCCACCTGCCATTTTAATAGAGTTTGCATCTTTTTTATACGCATCAACAACATCTTTAAAATTTTTATAAGGTGAGTTTTTTGCGACTGCAATTGCACCATAATCTCCTATAACGCCAGCTATTGGCACAACATCTTTATAAGATAATGTCCCACTTCCACTTACATAACCTTTATGTCTTGTAATTGATCTTAAAACTAATGGTGTTGATTGAACTAAGACTGTATTAGCAGGCTTATTATTAATCATATAAGCTAATGCTTTTCCACCACCACCACCTGACATATTTTCAAATGATGCACTTTTTAACATACCAGCTTTTGTTAAAGCTTCTCCAGTACCTCTAGCAGTTCCATCCCAACCACCACCAGCACCACCACCAATTACAAAATGCAATTTATCAATTGCTATTGAACTAGTTGTTGTTGCTGAAAGTATAAGAATTGCTGAGAATAAAACTGAAATTATTGATTTAATTAGTTTCATTATTTTCTCTCCTATTATAATTATAACTAGTTATTAAACATAAATTAAAATTCTGTGTCAATGAGGATTTATCACTTACATGTTAAACTTGATTCCATTTAAACGATTATTAAATGAGCTTAACATTAGTTATAAAGCTTTAATCATAGGAGTAATTGGAGGTTATATTGGAACTCTAATTGGTCTTCCTTTGCCTTGGTTACTAGGTGCTTTAGGTTTAAATCTTTGCATTGCTTTTACTAATTTTAAAATTGAATTCTCAACAAAATTACTTAATCCAGTTTTTCTGATGGTTGGTATTATTTTAGGCGGAACCTTGAATGTATCTTTATTATATAAAATTCATTTATGGATATTCTCATCTATGGCGATGGTTATTTGTACTGTGGTCAGTACTATTTTAGCAGGATATTATTTTGTTAAAGTTTGCAAATTTGATAAGTTTATTGCAACACTCGCTGCTCTACCAGGTGCATTTGTACCTATAGCTGCAGCACTTTTAGAGTATGGAAAAAAAGAAAATCATAAACAAGTTTTAATTCCTCAAGCTACAAGAGTTATATTTATTGTTAGTTTTGTACCTATATTGTTTATTAGTAAGTTAGGTTTTTCTGAAATATCAGGATACAATTACGAAAACATTTACGATGTAAGATATTTTTTAGAAATTATTTTTTTAATAGTTATTTGTTATCTATTTTCTATATTGCTCAAAAAATTTAATATCCCTTCACCTATACTTGTTGGTGCTATGGCTTTATCAGGTTTATTTTATACTTTTGAGATTGTTAATTCTAGATTCCCAGATACTGTAATAAATATAGCTTTCATTTTTTTGGGTACTGCTCTTGGAAGTAGACTAAATGGATTGAAACTAAAAGAATTATTCTTTTACATTTTTCACGGTATAATTGTTTGTTCTATCTTAGTTATTGTTGCGATGATTACTGCTTACTTTCTTCAGTATTTAGGTTTTGATTTTATTCCAACATTTTTAAGTTTTGCACCAGGAGGAATCCATGAAATGGTAGTTATTAGCGTTGCCTATAATATTGATCCTATTTTTGTAAGCTATCATCATTTCTTAAGGATATTAATAATTGTGGCTTTTCTCCCATTTTTGCTAAAAAAATTTGGTAATAATTCGATTAAAAAAGATTGGAATTAAATAAAATCGAATATTAACTTTGTACTACTCACAAGAATTAATCCATAGATAATATTATAAAACAAATTTTCCTCTATAATTTTAAGCAATTGATAACCAATAAATATTCCAATTACAGCCAATGGAAACAGCGAGACAGATTGAAATAAAGTATCAAAGTTCATCATCGATAAATAAATATACAAAGGTAGCTTTATTAAGTTAACACAACTAAAAAAGATAATTCTCGTTCCTACATATATTTCTTTTTTTAACCTTAATGGAAGTAAATAAAGACTTGTGGGTGTTCCACCAGCATGAACACAAAAACTAGAAAATCCTGCAATAGATGAACAAATTGCACCCTTCAAAAAATTTTGCTTGGTTGGAACTGTTTTTTCTTTTTTAAACAGAAAATAGTGCCCAGCAAATAAAAATCCCATTATTCCAACTATTAATTTAAGTAAATCTTCGGAAAAATGATTGAATGTTAAGGAACCAATTACAATCCCTATTGCCGCAAACGGTACGATTACTTTCAATATACCAAAATTAAACTCTCTTCTAAATCTGTAAACAGCAATCATGTCTGAAAAAATTAAAATAGGTAGAATAATTGCTAATGCCTGCTGTAATGGCATTACAACTGTCATCAATGGGACTGATATTAATGATATAGAACCACCTAAACCTGATTTTGCAATACCATACAAAATAATTGCTGGAACTACACTTATGAAAAAAAGGAAATTGATTTCCATTAATTTAAAGATTTAATAAAATATTCAAATACTTTTTCGGAAGATAATTTATTTAAGTCTGTTACTTGAATTGCTTTAAAATTTTCTCTCTCTATACTTACTTTATAAGCAGTAGTATGAGAGCCGAATAAAGCTAAACCATTAGAATCCAAGTGTGCCGCTATATGTGCAGGTCCAGTGTCATTTGCTACAACGAAAGAACTGTCTTTTATTAATGTAGCAAGCTCAGAAATATCTAAAGATCTATTTTCTTTTAAAATTGAAATCGCATTAATTTCTTTTGTCATATTAATTTCATCAGGACCTGGAGCTACAATAATTTTATATTCATCTTTAAATTTATTCTTAATTAAATCTATAAGTTTATTATAATTAGGCCATTTTTTAATCTGTAAATGTGGAGAGCAAAAAGGAAATAAAATTATATATTTATTTAAATTAAATTTTTTTTTTATATTTTCAATATTGGAACAAGCCCACTTAAAATTAGGAAACATAGTGTTTTTAGTATTAACTCCAGATGTTTCTAATTGATGTTTAAATCTGTCTAAAACAGGATTTTTATCAAATTCATCCTTGGATTTATCTTTTGGCAACGTGGTTTCAGAAGACGACCAAACAAGATTACTAGCATTTGGGAACAATATTTTCTTATAGAAATTTGAACGAGAAGAATTTTGTAAATCAAAAACTTTTATAAATTTATATTTTTTTAATTTACGCATGAGATTGAATAAATAAATCAGATTAAATCTTGATAATCTTTTATCCAAAATTATGTCCTCTAAATATGGATTTTTTTTGAAAAGATCAATGTAAGGCTTTGATGTTAATAAATAGACTTTATCATCTTTGTGAAAATCAGAAATATCTTGAATTGCACCGCTAGCTTGGGCTATATCACCTAAAGATCCATGTTTAATTATAAGAATATTAGACATATTTTTAACAACTTAACACACTATGTTTATTTATGAATAAAATTCTAGTTGAAGTATCTGTAGGTGAACTTTTAGATAAAATCTCAATTTTAGAAATCAAAAAAGAAAAAATTAAAGACTCAGATAAATTAATATTTATTAATGATGAATATCTAGTTTTAACAAAACAATTAGATGAAAACATAACTTTAAAAGATGAATTAAAAAAACTTTATGAAGAATTAAAGGCAATAAATGCAAAACTTTGGGATATTGAAGATAAAAAAAGAATGTGTGAAAAAAATAGTGATTTTGGTGAAAATTTTATAAAACTATCAAGAGATGTTCATTTTCTAAATGATGATAGAGCAAAAATCAAATTAGCAATAAACAATAAAACTGGTTCAAAGATAAAAGAGATTAAACAATACACAAACTATTAAAGCATACTTGGAATAACTTTTCTTAAATCCATAGCTATTTTTGGGATTATATTTGCATATATAATTCCTTTACCAACTTTCTTAAGAGCCATTATTTTACCATCAGGCGAAATAATAACTGTATGCCCAAAAGTTTCTCTTTTAATCGTATTTTTTCCTGTTTGATTAGGTGCAAAAATATAACAAAAGTTTTCAATTGCTCTTGCTTGTAATAAAGTTAACCAATGTCTGTCACCAGTTGTTTTAGTAAATGCAGATGGGACAGTTATAAAACTTAGGTTTCTTTTTGACAAGTTTCTATAAAGTTCTGGAAATCTTAAATCATAACAAATTGAAAGACCTATTTTTCCCCAAGGTAATTTTGCTGATACCAATTTTTTACCTGACTTAAATACTTTACTTTCTTTATGTTGTTCTTTTTTTGAAACTTTAACATCAAACATATTAATTTTATCGTAATATGCATTTATTTTACCCTTAGGCCCAATAAGAATAGATCTATTTCTTAATTTACTTTTTTCTTTAATGCACATTGAACCAAGAAGTATCCATTTCTTCTTTGTTTTGGCTATAATTTTTACTTTTTTTATTATTGGATCATGTTTCATTTCATATGAATATTTAAATAAATTATTTTTGTCAGCAGACATCAATGAAGAAGTTTCTGGAGTAATTATTAAGTCTGCTTTATTTACAATTGCTTGATTAATATATTTTACAATATCTTTAAAATTTTTATTATAATCTTCCCCACTAGATAATTGAATACAAGCTACTTTCATGTTTGAAATCCGTATTTTTTTTCTAAATACTTTATAATATTGTGAATTATAAATGTAATAAATAAATAAATTATTCCTGCTGTAATAAAAGCCTCAAAAGGTTTAAAAGTTAAAACATTTACTTTTCTAGCTTCACCCATTAAATCCATTATTGTTATAACACTTGCAAGAGAGGTGCCTTTAAGCATTAATATTATTTCATTCCCATATGCTGGAAGTGATTGTTTTATCGCTATAGGTAATTGAATTCTGTAAAAAGTTATTTTTTTTGTTACACCTAAACTTTGAGCGGCTTCAATGTAACCTTTTTTAATTGTCTGAAATGCTGATCTTAGTATCTCGGACGTATAAGCTCCTGTATTTAAAGAAAATGCAATTATTGCACACCAATATGGTTCCTTTATTATTACCCAAAAAAATGAATTTCTTAAAAACTCTATATTAGCCAATCCATAATAAATTAAATATAATTGAACTAGTAATGGTGTTCCTCTAAAAAAATAAGAATAACCATAAGCAAACTTATGAATTATTGGATTTTTATTAATTCTTAAAATTGCAAAAATTAAACCTATTATTAATCCAAAAAACATTGAAGATACTAAGAGTTGAAGAGTGATAACTGCACCACTAAACAAGCTCGGAAAAATACTAATCATTAATTTTATATCCATCAGTATCCTTTGCTATATTTTGTTTCTAATTTATTAATTAATTTCATACTTAGGAAAGTAAGCATTAAGTATAATACAGCTGCTACTGAGTAAAAAAATAAAGGATCTCTAGTTGAACCAGCAGCAATATAAGATTGCCTCATTATTTCTACTAATCCTGTAACAGAAATTAAAGAGGTATCTTTTAAAGTTATTTGCCAAACGTTACTGAGGTTTGGAATTGATAACCTCAACATTTGTGGTAAAATAATTTTGTAAAATTGAATATATTTTTTTATACCCAAAACTTTTGAAGCCTCAAATTGACCTTTATCGATTGATAATATGGCACCCCTAAAAACTTCAGTAGAATACGCTCCAGAAATAATCCCAATTGCAAGAGCACCAGTTATAAATGCATTTATTTCAATATAACCATCATACCCAAAAATTGAAGCCACATACATAGCGGCTCCTGTTCCGCCAAAAAATAACAAGTATATTACTAATAATTCTGGAACACCTCTAATTATAGTAGTGTAACAATTTCCAATTACATTTAGTGTTTTATTTTTAGATAATTTTAAAGGAGTAAATATTAAAGCAAACATAAATCCAATTGCCATTGCAGCAATAGATACAGCAATTGTCATTAGGGTTGCGAAAAACAGTTCGTCTCCCCAACCAGTATCTCCAAATGATAGAAGTTCCATATAGATTGGCGACTATATATTATAGTCGCCATATCTAAAATTAATTACATAGAAGCGTCGAAACCGAACCACTTGATGGCAATTCTACTAATGTGGCCATCTTTTCTTGCTTTATCGATAGCTTTGTTAAAAGCTTTTAAGAGTTTAGTATCGTCTTTTCTAATACCTACTCCTACACCATTACCAAATGCACCACCTGAAAAAGTTGGTCCCACAAGTACAACAGCTTCACCAGATTTTTCAGCATAGTCGGTAAATGCAACTGCTGCTGCTAAAGCAACATCACATCTACCATTAGTCAAATCAAGATTCACTTCATCTTGTGTTTTATAAGTTTTTAAATTTATTTTTCCAACGTCACCTGACTCTAAGAAATTTTGGTGAATTGTTCCAATTTGTGTACAGACTGTTTTTCCAGATAAAGCCGAAGTTAAAGTTTTCATAGCTTTATTTACAGACGAACCACCTATATTTAAATTTACTGCTTCTGGAGTATCCATACCTTCTAGCTCAGAACCTTTCATGACAGCCAAAGATGCTACTTCGTCAGCATATCCTTGTGAAAAATTAATTGTTTTCATTCTCTCATCAGTAATTGACATTCCAGCCATTATTGCATCGAATTTTTTTGATGTTAAAGCTGGTATCATGCCATCCCAGTCTTGCTCAACGATTTCACACTGCTGGCCTATATATCTGCAAAGTGTCCATGCAAGTTCTACTTCAAATCCAATAAGTTTACCTGAAGCATCTTTTGAATTCCAAGGTGGGTAAGCTCCTTCCGTTCCAATCTTAATTTTATCAGCATTAGAATTACTAATTAAAAATAAAGATAATAAAACAGTTAAAAATATATTTTTTATTACATTCATTATTTCCTCCATTAAAATAATAATTATTTCATAATTTTTGAGATTTAAAAAGAAGTTTCTAATGATTTATCGATGAAGAAAAATTCCAGGAACAATCAAAACTTGGTATATAAATTCTAGATAATTTAGTATTGCCAAAATTTTCATTAAATATGTTTAACCAATTCTCTACTTGTTTTGGTTTTTTATCCTGACTACCAACCTGAGCTGTAATAACTCCTTTTGGCTTTAAAATTCTTACAAGTGAATTCATATTTTTAGAGGCCAAATCTATGCAGTATTGATCATCATTTAAATCAACATATATCTGATCATAAGTATCATCTTTGACTGATTTGATGCTCTCAAATGCATCTCCCCAAACACATTTTACTGAATTCTTTTCAGTTGCTTTATCACCAATTTTTCCAAGATGTTTATCACATACATCTACCACTTCAGGATCTAATTCATACCAATCAATAAATCCAAAATTTTTAGATATACATTCTCTAGCTACACCTCCATCACCCCCACCAATTATTGCGGCTTTTTCCTTATTAGAGTTCAAATCTAAACCAGCATTAACAAAAGTAGAGCTATAAAGATGTTCATCTTTTTCAGCTACTTGAATTTCATTATCTATAAATAATGCTTTTCCAAATTGTTCTAATTCTAATATCTCAATATGTTGACCAACATTTGATTTAAAATTTTCTAACACTTTATTAACTACGTATGACTTTTTTAAACCTGGTGAGCTATAAATGTCATGATAAAGATCCACTGTATCTCTATTAAATTCCTTCTTAACTATTCTACTGTGTTCAATTTCCTCTCTAATAATATTTATTGCTACGGAAGGTGAAATTTTTGCACATGTAAAGAAGTCAAAACTGATAATACCTTTTTCAGGAAAGGTATGGAAACTGATGTGGCTTTCTGCGAGAAGCGCAACTAGAGTAAATCCCTGTGGTTCAAATTTATATTTAGATATTTCTAATACTGTTACTTTTGCAATTTTTGCAATCTTGTAAACTAATTTTTCAAAAAAAACAGGATCATACTCTTTTTTAGTACCTATTATATCAAGTGTAATATGTTCACCAACTTTTGTAGTCATACTAACCCCTTTTATACGTTTTACTTTTAGATAAAACTTTTTTCATTTCATTTAAACTTAAAAGTTTTGGTCGTCCTAAAACGAGAGCTTTGATATATTGTTTAGCAAGATTGTCAACTTCTTCAGCTAGTTCAAATGCTTCTGTCAGACTTTGTCCAAATGTAATTTGTCCATGATTTGCTATTAAACATGCTGACCTATTTTTTAAGGCTTTAAGAATATTTTTTGACAATTCTCGAGTTCCATAAGTTGCATACTTTGCACACTTTATATCTACACCTCCTGCTAAAGCGACCATGTAATGAAATGAAGGTATTTTCTTATTATGAGTTGATAGAGCAGTAGCGTTTGTCGAATGCGAATGAACTATTGCTTTTGCATTTTTTTTTGAATTATATATATCTTGATGAAATCTCCACTCAGATGATGGATTTTGATTTTTATTATATTCACCATCAAGATTTATATAAACAATATCTTTTTCCTTCAAAGATGAATACTTTTGTCCTGAAGGCGTTATTAAAAAACCATTTTTGTATCTTAATGAAATATTACCAGATCTTAATGCTGATAGTTTTTTATCGTTAAGCATTTTGGCAAATTTAATGACTTCTTTTTTTGATGAATTCATTTTATTTAAGTATACTAATTTTTTAATTTTTATTAGATTGAATTTATGGCCTTTTTTCAACCAGATAAATTACCAAACTTGATGGTAGCTCCAAATGGTGCAAGAAAAGTCAAGAAAGATCATCCAGAAGTTCCCCTAACAATTAGCGAAACAGTTGAAGTTGCTAAAAACTGTTTTGAAGCAGGAGCAGGTGCTATTCATCTACATGTAAGAAATGATATAGGAGAACATGTTTTGGATGCTGGACTTTATAAAGAGGCATTAAATGAATTAGAGCATCAGGTTCCAAAAATGCACATTCAGGTTACTACTGAAGCAGTTGGAAAGTATTCTCCTGAAGAAATGAGGAAACTTGCATATGATGTTACTCCACCAGGTACATCAATTGGTACAGCTGAGTTAATACCTTCCAGAAACCCAACAGAGGAAGATATAAAGTTATATAAATATTTGACAGAGGCTGGAACTAAAATACAGCATATTTTGTATAATCCTCAGGATGTAAACTTATTAGTGAACCTTTTAAATAAAGCAAAAATTTCAATTGAAGGAGCTTGGTGTTTATTTGTAATTGGTCATTACACAGGTAAAATTAGTTATCCAGAAAAAATTCCAGAGTTCTTAAAAGTAATGAAAGATAATAATGTCAATTTAGATTGGTCGATATGCGCTTTTGCAAAAGAAGAAATGAGTTGCTTGGAAAAAGCTATTAGCCTAGGTGGTAAAATTAGAGTAGGATTTGAAAACTCCTTATATATGCCAAATGGAGAAATTGCTCCAAACAATCATTCAAAAATATTAGCTGTAAATGAGATGTTCAAGTTATCGTAAAATCGAGGAATATTTTTTTAAAAGTAAACTAACATCTTTATTTGATCTTGCTGAAGCTAAAATAAATCTATCTGGTCTTACTAAAATAGCTTTTGAATTAATATTTTTTAAATATTTTGATACATTGCTCAAATTCTTTGCTTTCAATAAGGAGTAATTTTTTAAGTTTTTGTGCTTTATTTCTGAAGATAAAATTATCATTCCTTTTTTTGAAAAATGATCATCTAGGGTTTTATTATTTTTAAGTTTGAATTGAGGAAAAGTTTTTCCTCTATTTCTATCCTTTAGGTTGCCTAGACCTTTTCCTAGTTTAGGTTTAATTGACTGCATGCTTTTAATACCTTTTTTATCAGATTTTATGTTGTCTGTTATTTGAATGGACTCAACAGCGTTTACAAATTCTCCCATCCTCATAGTGGTTTCAATATATTCTTTAACATTGAGAGATCTTTCTGATTGATATGTGTTTAAAAGTGTTTCATCAAATTTATTTCTTATACAGTTGGCAATTTTCCATGCTAAATTTGATGCATCCCTAATTCCTGCACACATCCCTTGTCCCATAAATGGTGGCATTAAGTGAGCAGCATCACCAGCTATAAAAACTCTACCTTTTCGCCATTTTCTAGCAATAGCAGACTCAAATGTATAAATTGTTTTTCTTTCAATAATTGCTTCGCTTTTATTTAGCCAAGGTTTAAGAAAATTCCAAATATAATTTTCTGATAAAACTTTTTTATCACTATGATTTTTCTTAATTGCAAATTCCCATCTTCTACGTCTACCAACATTTCTACAATATGTTGCTGGTTGTTTTGGATTTGAATATTGAATTGTTCTATCTGGTAAATTATTTTTTTTCTTTTTTAATATTAGATCAACTACCGCCCATTTTTGAGTAAAACCTAAATTATCCATTTTTGTTTTCATTTGTTTTCTAGTTATTGAATTGGCACCATCACAACCGATTACATATTTAGACCTTAAGAGATATTCTTTGTGATTATTTATATTATAATAAGTTATATCCACATGATTTTTTGAATTTTGAATCTTTTTAACTTCAGAATTTTGTTCAATTAAGACTTTTTTATAATTTTTTAATTTTTTTCTAAGTTTTTTTTCTAGATCGGGTTGATGAAATCTATAACTTGGATACCATCCATTATCTGTAATTTTTTTTGGTCTTGGCCAATCTAATATTACTTTATCTTTAGAATTAACGAATTTTGTACCTTTATTAATTATAGTATGTTTCAAAAATTCTTTTGTAATTCCTATTGTTTGGAATACTCTCATTATTTCGTCATCAAAATGAACTGCTCTAGGCAGTGGATAAAAGCTTTTTTCTCTATCAAGAATTAATATAGAAAAGTCATGCATTGCCAGAAGGTTTGCTAAAGTCCCTCCCGCGGGTCCTAATCCTACTATTGTGACATCAAATTCTTTCATTGATATTTTTAAAAATTATTTATTTTTTAAATTTGAATATAACCAAGGACAATCGATTAACAATGGAGCTTGTTTACCTTGAGATGCTGTTTCAAGTCTTTTATTTCTAAATTTCATTCTTTCATCATCTGGTAAATAAAGTCTTTCATGTCCCCAAAAACTAGGCCCCTCGAATGTTTCAATGGGCTGCCATGTATCTGGATTGATAATCCTCCCACCCCATCCATTTTCAATAAAAAAACCAGATGGCGTAATTGAATAAAATGAAGTCATATAATCATTGGTATGTCGCCCCATTGTATAAGCAATTGCATTATCCTTGTATTGTAATAAGTCATAACCTTGACCTACGTCGTCTAAGTTATTGTATTCAACCATAAAATGATGGAAACCAGTTCCACCTGAACCAAATAAAGCTAAACTATGATGTCTACCATTAACATGAAAAAAGCATAAAGATATTGGAGTATGACTGTAATCACTTATCTTGAATCCCATTACATCTCTGTAGAAAGGAATTAAATCATCAATATTTTTTACATGTACAACAGCATGTCCCATCCCTAGTGCCCCAGTCTTAAACCCTGAAATTGGCCTACCTGGTTTGAAAGGATCTGTATCTATCATAGGCTTATAAACAAGTTCAATACGATTTCCTTGTGGGTCGTTAAAATAAATTAAATCCTCAACAAAACGTTTATCAGCAAAAGAAGTTTTTCCATGATTTACTGCTATTTTATTTTCCTCTAATTTATTTGCAAAAATTTGAAGATCTTCTTTGCTATCAACTTCCCATCCTAAAAATCCTAATCCATCTCCTTTATCACCAGTGATTGTTAACCTTTGTTTTTGGTTATCCATTCTAAAAGACAGAATTTCTTTTCCACGGTCCATCTGTTGCATACCGAGGTATTTTTGAGAATACTCTGACCAATCCTCAAATTTATCTGAATTAACTCCAATATAACTTAAAGCTTTTACTGCCATTTTACTATTATACTAAATTTTGAAAGAGCCCGCTATGAAATTAGCGGGCTCGAATTTAACTATTAACCGTCTATTTTAGAAATTACTTCTCTTGCCCTTTTTAATAC
The DNA here is from genome assembly GCA_902518395.1 of uncultured Pelagibacteraceae bacterium. Classification (GTDB taxonomy): domain Bacteria; phylum Pseudomonadota; class Alphaproteobacteria; order Pelagibacterales; family Pelagibacteraceae; genus Pelagibacter. Next base: position 21,206 of record CABYFX010000008.1, on the reverse strand, counting down.
AGCATCTCCATCAAGACCTTTGCCTTTCATTTCTGCTAACCAATCTGATTCAATTGGAGCTAATATTTTTTTGTATTCAGCTAACACTGAGTCAGATGCAACAGTTATCTCGTGCCCTGGAGTATTTTCTACTTGAACTCTCATCTTGGCATTCTGAGTATCAATTAAATTAGATGCCCAATCGCCAAACCATTGACCTGAATGTTTATCAACACATCCTTTTGCTGCTGAAGAAAGACCATTATATTTCCCTTCATTCATTATTAATCCAAATGTAGCATTAGTGATGTTAACTTCTGTATGATATTTAGTAACATCAAATAATCTAAATGAACCAATTGCTGTGTATGGGAAAGGTGTACCATCTATAACACCTTTATTTAAGGCTTCTGAAGTTCCTGGTGCTGGTACTTTTACTCCAGTTGCTCCTAAAGTTTTAAGAATTGTTCCAGCTATTTTGCTTGGAACTCTCATTTTTTTTCCTTTAAAGTCTGCAGGCTTAACAACTTTTGTATCCTTCATATGGATTTGGTATCCCGGATTCGAATGAAGTCCTATTAGTTTAATTCCTGCCATTTCTTTATCTAAGTAACCTTCTTCAAAAAGAGTATTTAGAGCTCTAGATCCAGCTTTTGAAGTTTTAGTTAAGAATGGTAGCTCTACAACTGAACTTAAAGGAAATTGACCACCAATATATCCAAGAACTGTCCAAGATATATCTGCAACTCCTGAAGTTACTATATCGTATTGTTTGGGAGGACTTCCTAATACTCCTCCTGCATACATTTTTACATTTAAAGCACCATTTGAACACTTGTTAACCTTATCTGCCCAAGCAGCTAAAATCTTACTTGCTATAAATGCTTTTGGTGGCTCAAACGTTGCTAACTTTAATTCTGTAGCTGATGCCGTACTAATAATGCTTAAGGAAAATATTCCTATAACAAAACCAATTATTTTTTTTTTCATGTTAATCCCCTCTTATAATTAAATAATTATCAGAAAGTTTAACTTGAAAATTAGATTATTTCATCATTAATTGTATTAGATAAAGTGCCAATTTCTGTGATTTCTATTTCAACATTATCTCCTGGCTTCATAAATATTGGAGGATTTCTTTTAAACCCTACCCCTCCAGGCGTACCAGTGACTAGTACATCACCAGCTCTCCATGCCATTGCTTTGGAGACATACGAAATTAAAATTGGAATATCAAATATAAGTTGACTTAATTTAGCGTTTTGCATTACTTCACCATTTAATCTAGTTTCAATTGTTAGATTTTTATAATTAGTAATGTCTTCAGCTAAAACCATGTGTGGACCAAAACTTCCTGTTTTTTCAAAGTTTTTACCCATTCCAAATTGTCTAGTGTGTCTCTGCCACTCTCTTACAGTACTCTCATTATAACATGAAAAACCAATTATATGTTTTAAAGCATCCTCAGGCTTTATATGTTTACCGCCTTCGCCCATAATTACTGCCATCTCACCTTCAAAATCTAAACTTTTTGAAACAACGGGTCTTTGAATTGGTTGTAGGTGTGCAGTTTGACTTTCTGGAAATCGATGAAAAATTACTGGATTCTCTTCAACTGTTCTGTTGGTTTCTTTAACATGTTCACTATAATTTAAACCGACACAAATAATTTTTCCAGGATTTGGAATTAATGGTAAATATTCAATATCTGAGTTATCTATGTTGCCTGGATTGTTTGTTGCATAAGATTTGGCTTCTTCAATTCCTTTATTTGAAATTAAATCTTTAAGTGTATTTGAATTAGATACTTTTCCAGTTAGATCTGTAATTTTATTATTATTTATAATACCAAACTTATTTTGATCATTATGTTTAAAAGAAATAAATTTCATGAATAATACTTTCTATTTTTGAAACTACTTATATGTTAATGTTTAAATAATTTGAAGCAACATTTTTATGATTTCTAAAGTCAGTAAAGTTTTTGATTATTCGGCGATAGCTTCAGGTATTGTTTTGTTTTTATTAGCTGTATTAACTTTTTGTGACGTATTTGGAAGACGATTTTTAAATTCACCAGTTACAGGTACAATTGAGTTAGTTGAAATAGGAATGGCATTAGTGGCTTTCCTTGCAATGCCAAGAGCATTTTATTTAAATGCTAATGTTTCAGCAGATTTTATAAATAATTTAAATTTAGGTATATTTAAAACTTACTTAGTAATTTTAAAATTTGTTTTAATGATATCGATTATGTCCTTAATGGCATACTCTACTACTTTGACATCATACAAATTTATGAACAATCAAAGAGTAACGATTGATCTAGAACTTTATTTTTATCCTTTTTATTTCATATGCTCTATTGGGATGTGGTTAAGTGTTTTTGCAATAATAATATGGTTTATCAAAACTATTTTTAAAATTAATTCAAAAGCTAAGAATTTGTAATGGGATTAGAAGCTGTAATTAATGGTGGATTGTCTTTTGCTGCTGTATTAATTTTGATGGTATTAAATGTACCAATAGGAATTGCAATGTTGGTAGTTGGTTTTACTGGGTTTGCAATGATATCAGGACTTGACCCTGCAATATTTGTTTTGGGTACTGCTCCATTTGACGCTGTTTCAAAATATACATTATCAGTTTTACCGCTATTTGTTTTAATGGGAAACCTTGCCAATAGTTCAAATTTATCTAGAAATTTATACGATGCAGCCTATGCAATAGTTGGTCATTACAAAGGTGGTTTAGCGATGTCTACAGTTGGAGCATGTGCAGGATTTGGAATGATTTGCGGATCTTCAATTGCAACAGCTGCAACGATGTCTCAAATGGCAGGTCCTGAAATGAGAAGACACGGTTATAGCGATGCCTTAATAAGTGGCTCAATTGCTTCTGGGGGAACGCTTGGAATAATAATTCCACCAAGTGTTATTTTAGTAATATATGCATATTTAACTGAACAATCAGTTCAAGAACTTTTTTTTGCAGCACTAGTACCAGGAATAATAGCTGTAGTGCTCTATATGATTGCAATTAGAATTTATCTTTTAATTTATCCATCTCAAGGTGGTTATGGAACAAAGATGCCCTTTAAGGAGAGAATTTCAGCTATCTCAAAAGTTTTTCCAATTTTTTTAATATTTGCAATTATGATGGGTGGACTTTATTTAGGTTTCTTCACCGCAACTGAGAGTGCGGCAGTAGGAGTAATTTTAGTTTTAGTTTTTATTTTTTTTAGAGGACAATTAAAATTAAGTTTATTGAAAGATGCAGTATGGACAACGATTAAAACTGTTGGTTCATTATATTTAATTGTAATTGGAGCAAGTATATTTAATTACCTTATAACTGTTACACAACTACCTTTTGCTGTAGTTGATTTTATAAATTATTTAGAACTTACTCCGTTAGGAATAATTTTAGTAATTTGTGCAATATATTTAGTACTTGGAACTGTGATGGACTCATTAGCAATGTTATTTTTAACTATTCCAGTATTTTATCCTGTAATTGTTGATGCTGGGATTGATCCAGTATGGTTTGGAATATTTGCGGTAATAGTAGTCGAATTTGGATTAATTTCACCTCCTGTTGGTATGAATTTATTTGTTATTAAAGGCGTTATGCAAAATACTCCTCTTCAAACCATATGGTTTGGAACTCTTCCTTTCTTGCTGACAGATGTAATTAGACTTGCTTTAATTATTGCTTTTCCTGCAATTTGTTTATATTTGCCTAGTCTGATGGCTCACTAGTATCTTTTATTTTTTTTATATAATTAAAATAAATAAAACCAAAAACTGCACCTACAATCATTAAAATATATTGATAGAATTTTAATAATACAAAAACTATTGGTAATTCTTTACTTGGATTCTGAGCATAAAAATTATCAGTACCATCTTTATATAAATCCATTGGACCTAAAGTTGCATACAAACCAAAGATAAATATATAAATACAAGGTAATAAAGAAATAATTAATAAAATTCTATTTCCACGAATTAATTTTATTAAATTTGCAGATATTCCCACTGAAACTAAGCAAATTAGAGACAATATTAAAGGATTCATTACCAGACTCCTATCATAATTCCATCATCTTTTGTATAATCTCTTTCTTTTAAAACAAATTCATCTGTTGCTGCAACTCTGTTTTTTCTACTTGTAATTCTTTGAAGCAATATATCCTTCATTTCATCAATAATTTTTTTGAATTCTGATGATTGCCCTAGATCATTGAATTCATCTGGATCATTTTTTAAATCAAATAATTGAGGTGGGAAACCTTTATAATAAATATACTTCCATCTATTGTTTCTAATCATATATGCTCTTGCATCTGATGCTCCAATATTGAGAATTTTTCTTGCTTCATTAAAAGAGTAATCTATTTCGCTAAATACGCTTTCTTTCCAGTTGGAAACTTCTTGTCCTCTAATAATTGGTAGTAAGGATTGTCCTTCAAGGCGATGTTTGCTTACATTGCTATCTACAGAGTCCAAAAAAGTTGGCAGTAAATCTATGGCCTCTACAAACCTTTTTTCTCTAATTCCCCTATTATTATCTGATAAATTATTTGGATCATAAATTATCATTGGAACTTTAACAATTTGTTCGTGAAAAAGCTCTTTTTCTCCTAGCCAATGATCTCCCTGATAATCACCATGATCTGATGTAAAAACTATCATTGTATTCTTCATATAATTTTTTTCTTCAAGAAAGTTAAATAGTCTTCCAAGATTATCATCTATTTGTTTTATCAATCCCATGTATCCTGAAAGAACAGTGTTTCTTACTTCTTCTCTTGAAAAAGTTTTTGAAATATTATTTTCCATAAAAGCTTTGTAGACTGGATGATCTATTTCTTTTTCAGTATTACTTCGATGAACTGGGTAAAATTGATTTGAAGAGTACATATTATGATAAGGTGCAGGAGCAATGTAAGGCCAATGAGGTTTAATATATGACAAATGTAAAAACCATGGCTTTTCTCCACTTTCTTGAATAAATTCCATTGACCTGTTTGTCATAAATGCAGTTTCAGAATGTTCTTCTTTAACTCTAGCTGGTTTATTTGAATTTCTTAACCTCCATCCACTCAAAATATTTCCATTTTCATCCTCTGAAGAATTTGCCCAACTATCCCAAGGGTTTTGACCATCATATCCGAGTTTATTTAACCATTCATTGTAAGATAGTTTTTTATTTGAATTTTTAATATGGTTATTTGGGTGAAGTCCATCATCTCTTTCATAAGGTTCAAAACCTGGCTCGCTAATTGTTAAACCTATTTCTGTATCTTTTGAAATTCCGAGACGGCTCATTCCATCTAAATCTGGTCTCATATGAGTTTTGCCAACCACACCCGTTCTTATCCCAGATTGTCTTAAATAATCTCCAATTGTTAATTCCCCAATAGGTAAAGGTATTTGATTCCATGTTGATCCATGGCTAAACACTGTTCTTCCGGTATAATATGATGCCCTTGAGGGACCACAAACAGGTGCCTGAACGTAAGCTGAATCGAATAATACTCCTTTTTTTGCTAAACCATCTAAATTAGGAGTTTTTAAGTGCGGGTGACCATAACAAGAAAGATAATCAAATCTTAATTGGTCTGCCATTATAAATAATATATTTTTTACTTTATTCATTATCTATTAAACATTTGCTTTAAACCATTAGTAGATGCTTCACATACACCTTTTTCAGTAATTAAACCTGTTACATATTTTGCTGGAGTTATATCAAATGCTAAATTCATTGACTTACTTTTTTCAGGATAAATTAAAACTTTCTTAATTTTATTTTTATCATCTTTTCCCTCTATATGTGATAATTCATCAGAATTTCTTTCTTCTATAGGTATTTTTTTATAATCTTTAGTTTCCCAATCAATTGTAGAACTTGGTAAAGCTACATAGAAGGGTACATTATTATCATGCGCTGCTAATGCTTTTAAATATGTGCCGATTTTATTACAAACATCTCCTGTTGATAAAGTCCTGTCAGTTCCAACAATGCACATATCAACTTCTCCTCTTTGCATTAAAATACCGCCAGTATTATCTGTAATAATTGTATTTGGGATACCCTCTTCATTTAATTCAAATGAAGTTAGATTTGCACCTTGGTTTCTTGGTCTTGTTTCATCAACCCATATATGCACTGGAATACCATTTTTATGTGCATGATAGATTGGAGATGTTGCGGTGCCCCAGTTAATTGTTGCTAACCATCCTGCATTACAATGAGTAAGTATATTGACTGTTTTTTTCTTTTGATGATAGATTTTCTCAATAATTTTAAGCCCCTCTAAACCTATATTTTCACAAAAATTTATATCTTCATTACATATTTCTTTTGCTTCATTAATTGCAACATCAAATAAATTTTCAGATTTTATAAATGATAATTTATTATTCATCCTATGGACTGCCCATTGCAAGTTAATTGCGGTAGGTCTTGCATTAACTAATTTTTCTGAGCTTTTTTTTATAAATTTTAAGTCATTATTTTTCTTGATCGCCAAAGCTATACCGAAAGCAGCTGTAGCACCTATTAATGGTGCACCCCTAACTTCCATTGATTTAATTGCATTGACGCAATGATCTACTGTTTCAAGATCCTTAATAATAAAATTATGTGGAAGTTTTGTTTGATCAATTATTTTAACTACACCATCATCGTACCAGATAGTTCTATATTCTTTACCTGCTATTCTCATTTATTCAATACTCTGCCAGCTATTGTTTTCAATTTATCTTTTGTTTTTTGAGTTCTCTTTTCTGGTGTAGTTATAATAGCTACATCCAGACAATTATTTGTTGGATCATTTGGATCAATATAATTCTCAAAGACATGTATTAGATTTTTGATCATATTTTTTGCTTTTGATGCATTGTCTAATAATACCTTAATAACTTTTTGAACATCAACATTTTCGTGATCTGGATGCCAACAATCATAATCAGTAACCATTGATACAGATGCATATCTAATTTCAGCTTCTCTTGCCAACTTTGCTTCTGGCATATTAGTCATTCCAATCACATCTGCGTTCCAGGTTCTATATAGATTTGACTCAGACAAAGTTGAAAATTGTGGACCCTCCATCACAACATACGTGCCACCCTTTTGATAATCTATTTCTTCTTTCTTAATAGCATCTTCACACGCATCCATTAATCCACTTGATGTTGGATGGGCCATAGAAACGTGTGCAACAATTTCATCATCAAAAAAAGTTTTATATCTTGCAAATGTTCTATCTATAAATTGATCGATAATAACAAACTTACCAGGAGGCAAATCTTCTTTTAAAGAGCCAACTGCAGATATAGATACAATATCTGTTACACCTAGTTGTTTTAATGCATCAATGTTTGCCCTAAAATTAATATTTGACGGTGATATAAAATGGCCTTTTCCATGTCTTGGTAGAAAATAAACCTCCTTACTATTATAATTAGTTTTTAATATCTGATCTGAAGGTTTCCCCCAAGGAGTATCTAAATCTATTAATTCTCTATCTTTAAACTCCTCAACATCGTAAAGACCGCTTCCACCTATTATTGCTAATTTATTATTTGCCATATAAAAAGTAATTATATTGTATTTATAAATAACTATTATGGATTTGAAAGATTATATTCGTTCAATTAAAGATTATCCTAAAAAAGGTATTTTATTTAGAGATATCACTACCTTGATAAAAGATGAATTAGCATTTGAGGAAACAATTAATCAGATAGTTAAAAAATCAAAAAAATTTAAAGTGGATAAAATAGCAGCAATTGAATCACGTGGTTTTGTTTTTGCATCTGCTGTTTCTTACATCTTAAAAAAACCTTTTATAATGTTAAGAAAAAAGAACAAACTTCCTGGTGATGTTCACTCAGTAGATTTCCAATTAGAATATGGAACTGCAACAATAGAAGTACACAAAGATTCTATTTCTGAAAATGACTCGGTATTAATAATTGATGATTTGATAGCAACAGGAGGTACTGCAGAAGCTGCTGCAAAACTTATAGAAATTTCTAAAGGAAAAGTTGCAGCATTTATATTTGTAATTAATCTTTTTGACTTAGGTGGCTGTGAAAACCTTTTAAAAAATGGTTACAAGGTTGAAAATTTAATGGATTTTCCAGGTCATTAGTTTGGTAGCGGGAAGTGGGATCGAACCACTGACCTCGGGCTTATGAGTCCCGCGCTCTAACCAACTGAGCTACCCCGCCATAAATTCATGAAAGTTATAATAGAAATTTTATATAACGCAATCAACTATTAAAAGATTAAGTTTTTTTAACTCCTGTTGGGTGTGGAATTCCATCAATAACTAATTTTGGTTCGACACTTACATCGATTAATTTAGGACGATTTTCTAGGTAAGATTTTATACTCTCAATAGACATCATGTCTTCTAAAAATTTTTCTAATCTAGGAAATTTTTTTATTATTGAAGGATCAAGCATTTTAGATAAATCTAAATGATGAAATGTTACAAAATCACATGCTCTAGGCTCATCTAAAACAAAAAATTTTTTATCATTTTCTTTAATAACTTTTTCAAGATCTTCAAATCTTGACATTAAAAATGGCATCAAATCTTCTTTTTTTTTTTTAAACTTCTCACCTTTTGCAAAGTTAACTATTGGATTAAGTGGCATAAAAAGTTCTTGTGCACTTTGCATGATTGCGTTTGCTTTTGCATTTAATATTGGGTCAGTAATGTTAATATCTGCCAAATTTTCTACAAATGTCATAATCGCCATGCTTTGACAAATATAATGCTTTTTATCAACTACCAACATTGGAAGTTGTTTAAAAGGAATATTTGGTTTTACCTCTGACCACTCTTTATCATAGTAATCCCATGACATTAAATCCTCATATTCAATATTTGTGTAATGAAATAATAAACGAGGAGCTTCCGCCAAAGCTCTCATTTTAAAATATATTAATTCTAATTTATGTGTCACTTAAATTTATGAGGCTATAAACTTTATTAAGTAATAAAGTATACCAGTAATTATTGTTGCATAAACAAAGCCTACAACAAACAATTTGATAATTATTTTGTTATCATCATATTTTGATTTTAAATATACATAAATGAGAGTGTAAATTCCCACTATTGCAATACTTAATAATATATCTGTTGGATTCATAGATTTTTTTATCATTCTAATTTAATCCAATAATATTACTTATTCAATTGATAATAGAATAATTTTAGATTGTCTTATCTTTGTCAAATAATAAACTGCTAATATTAAAAATATAGAGAGAGGAAAAAAAATGATTAAATTTAAATCGATTAACAAAGCTTTTATGAGCTTTGTGCTAGTTATTTCATTTTTAGTATCTTCAACAGCAGCATTTGCAGAAATAGTAGGTAGACTTTCAGTTCATTGGAGTCCTAAACACCATAGTGCAAAACACGCTCAAATTTTTGCTGATGAAGTTAATAAAAGAGCAAATGGAAAATTAAAAATTGAAGTTTATCCATCTAAGCAACTTTTTGGAATTAGAGAAGTCATGGGCGCTGTAACTTCAGGTGCAGTTGAGTTAGGTGGAATTGTTGGTGTTGTAAGTTTTCCACCAATAAATAAAAACTTTAATGTTGCATCTTTCCCAGGCCTATTTAATTCTTGGGAACAACAAAGAGGTTTTTTTCAAAACTCTGCTAAAGGAAAAGAAATTTGGGGAGAATTAACTAAAAAAACTAATTCAACTTTAGTGATGTACAATCCAGTTGGACCAGTGATGTCAATTTCAAGTGCTAGAGAGTTAACTGGTATAGATGCCATGAAAGGTTTAAAAGCTAGAAGATTGCTTAAAAGTGAAGAGCCTATGTGGGATGCTCTAGAAGCAAATCGTGTATCTTTAAAAACGGGTGAAGTATACAATGCTTTACAGTCTGGAATGATTGATACAATAAATAGCCCTCCAGGAAGTATAAAAGCTTATAGCTGGTGGGAATTTTTAAAATATGCTCAAAAGCCATACCAATATTATGCTGATGCATATATAATGGCTAACTCTTCTTGGTTTAATAGTTTACCAGCAGACTTACAAAAAATAATTATGGATGTTGGTAAAGAAGTTGGAACACTTTCAACAGACAGAATTATGGATCATGGTGAAACTGTTCTTAAAGAATTCCAAGACAGAGGTGGTGTTGTAACTACTCTTTCAGGAGCTGAGAAAGCAAAATTTGATAAGCTTATGAAAGATAAAGTTATGCCTGCAATGGCTAAAATGATTGACTCTGATGCTTTAAAAGCAGCACAAGAGTACGCAAAAAGTAATTAGAATAAGTTAATTGCTTAATCTAATAAAATGAAAGCGTTGCGAGCAGTTAATAATTATTTAGCTTCGGCTTCATTAGCTCTCGCAATGTTAATCATTTTTATTATGGTTGCTGCACTATTTTTAAGTGCAGCTACAAGATTTATAACTGGAACTGGATTTGCTTGGTTTATAGAACTACCACCTGTTTTAGTTAGTTGGTTAGTATTTCCTTTATTAGGACCCCTATTAAAAAAAGGACAACATATTAAAGTTGATTTTTTAACTCCTATGCTTTCAAAAAAAAATAAAGAAATTTTGTTTTTAATTGTAAATATAGTTGCTCTCTTTTCAGCATGTGTTTTTTTTAAGGCTGGTCTTGATGCAACGATAATGTATTTTAACTTAGGTCAAGTCATGGAAATTGAAATTAGTATTCCTATTTGGTGGATGTTTTTAGCATTTCCTGTTGGTTTTTTAATATTAGCTCTTACTTCATTAGAATTATTATTCGATAACATTATAAATTTAACCAGAAATTAAATGTTTGCATTAGCATCTATATTATCATTGGTAGCTTTAATTATTTCTGTTCCAATTTTTTTAGTATTTGGTTTGGGTAGTTCTATAGCTGCTATTGGTGGATTAAATCTCCCTTGGTCTGTTTTAATTCAAGTATCTTTTGGTGCTCTAACAAAACATGTCCTTATAGCTGTGCCATTATTTATTTTTAGTGGAATGGCGATGCTTAAAGGTGGAGCGGCACTTAGACTTGTAAAATTTGCAACAACTTTAGTTGGACATTGGCCAGGAGGATTAGGTGTGGCAATGGTTATTGCGATGGGATTCTTTGCAGCATTCTGTGGATCTATATTAGCCGCAATTACAGCTGTAGGAACAATCATGATGCCCAAAATGATTGAGCAGGGCTACCCTACTCCATTTGTTGTGGTGCTAGCTGCATCAGCTGCTTTACTTGAAGCTTTAATTCCTCCATCAAATGCTGCTATTTTATTTAGCGCACTTACATATGTCCCTGTCTCTAAAACATTTGCAGCTGGTGTAATACCAGGAATTATACTTTTAATTTTAATGGTTCTATTAGTTTTATTTAAATGTAGACACATAAGAGCTGACAGAAAAGCAACTCTTAAAGAAAGATTAAGTTCTTTTGTTGCGGCACTACCAGCTTTAATAACTCCAATTATTATATTGGGTGGAATATATGCAGGTTTTTTGACACCATCAGAGTCTGCAGCAATTGCTGGCGTTTATGCAGTAGCGATAGGATTTTTAATTTATAGAGAATTAACTTTTTCATCTCTTTTAAGTTGTTTAAAAGATACAGCTATCATTACTGCTGTTATATTTTCAATTATTGCGACAGCAACTTTTTTAAGTGTAGTACTTACTTATACTCAAGCCCCTCAAAAGATTATTACATATTTTACAGATATGGGAGTAAGTGTAAATTTATTCTGGATAATGTTAGGAACAATATGCTTAATTTTAGGAACATTTATAGAAATAGTTCCAGTATTTTACCTAACTGTTCCAATATTTGCAGCTCTAACATTATCTTTTGATCAAAGCTTACTTCATTTATATGTAGTGTTTGTTGCTTTTGCTGGAATAGGAATGATTACCCCACCTGTTTGCGTAGGCATATATACTGCTGCTGGTGTAATAAAAGAAAACCCGGCTAATGCGTTTAAAGAAGTTCCATTGTTTACAATAGTGGGAATAATTTATGGAATATTAATGATTTTATTTCCAACATTTTCTACCTGGTTGCCAAGTCTTCTTTAAAATATTTAGTTTTGATTTTTTATCTCTTTTTCACAAATTAACCTAGCTTCCTCAGGTTTTAATTCTTTTTGTAGTTTACTCTTTGCAATTGTGCATGCAGATATAGATTTTTGAAGACTAAATTCCTCATATTTTCCTACACTTAAATAAAGAAAAATAATTGCCGCCCCTAAGAATAACAACAATTTATAATTTTTATACATTAAGAAGCTTGATTTTCTGGTAAAGAAATATCTAAGTGGTATTGCGGTTCATCTCTTTGCTTTTTAAGAGCTGGAATTATTTCTTTATAAGTTTCAAATAATCCATTTTTAATTTCAGGTAATTGATCTTTTAAATGATTGTGTAATTTTTTTAAGTTATAGGCCGGAACAGTTGGAAACATATGATGCACACAGTGGTACTCCATCTTCCAATATAAAAAACTGAGTATTGGGTTTAATTTCATATCCCTTGCTGATAATCTATGGTCTTTTACATCTCTTGCTAATCCAGCATGTTGAGTAAAGGCAACAAATTTATGTAATCCTTTTCCGTAATAATGGGGTAACAAAAGATACAATACCGGCAGCCACGAAGATATCAATAAAGACCAGATAATTATAGATAACCAAATACAAACATAAATTCTTGAAATCAAAATAGCTCTTGGTCTTGCATTTTCAGGAATACTATCCGTCATCACTTTAGTTTTTACTCCAAAAGCATGCTTTATAACTTCATTAGCAATACTTTTTTTAAAAAAAAATAACTCACCAAAAGGAATTAAATTCATTATTAATTTTTTTGGAGTATCTTTTAAATTATTGTCATATTCTATTTCATGATCATAAGGATCTTTTGTAGAATAAGTGTTTCCATGATGAATAAAATGAGTAAATCTCCATCTTGTTGGCTCAAAATAAGCCATGAAACATGATATATAGTAAAAAAATTCATTTAAAAATTTGGATTTGAAAGCTGTTTTATGTCCAGTCTCATGCCAAATTGGATTACAAAAACAGTATATGTTTCCATAGACATAAAACCAAAATACTGACCACCATGTTCCCCATGTGTTATATGCCAAAAGTCCTGCTGAAACTAAAAATCCATAGTATATGCTTACATGAATTAGCCCCTTAAGATCGGATTTCTTTGTAAGCTCTTTTAAGATCTCTTTATCAATATTTGGCCTAAACCACTTTTCTAATTTAACATCCATAATTATAATAATTTTAATACTATATTTAAATTATATAGTAATAAAAAGTTAATAAAAATATTTTATTATATGAAAAAATATATTCTATTTTTTGTTTCCGCATTATTCATAGACATAATAATCAGCAACCTATTTTTCAAAAATACAAAATATTGGAAAAATAGCGCCTGGGAAAAAAAATGGTGGAGGGTATCATCATCAATTTATCATCATGACATACTTCCAAATATCGATCAAATTGAAATATGGGGTGAAAAAATAAAGCAAAGATTAATTACGAATTCAATAGGGTTTAGGGATAAGGAAATAAGAAAAATTAGCAAAATTAACCCTGATAATAAAAGAATTTTGTTAATTGGGGACTCCTTTATTGAAGGATCTGGTCTTAATTACAAGGATACTCTAGCGGGGCAATTAGAAAGTTATTTAGGAAGTGAATTTGAAATTTTAAATTCAGCTGTAGGGTCTTACTCTCCAAGTATTTATTACAAAAAAATTAAATATTATATTGATGAAGGTTACAAATTTGATCAAGCCTTAGTTTTCTTAGATCTTTCTGACATATATGATGAAATGTTTATTAAATTTAATGAACAAGGAAATATTTTGACATATGAAGAAACAAAAGAAAGGCCAATCTATAAAACAGTTTTTTATTCAACAGGAAGATTACTAAGAGATAATTCTACAACTTTTAGATTTTTAAATATTTTATCTGATCGAACTGAACTAATTAAAAACTATATAAAATTAAAATCTAAAGCATCAAAAGAACTTAAAAAAGGTTTTTTTGAAACTAAAAGAGATGACGTTATGTTTTATAGAATGACACATATAGATAGAGGATTTTGGACATTTAATGAAGATAGATACAACGAGATAAAATTTGGACTTTTACAATCAGAAAAATATTTAATTAAGCTTTTTAAATTACTTAAAGAAAACGATATAAATTCAACCTTAATTGTTTATCCTTGGCCAACTCAAATATTTTATGGTGATGAGTATCATGAAATTTATTGGAAAAATTTTTCAAAAAAAAACAGTATTAATTTTTTAAGTATTTATGATGAATTTAAAAAAGAAGATAAAAGAGATTTCATTTTTAATAACTTTATATATGGAGATATTCATTGGAATTTAAATGGTACAACAATTGTGAAAGACAAAGTTGTAAAATCTTTGAAATTTTAATCTAGCTCAAACTTATCGGTATAATCTTTTTTTAAGTCTTGATTTTGCTTCTTTTTATCTAAATAGCAATTACCAATAATAAGTCTATCTAAATTTGTTCCCATAAAACAATTAAATGCGTCTTCTGGAGTATTTACTATTGGTTCTCCCCTAACATTGAATGATGTGTTTACTAAAATTGGGCATCCTGTGATTTGTTTAAATTTTGAAATTAGTTTATAATATTTTGGATTTGAATTTTCATGAACAGTTTGTATTCTTGCTGAATAATCTACATGAGTAATGGCTGGCACAGACGATCTTTTTACATTTAATTTATCAATACCAAATAATTTTTCATCATTTTCTGACATGGTAATGCATTTTTCTTTTTTTACATTTGCAACCATTAGCATGTAGGGAGAAGCAGAATCTATTTCAAACCATTTATTCAAATCATCAGCAAGAATTGATGGTGCAAAAGGTCTAAAGCTTTCCCTGTATTTTACTTTTAAATTAAGATTTTTTTGCATATTTGGAGACCTAGGATCGCCTAGTATTGATCTACCACCTAAAGCACGAGGTCCAAATTCCATTCGACCCTGAAACCATCCAACTGCATGACCGTCAGATAAATCTTTGGATGTTTTTTCAATTATTTCGTCTTCGTTTAATATTTCAAATTTGGCACCTAAACGAGATAGCTCTTTTTTAATTACATCTTCAGAATATTCTGGTCCTAAATAAGATCCAGACATATCATCATTTTCATTAATAACTCTTGGGTTATTTTGATCTATATGCCATAAGGCTAGAGCGGCTCCTAGAGCTCCTCCAGCATCACCTGCTGCAGGTTGTACCCAAATATTTTCAAATATTTTTTCTTTTAAAATTTTGCCATTAGCGACACAATTTAAAGCTACACCGCCAGCAAGACATAGATTTTTTAAACTAAATTCTTTTTGAACTGATTTTACTAGTTTAATCATTATATCTTCAGTAACTTTTTGTATTGAAGCAGCAATATCCATGTGAAACTGAGTTAGTTTTTCAGATTTAGGTTCTCTTGGATTTTGACCAAACAGTTTATGAAATTTATTATTTGTCATGGTTAAGCCAGTGGCATAATTAAAAAAACTCTGATCAAGTCTAAATGTTCCATCATCTTTAACATCAATCATTTTTAAAATTTTGTTTATATAAATTGGTTTTCCATATGGCGCTAAACCCATTAACTTGTATTCTCCACTATTAACTTTAAAACCTATAAAATAAGTAAAAGCTGAATAAAGTAGCCCAAGAGAATGTGGAAAATGAATCTCTTTTTTTATTTCTAGATTATTCTCACTACCAACTGCAACTGTAGTAGTTGCCCATTCTCCAACGCCGTCAGCAGTGATTATTACAGCCTCTTTAAATGGTGATGGATAAAAGGCACTAGCAGCGTGACTTAAATGATGATCTGAAAAATAAATATTTTCTTTCGTTTTGTCATAATTTTCATCATGTTTTTTTAGTTTATTTTGAAGTAAATTTTTTTGAAACAGCTTATCCTTTATCCAAACAGGCATTGCTTTAGAAAAAGATAGAAAACCTTTTGGTGCAAAAGCCACATAAGTCTCTAATAATCTTTCAAATTTTAAAAAAGGTTTTTCAAAGAAAATTATTTGATCAACTTCATTTAATTTTAACTTAGCGTAGTTTAAAACAAAATTTACTGCATTTTCTGGATAATTTGAGTCGTGTTTAATTCTTGTAAACCTTTCCTCTTGTGCAGCTGCAACGATTTTACCGTCTATAAGCAAACATGCTGCACTATCATGATAAAAAGCTGAAATTCCTAAAATTGAGTTCACTTAAAAAATTGTATATATGAATGGTGCAACCGCTGAGCCTTGGCTTAATACAATTAAACCTCCAAATAAAACTAAAACTAAAATTATCGGAAGTAACCAATATTTTTTTCTTACTTTTAAAAATTCCCAAAATTCTTTTATAAAACTCATAAATTAAAATTGATTTTTCATTTTACTTTTTGGGCCTGATTTTTCAATCCAATACGTATTTTTTTTATTAAACTTTAAATTTAGTAAGTCTTTTTTTAATAATCTCATAAATAAAGCAATAGGTGTTACCACTAAGAAAAAAATAATTCCCATTACTATTGGTGAAATGATTTTTCCTAATAGTAAACCAAATTTAAACCAAATCTTATTTAATGGATTTAATAATTTTGAATTTAATAATCCTAATACCAAAAAAATAATTGAAATAATTAACGACCAAACTCTTATATTTTCACCATGTAATAATGGATAAAGTGAAATTATTAAAAAGACTATGAAAAATACAATTCCAAAACTTCTATTAGATCCAATTTTAACATCATCTTGGTTCATGAGATTAATATATAGAATTTAGTTAAATTAAGAAGTTAAATTTATTTTTACTTAAATTAAACCTTTTTGAGGCTTCATATCAGCTTTCTTTATTCCTGCTACTTCAACTGGTTTTTTCATTGCATCTCTTCTAAATGGTTCACCTAGTTCTTGATTTAAAATAACTTCTATAAATGTTGTAATACCTTTTTTTTGATCTTCGCAAGATTGTTTTATAGCTGCCGTTGTTTCTTCCATGGTTTTAACAGCAACTCCTTTTAGTCCACATGCGTTCGCAACTTTAGCATAGCTTAATTCTGGATCTAATTCCGTTCCTATAAAATTGTCATCAAACCATAAAATGGAATTTCTCTTCTCTGCACCCCATTGATAATTTCTAAATATAACCATAGTTATCGCAGGCCATTCTTCTCTAGCACATGAGCTCATTTCGTTCATACTTATTCCAAACGCACCGTCTCCAGCAAATCCAATCACTGGTGTATCAGGACAACCTATTTTTGCCCCAAGAATAGATGGAAAACCATAACCGCATGGTCCAAATAATCCTGGTGCAAGATATTTTCTAGGCTTTTCAAAAGTTGGGTATGCATTTCCAATTGCACAGTTGTTTCCTATATCACTTGAAATAATTGCATCTTCAGGCATCCCGGCTTGTATTGCTCTCCAAGCCTGTCTAGGTGACATTCTATCTGAATCTCTTTCTCTTGCCTCTTTATTCCAAACAGTACCTGGGTCATCATCTTCGTGATCTAAACTTGTAAGTGTTTGTAACCAAGCTGACTTTGTTTTATGAATTAAATTTTTTCTTTCTTCTCTTCCATTGTCTCCAGCTGTTGATGAAAGTTTTTCTAAAATTTGCTGAGAAACCATTTTTGCGTCACCACAAATACCAACTGTCACTTTTTTTGTAAGACCAATTCTATCTGGGTTCATATCAACCTGAATTATGGTTGCATCTTTTGGCCAATAATCAATTCCATATCCAGGTAATGTTGAAAATGGATTAAGTCTTGTCCCTAATGCCAAAACTACATCTGCTTTTGAAATTAATTCCATTCCAGCCTTAGATCCATTATATCCTAATGGACCAACTGCTAAAGGATGACTTCCTGGGAAACTGTCGTTGTGTTGATAACCATTACACACTGGAGCATCTAATTTTTCTGCAATTTTTTTACAATCTTCTATTGCATCGCCGATTACCACACCTGCGCCAGATAATATTACTGGGAATTTTGCATCTGATAAAAGTTTTGCAGCTCTCTCTATTGCTTCTTTTCCTCCACCTTGTCTCTCAAATCTTACGATTGGTGGTAATTCAATATCAATTACTTGTGTCCAATAATCTCTTGGCACATTTATTTGTGCTGGTGCCGATCCTCTAAAAGCTTTTTCTATAACTCTATTTAATACTTCAGCCATTCTTGATGGGTCTCTAACTTCCTCTTGATAACAAACCATATCTTTAAATAAATTCATTTGCTCAACTTCTTGAAAACCACCTTGCCCCATAGTTTTATTTGCTGCTTGAGGAGTAACTAATAATAAAGGTGTATGATTCCAGTAAGCTGTTTTTATAGGTGTAACTAATCCAGTAATTCCTGGCCCATTTTGAGCAATCACCATCGACATTTTACCGGTAGCTCTTGTGTATCCATCTGCAATTAATCCACCATTAGTCTCATGGGCAACATCCCAAAATGTAATTCCTGCTTTAGGAAATAAATCAGATATTGCCATAAAAGCTGATCCTATTATTCCAAACGAATGTTCAATTCCGTGCATTTGAAGAACTTTTATAAATGCTTCTTCAGTTGTCATTTTAGTCATAGCTCAGCCTTTCTAATTCTTTTTTTTTAATTGTCAAAGTGCCCGATTAATATATAAGATTTAGCGAATTTCAAATAAAGAAATCGTCACAATGTCAAATACTGATATAATAATACATGATGAAAAAGACAACGTTGGCGTAGTTGTTATAGAAAAAATAACCCCAGATCAGGATTGTAATTGTTGGATAATGGAAAATGATAAGTCTGTTTCAATACAATCAAAAGATGAAATACCATTAGGTCATAAGATTGCAATGACAGATCTAAATGAGGGTGACACTATTTTAAAATATGGTCATGATATTGGGAAAGTAGTAAAAAATATTAAAAAAGGTGAACATGTACATGTTCATAACGTTAAAACAAAAAAGTGGTAATTAATGGAAATAACAAAAAGTTTTTTAGGATATAAAAGAGAAAATGGACGTGCTGGAACACGTAATCATGTTATTATTCTTCCAGTAGATGATATTTCAAATGCGTGTGCAGAAGCAGTGGCAAATAATATTAAAGGTACTATAGCACTACCTCATTCTTATGGGCGACTTCAGTTTGGTGCAGACCTAGAACTTCATTTTAGAACAATGATAGGTACAGGAAAAAATCCAAACGTTGCAGCAGTTATTGTTGTTGGTATTGAGCCTAAGTGGACAAAGAGAATTGTAGACGCGATTGCTACCACTGGTAAACCAGTTGAGGGTTTTAGTATCGAAGGTGTCGGAGACATAGATACTATTGCAAAAGTTTCAAAAAAAGCACAAGAGTTTTCGATGTGGGCATCAGAAAAACAAAGGGAAGAGTGTCCAATGAGTGATTTATGGATTTCAGTAAAATGTGGAGAGTCTGATACAACATCAGGATTAGCATCTAATCCAACTGTAGGGAATCTTATGGATAAATTAGAACCGCTTGGTGTCCATTTATGTTTCGGTGAAACCTCTGAACTTACAGGCGCTGAAACAGTTTGTGAAAAAAAGGGGCAAAACACATGAAGCTCAAGCTAAATTTAAAAAAACATGGAATGATTACAATGATTTTATTCTTAAAGAAGCAACTGATGATTTATCAGAAAGTCAACCAACTGCAGGAAATATTGCCGGTGGATTAACTACAATCGAAGAAAAAGCATTTGGTAACTTCCAGAAAATTGGAGGATGTCAATATATTGATGTTTTAGAGCCGGCAGAGGAACCTACAAAAGGTGCGGGATTATACTTCATGGATACTTCTTCAGCTGCTGCAGAATGTGTTACTTTACAAGCTGCGGGTGGTTTTAATATTCACTTATTCCCAACTGGGCAGGGGAATATTATAGGAAATCCTATAGAGCCTGTGATTAAATTGACTGCTAATCCTCTTACTGCAAAAACTATGAGTGAACATATTGATGTGGACGTTTCTAAAATTTTATCTAGAGAAATGAATCTAAGTCAAGCTGGGGATGAGTTAATCAAATCAACTTTAAGGGTTGCTAATGGAAGATTAACGTGTGCTGAATCTCTTGGTCACAAGGAGTTTGTTATGACTAAATTATATAGAAGCGCTTAATTATTTTTTTAATTTTGTTAGTCTTTTATCATCCCAATTAGAATAAACTCTTCTAATCATTGCAGCTCCAACTCCCAGAACAACAGCAAGAAGTACAGATGTTAGTCCATAAAATACTGGCAAATCTCTGGAAAAGTTTAATATAAATTCACTTAATGGTCCTAGATTATCTGTAGCATTAACAATGACATTTGTTGTTTTTTCATCTTTAATAAAAGTATCATAAGCAATTGCTATACCAACTAGTAATAGCAGTATCGCTAAAATAGTTTTAAATTCTGAGCTATCAATTTTTTCTCCAATTTTTTGTCCAAACTGCACACCTATTATTGAACCTAAAATTAAAACAGATACTAAAATTAAATCTATAGTTCCATAATTTAAAGCATGCAAAATTGTTACAATAGCACTTACAAATATTGTTACAAAAAGTGAAGTTCCTGGAATTAGTTTTGTTGGCATTCCAATAATATAAATCATTGCTGGTACTAAAATAAAAGCACCACCTATTCCCATAATTGCAGCAATGAAACCAACTATCAAACCTATTATTATTGGTGTAAATGCACTTTCATAAAGTTGTGACTTTTTAAAACGCATTCTTAGAGGAAGACCATGTATCCAATAATGTTTATGTAACTTTTTTCTTTCAGTTATTTTTTTTCTTGCTTTATCAATTTCTGACACACCTTGAATAAGCATAAATGTTCCTAAAATTGCAAGGATGTACATATAAGCTAAGGAGATAACTACATTGATTTTTCCAATATCCTTAAAATATGAAAAAGTTATAATTCCAATTATTGTTCCTACAGTTCCTCCAATTACAATCATGAAGCCCATTTTATAATCAAGTGTTCCTTTAAGATAATGGGTTGTAGATCCAGAGACAGATGTTCCTAAAATATTACTAGCCTCATTGGGAACTGCATAAATAGGAGGTACGCCTAAAAA
>CABYFX010000007.1 GCA_902518395.1 uncultured Pelagibacteraceae bacterium | reverse complement strand
AATTGTAAATGAAAAAATAGCCTTTAAATATAGAAATGATCCAAAATATTATGAAAGCAAACCTTTTAAATTTCTAAAATATGAAGATTAGCTTTGATGAAAGAAATTGTCCAATTTGTAAAAATCCTGCTTTAGATATGTCTGAGATAAATCCTGATATTGACCCAGGATCTGACGAAAAAATTATTAAAAAATATTGGGCAGGTTTTTACAAAGATAATGTATTTTTTCCTTACTATAGGTGTAACTGTGGTTTTTTGTTTAATAGAAAATTTCCAAATCAAGAATCACTTCAAATGCTTTATTCAGATGAAAAGGATAATGTAATTCATGGAGATTTAGAATTGGATTTAAAAACAAAAAAATATTATTTAAAACAATTAAATTTTTCCGTCACAGATTATGAGAGGAAATATAATATATTGGAGATAGGTGCAGATAATGGAAATTTTTTAAAACTATTAAAAAAAATATACAAAAATTCTGATTTATATGCAATTGAGCCCAACCGAAACATGAGAAAAGATCTTGGTGAAGTAACTAATAATATTTTTGGTAGTATTGATGAAATTAATAAGACACAAAAATTTGATATTATTATTGGCATTCATGTATTTGATCACATACCAAATTTAAACGAATATTTTACAAAACTGAATGAAAAATTGAGTCCATCAGGTTTTGTATTTGGTGTTGTGCATGATGAAAAATCTTTAATGCCTCAAATATTTAAACATCGATGGCCCATATATAGATTACAACATCCCCATCTTTTTAACCATATATCACTTAATAATTTTTTCTTAAAATATGATTTTAAAAAAATATTTATTAAAAGAACCAAGAATTTTTTTAATATTGGATATTTAGTTAATCAATTATTTTTATCTTTATTTAGGTTAAGAGTAAGAGTGCCTAATTTATTCTCTGTTGGCTTAAAATTGGGGAATTTCTGTTTTTTATATAAAAAAAATAATAAATTTTAACTCAACTTATTTAATTTTCTTCTGAAATAACATTTACTTAATTATAAATTCCTCAAGAGATTTAAAAAGATAATTGATATCTCCGTCATTATTTTGAATTATCGATTTAAATTCTTCTTTTTGAGTTCTCGCTAAACTTAAACCTTCGACAATAAGATCTCTTATTAAAGGTCTCTTTGGATTTTTTGTATAAATTCTCCAATCAATTTTTATTTCTGGATTTTTAGATGTTTCTTCTAAAATTGTATTCACAATCGTATATTTATCGTTAATTTTTTTTTCTGAGACAACATTAATTTTAGGATCGGAATAATCAACTAATCTACTTGAAAAACTTTTTAAGAAATAGCTTTTAAATAATTTTTTATATTTAATTTTTTGATCCTCGTTAAGGGTTTTTCGATATTTACCTAGTGTATACATTCCAATACCTTCTATATCTACATTTTTTTCAGCAATATTATTTAATTTTATTATTTTAACCTCGACAGGATCAGTGCTCGATAAAATTACTGAAGCTTGATTGACTATTTCACTAATTAATTTACTAGGCTCTTTAGCTAATGAAACATTATTTAATAATGAAATTAAAAAAAAAATAGAAATTATTCTAGTTTTGATCATTAATAATTATTGGGTATCTATTTCTTCCCAATCATCATCATTCATGGTCTCAGTAGTTTCATCTGAATTAAGAATTTTTCTTTTTCTATCTTGAAGATATAAACTTCTTACAGATGCATACAAGTCCATAGAATTATTCTCAAGACTATTAAATGCCTCCAAGTTCTTTGCTCTGAAATCAACACCAGCAGTTAATCTGGAATAATAATAGTCAGAATTTTCAAAATTTTTCGTGTCGTTTGCGATTGTCACATTATACCAGGCATCACCTCCTGTAAAATTTGCTAGCGATCCAATAGTATCCCTTACTGTTGTTGGTCCTAAAACTGGTAAGACAAAATAGCATCCTTCCTGCATACCCCAAGTTCCTAAAGTTTGCCCATAGTCCTCTTTATCAAGTTTATTTAACCCATAATAGGATGCCACATCAAAAATTCCAGCAATTCCAAGTGTCGTATTAATTGAAAATCTTAAAGAATTAATTCCAGCTTCTTTAAACTGACCTTGTAAAATATTATTTGGAATGGTTACAACATTAGACAAGTTGTTTAAAGCATTGCTTGTTCCAGATCTTATAGGTTTAGGCAAGTACCTATAACCTTTTGCAAATGGTTTAAAAAAAATTTTATCTAATCCCTGATTAAACGCGAATATACCTCTGTTAACAGTTTCAAAACAATCTTTAACTTCTCTGCTTTGCTCCTTAGCTTTACTATTCATGTCCAATGTCCCGTCTGATCCTGCAAATACGCTTAAGGTCATTAGTTTAAAAATTATAGTGATTATTATTATTGTTAAATTCTTTTTCATTAGAGCCGTTTATATTATATCTTCTATTAATTTAAAGATTTAAATGTTTGAAATAATGCAGAAAAATGTTGAAAAAATGACTATAAATTATTCTCCAAATTTTGACCCCAAAAAAAGAACAAAAAATAAAATCAAATATTTGATTTTTCATTATACTGGAATGAAAAACGACAAATTAGCAATTAAAAAGTTAACTAACTTTAATTCTAACGTAAGTTGTCATTATTATATAACTGCTTACGGAAAAATTATTAAAATGTTACCTGATCTATATATTGCTTGGCATGCGGGCAAATCAAAATGGGGCAAAAGGGAGTCATTAAACAAAAATTCGATAGGAATTGAAATATCCAACCCTGGTCATAAACATGGCTATAGAAAATTTAACAGCAATCAAATTAAATGTTTAATTAAAATTTCCAGATCTTTAATTAAAAAATATAAAATTAATAAGAAAAATATACTAGGTCACTCTGATATCGCTCCATTAAGAAAAATTGATCCTGGTGAAAAATTTCCATGGAAAATTTTATATAAAAATAAAATTGGAATTTGGCATAAAATAAATTCAAAAAAACTCAAACATTTAAGGAGAAAAATAATAAAATTAAACTTTATTGAATTCTTAAATATTTTAAAAAAAATTGGTTACGATGTTAATTACTCAAATAAAATTCAATTAAAAAAAATCATAAAAATTTTTCAAATGAGATATAGGCCAGAGCTCGTAAATGGAAAATTAGATTTAGAGTGCTATTATATAGCAAAATCCCTTTATAATCTTAAATAATAAAGAATTGAATTTTATAGAAAAATTTATATTGTCCAACAGCCAGATAAAAGACTTATCGCTTTAATTTATTAAAGAGGAAAGTCCGGGCTCTACAAAGACACAGTGCCAGTTAATGGCTGGCGGGGGCGACCCTAGGGATAGTGCCACAGAAAATAAACCGCCTTATCAAGGCAAGGGTGAAAAGGTGTGGTAAGAGCACACCGGCTAGTTGGTAACAGCTAGCGCATGGAAAACCCCACTGGGAGCAAGACTGAGTAGAGATGACACTGTTAGAAATAACGAAAAGCAGTCTTTGGCTAGTCATCTGGGTTAGTTGCTTGAGCCTTAAAGTGATTTAAGGCCTAGAGAAATGATAAGTTTAAACGACAGAACCCGGCTTATATTTTATCTGGCAAGACCATAACCTTATAATTTTTATCTCGTAATAAATTTAATAATAATTCTTATTTTGATAAATTGTAGAATTTTAGAACAAATCAAGAATACTCGACTATAATATTAGGTGTTGACGATTATATATAAAACCCATAATATCCCATATTATCCCAATTATGGAATTTATGGATTATGTTTTTATCTACTTACGAAAACAAATTAGACAAAAAAGGAAGGGTGTCCGTGCCTGCTAGTTTTAGAAGCTATCTCTCTAATATGGGATACAACGGAATCGTCTGTTTTCCTTCATTTAATAATCAATCAATTGAGGCTTGGCCTCAAGATAGAATTGAAAAAATTTCTAATGCAATAGATACTTTAAATCCATTTGAGGATAAGAAAGATTATTTTGCAACCTCAATACTATCAGAAAGTATTAACTTACAATTTGATAGTGAGGGAAGAATTCTCATTACAGAAAAATTATTAAGACATGCAAAAATTAAAAATAGCATGTTGTTTGTTGGTCAGGGAAAAACATTCCAAATATGGGAACCAACAAGCTTTGAAAAATTTAGGGTCACTTCTAGAAAAAAATCTAACATTAATAGGGCTAACCTTAAATGGGAGCAAAAACTTAATAACTAAACGGGGGATAAATGACAATTAATTTTAAGACGCCAGATATAAAAGAGTTGAAACCAAGAATATTAGTCCTTGGGATCGGAGGAGCAGGAGGCAATGCAATCAATGGGATGATAGAGTCAGGTTTACAGGGAGTAGAGTTTATAGCTGTAAATACCGATGCTCAAGATTTAAGATTAAGCCATGCACAAACTAAAATTCAAATGGGATTGAATTTAACAAAAGGATTAGGTGCAGGAGCAAAATTAGATATAGGTGAAGCTGCTGCAGATGAATCATTAAATGAAATTGTTAACGTTCTCCAAGGGGCTAATATGGTTTTCATTACTGCAGGTATGGGTGGTGGAACTGGAACTGGTGCAGCTCATGTTATTGCTCGTGCTGCTAAAGAATTGAATATACTCACAATAGGTGTAGTAACTTTACCTTTCCTATATGAAGGTCCCTCAAGAATGAGAAAGGCAAATCAAGGTCTTGAAGAATTAAGAAAACATGTAGACACCATTATAGTGGTTCCAAACCAAAATTTATTTAAAATCGCAAGTGAACAAACTACATTTGAAGAATCTTTTTTGCTATCTAATGATGTATTAAAGCATGGTGTTCAAAGCATTACAGATCTCATGGTAAGACCTGGTTTAATAAATTTAGATTTTGCTGATGTTGAAACAGTTATGAGTTCGATGGGTAAGGCCATGATGGGTACCGGTCAGGCTGAAGGTGAAGGTAGAGCAGTTAAAGCTGCAGAAATGGCCATAAGCAATCCTCTTATAGATGACTACACATTAAAAGGTGCAAAAGGCTTGCTAGTGAACATCACTGGTGGAAAAGATCTTAAACTTTTTGAAGTAGATGAAGCTGTTAATAAAGTTAGAGCTGAAGTAGATCCAGAGGCAGAACTAATAATTGGAGCAATTACAGATGAGAATCTTGATGGTTTAATGAGAGTTTCAATCGTAGCCACTTCTCTGGATGGTCAACAACCAGAGCCAAAATCAGTGATTAATATGGTTCATAGAATACAAAATAGAAATCCTGGATATTCTGATTTTTCAAATACAGGGTCTTCTCAAGCGTTTACATTCTCTAACCAAAACAGTTCAATAATAACTAACGGTGCGAATGCGCTTAAAATTGAGGAAGAAGTTAAGGCAGAAACCGAAAGTCACTCAACATCTGAAATTAATCATTCAGAAGAATTAATAAATTCAACAAATGTTGAAGAGGAAACAAATACTGTCGAGAAAGAATTATCTACAGCTTCTGAGCAGTCTTTTGAAAAAGATGAAAACAACTCTTCTCCATCAAATGGATTAGAGAATTTTGATTTTGATGAGGAAACACCTGAACTATTTAATTCTGATGGATCAATTAGTGAAACTGAAGAAGACACTTCATTATCAACAGAAACAAGCACAACAAGAGAGGAAGAAGACGATTTAGAAATTCCAGCATTTTTGAGAAGACAAAAAAATTAATGGTCTTCAAAAAAATAAATGAATGCCACCATAAATCTGGAAAACAAACACTTTCCAGTTCTGCTAAATGAATTAATTAGCATTATTTCCCCTCTTTATGGTGGCACATTTATTGATTGTACTTTTGGTCAAGGGGGATATTCAGAAAAAATTCTTGAAAATAAACAAAACAATATCATTGCATTAGATAGAGATAAAGAAGTCTTAGGCAGCACATTAAAACTCAAAAAAAAATATGAAAAAAGATTTAAATTTTATAATCTTAAATTTTCTCAATTAGATCAAATCAAATTAAAAAATCATAAAATAAAAGGAATTATATTTGATTTAGGGTATTCATTTAACCAAATTAAAAATCCTCAAAAAGGATTATCATTTTCTGATAAAGGAAAGCTAAATATGAGAATGGGTATAAATGATTTTTCAGCAAATGAAATTATATCCAATATGAGTGAAAATAAACTTGCTAAAGTATTTAAGGTATTTGGTGACGAAAAATATTCAAAAAAGATAGCAAAAAGCATTGTAGAAAAAAGAAAAGATAAAATCTTAAAAACGGAGGACTTAGTTCAAATTATAGATAATGTTAAAAAATATCAAAAAACAAAAATACATAATTCCACTAAAGTTTTTCAGGCTTTAAGAATTTTAGTGAATAAAGAAATTAGTGAATTAATAAATGGCTTAATTAATTCATTTAATTTAATTCCCATAGGTGGCATAATAGCTGTAGTTAGTTTTCACTCGATAGAGGACAGGATTGTCAAATTTTTTTTTAAACACTATTCTGAACAAAGAAATTCTTCAAGATATTTACCTGAAACAGAGATTTCAGAAAGATGCTTTAAATTAATTAATAAAAAACCTATTTTACCTGGCTTAAGTGAGATAAAGAAAAACCCACCTTCAAGATCAGCTAAATTAAGGTATGGAATTAAAATAAATGATAAATGTGATTTTAATGAATTTAGAGAAAAATTTAAAAATTTAATAAATGTTGAGGATCTAAGATAATTAAATGAAAAAATTATTTTTCTTTGTACCTATAATTTTTTTAATATTTGCTACAACTTTAACTAAAAACTCAACAAAAAAACTTGATAAAGAAATTTTTGAATTAAAAGAAAATATTAGAATATTAGAAGATCGTTATGAACTTACTTTACTTGATTATAGTATTTTAACTTCACCAAAAAAACTAATGGAGTATCAACAATTTTATTTTGAGGATAAATTTGTTCAAAAGAAAATAGAAAATTTGAGTAAAATTGAATTTTTAGGTGATAAATTCAAAATTAATAAAATGATTAAAATTGATGAGTGAATTAGATAATAACTCTCAAAATTCTGATAAATTTAACGATAGCTTTTCATATAAAGAAAATAAATCATATCTTAAAATATCCTTTGAAAGAATAGCATTTATTTTTTTTGTATTTTTCATTTTAGCAATTATTTTTTCATCGAAGGTAATATTTTTGAGTATAAAAAAAATCCCCGAAATTAAAAAAATTGCCAAAAAAGATAATTTCAGATCTAGTATTTTAGATAATGAGGGAAATATTTTGGCTAAAAGTGTTCCTATAGTTAATATAGGGATTAATCCTAATTTAGTAATTAACAAAGAAAAATTGTTAATTTCTCTTAAGTTGATTTTTCCTGATAAAAGTTTTGATAAGGAAATGTATGGAAAAAAATTTTTTTATGTTAAAAAAAAAATAAGTCCTGAAAAACTTAATCAAGTTCTTCTTTTAGGAGATAAATCATTTATTCAAGAGGATAGCATAGCAAGAGTTTATCCAAATGGAAATTTGTTTAGCCATGTAATTGGTCAAATCGATAATGATAATAATGGTATATCAGGAATCGAAAAAACTTTTGATTATGAGTTAACATCTGCAAAAGAACCTTTAAAATTAACCCTTGATAAAGATCTTCAATATTTAATTAAAGAAGAGTTATCAAAATCCAAAGATATATTTCAAAATATTGGAAGTGCTGCGATTTTAATGGATATTAATGACGGTAACATTTTATCAATGGTGTCTCTTCCTGACTTTGATCTTAACAAAAGAGAAAAAATAAATGATGTAAAATATATTAATAGAGCAACAAAAGGTGTTTATGAATTTGGATCAGTTTTTAAAACATTTACTTTGGCTGCAGGTTTACAGTACAATGCAGTTACTCCAGAAACAGAATTTAAAGATCTGAAAAAAAGAATTACATGTGCAGGAAATTCTATATCTGAATATGATGATAAAATACCATCAGATTTAACTGCTGAAGAGATTTTGATAAGATCAGGAAATATTGGCTCAGTTAGAATAGCTGAAAAAGTTGGTATTGAGAACTATAACGAATTTCTTCAAACTATTGGAATTATATCTAATTTAGAATTCGATATAGAAGAAGTAGGTACAACTCAATTTGGAAGATGGGGTAAATGTAAACTTGCAACAGTTGCATTCGGTCATGGAATCGCAACAACTTTATTACAACTTTCAAAAGGCTATTCAATTATAAGTAATGGAGGATATGAAATAACACCTACTTTATTAAAGAAGGAAAAATTACAAAGAAAAAGAATACTTAATGAAAACTTATCACAAAAAATAAACCCGATTTTACGAAAAATTGTATCGACAAAAGAAGGAACAGCAGGTTTTGCTAATGTAAAAGGATATGAAATAGGAGGGAAAACTGGTACTGCTGATCAACCTTCAAAAGGTGGTTATTCAAAAAAAAAAGTTAATACCTTTGCCTCTGTATTTCCAACCTCTGATCCAAAATTTGTATTAGCAGTAATGTTGGATGAACCTAAAGCGAATAGAGAATTTGTCTATCATTATAGAGATGAAAGATATCCATATAAAGGTAATTGGAGAAACACAGCGGGTTGGACCACTGTCTGGGTAACAGGTCAGATAATGGATAAAATCGGGCCAATTTTAGCCACAAAATATTAAGAGCGTAAATCATGTTACTCAAAGACTACTTTCCAAATTTACACAAAAAATATCACGAATTAATTTTTAAAGGGATAGCTTTTAATTCCAAAGAAGTTAAAGAAGATTATATTTTTTTTGCGTTTAAAGGAAATAATACAGATGGAAATTTCTTTATAAAAGATGCAATTAAAAATGGATCAAAAATAATAATCACTGATAAATTAAAAAAAAGTGTTTGGAAAAATAACATTTTATATTTAAATAATAACAATCCTAGAAACTTACTAGCTAAATTTAGCTCTAAAATATTTAACAAAAAACCAAACAACCTGATAGGAGTTACTGGTACAAATGGCAAATCATCTATAGCAAATTTTTATTTTCAAATTCTTACTCTTAATAAAATTAAAGTAGCAGCAATAGGAACCTTGGGGGTCACTGGATTAAAAATTAAAAAAAATTTTTCAAATACCACTTTTGATACTATTCAAATAAACAAAATATTAAAAAAATTAAAAGAAAGAAAAATTGAAAACGTTATTTTAGAAGCCTCGAGTCACGGATTAAATCAAAACAGATTAGATGGACTAAAATTTGATATTGGTATTTTTACAAATTTAACAAGGGATCATTTAGATTATCATAAAACATATAAAAATTATTTAAATTCGAAGCTAATATTATTTAAAAAACTATTAAAAAAAAAGTCATATGCTATTTATGATAACGAATTAGAAATTTCATCAAATTTAAATATAATTACTAACTTAAATAAAATCAAAAAACTTACATTAGGAAATACCAAATCAAGTTTTCAAATTATAGATCATCAATTTCTGAAAGATGAACAGAAAATAACATTCATATTTGATAAAAAAAAATATTCTTTTTCAACAAAATTAATAGGTAGAGTACAGGTTAAAAATTTATTAATGGCAATAATGGCAGCAATGAAAAGTAAAGTTTCATTAAAAAAAATTATAAAAATTTTACCAAAAATAAAGCCAGTAAATGGAAGGTTACAAAAAGTAGGAAATCTTTATAATTATGGAATAGTTATTCTTGATTACGCTCATACACCGGACGCTTTAACAACCTGCATTAAAAATGTGAAGGAACAGTTTAAATTAAGAAAAATAAATTTAGTATTTGGATGTGGAGGTGAAAGAGATAAGCCAAAAAGAAAAATAATGGGAAGTATTGCTGATAAATATTGTGATAAAATATATTTAACAGATGATAATCCAAGAAGTGAAGACCCGATTAAAATAAGAAGAGATATCAAGTCTAATATCTCAAAGAGTAAATTATTAGAAATATCATCAAGAGAAAGAGCAATAAAAACAGCAATTTTGGATATTAAGTCAGACGAGGTAGTTATTATTGCTGGAAAAGGTCATGAGGTTTATCAAGAATATGTCTCTAAAAAGTTCTTTTCAGATAAAAGATGTATTGAAAAATTTATTAAAATAAAAAATAAATCTTTAAATAGAAATTGGAAATCTAATATTGTTTCAGAGATAACTAAAAAAAAAATAGAAAAAAATATTATTATTAATGAAGCTTCAATCGACTCAAGAAAAACAAAAAAAAATAATATTTTTTTTGGCATAAAAGGAAAAAACTTTGATGGAAATAAATTTGTTAATCAAGCTTTTAAAAATGGAGCCTCTATTTCGATTAATGAAAATAAAAAAAAAAATAACATAGAAAATAATATATTTGTAAAAAACTCATTAAAAACATTATCAGACATTGCCAAATTGGTAAGATTATCATCTAATATTTCCTCTATAGCAATCACAGGATCTTCAGGCAAAACTTCTCTAAAGGAGATGTTAGGGCTAATGATGACTAAAATATTTCATATATCCTACTCAAATAAATCTTTTAACAACAAATATGGAGTTCCAATTTCACTATTTAATATAAGTAAGAAAGATAAAATTG
Source organism: uncultured Pelagibacteraceae bacterium (assembly GCA_902518395.1). Classification (GTDB taxonomy): domain Bacteria; phylum Pseudomonadota; class Alphaproteobacteria; order Pelagibacterales; family Pelagibacteraceae; genus Pelagibacter. The sequence continues at coordinate 31,193 of CABYFX010000007.1, read as the reverse complement.
GAATTTTTGAAGTTGGTATGGACAAGAAAGGAGAGATTGATTTTTTAACTAAAAAGATAATGCCAAATGTTGGTATTATTACTAATATTTCATATGCACATATTAAAAACTTTAAGAATTTAAAAGGTATAGCCCAAGCTAAATCTGAGATAATTAATAACATTATTGAAGGCGGATCAATTATATTAAATGCTGATGATAAATTTTTTAAATTTTTCAAATCTAGATCTATAAAAAAAAAATTAAGAATAATCTCATTTGGTATTGAAAATAAATCAGATGTGAATTTAATTAATATTAAAAAAGGAAAATTTAGTTCTGTTATTTATATAAAACTGAATGAAAAAAAATTGAAATTTATTATTAAAAAAAATTTAGAAAATTACATTTATAATATTTTGTCAACTTTAGCAGTGATGTCAATATATTTTGATGTAGAAAAATTAGATAAATTTTTCTTTAATGATTATCAATTTCCAGAAGGGAGAGGAGATTTAAATATAATTAAGTTAAAAGAAAAAAAAATTACTCTAATAGATGAAAGTTATAATTCTAACCCTTCATCTCTTCAATTTGCCTTAAATAAATTTGACAACTTAAATACTAACTATAAAAGAAAATTAATTCTACTAGGTGATATGTTGGAGCTTGGTAAATATTCCAAAAAACTTCATATAGAGACTGCCCAATATATCAATGATGCTAAAATTGATAAAGTTTATGTATATGGCAAGGATGTAATTGAAACATTTAACAAAATTAAACCACAAAAAAGAGGAAAAATATTAAATTCTAAAAAAGATATCTTAAATTTTATGATTAGTGATATTAAGGATGGTGAATATTTGATGATTAAAGGTTCTAATTCAACAGGTCTAAATAAAATATGTCAAAGCTTAAAAGTAGGTAAAATAAATGCTTTTTAGTCTATTTTCTAACTTAGTTGAAATTTTTAGTTTTCTAAATGTTTTTAAATATTTAACTGTAAGAACTGGTTTATCAATGTTTACATCAATGATAGTAGTTTTTTTAGTTGGAGGCCCACTTATCAATTATTTTTCTTCGCATCAAATTCATGACCCAATTAGAGAAGATGGGCCTAGTGAACATATAGTAAAAAAAATAGGAACTCCTACCATGGGAGGTTTAATGATTTTACTTGGTATTTTCTCAGGAGTTGTTTTATGGGGTGATTTTTCGAATCCCTATAATTGGTTCTTACTTTATATTGCAGGGTCTTTTGGATTACTTGGAGCTTATGATGACTATAAAAAAATCAAAAAAAATAATTCAAATGGCATAACTTCAAAAGCAAAGATTTTAATTCAAATTATTTTAGCACTAGTTGGAATTTTCATACTTTATTTTTACAGTGGGTCTAACGAAATTCAGAACTTATATTTTCCATTTTTTAAAAACTTAATAATTAATTTAGGTTGGTTTTTCATTCCATTTTATTTATTTGTTATTGTAGGGTCATCAAATGCAGTTAACTTGACTGATGGACTAGATGGTTTAGCGACAGTACCAGTAATATTAGTTGCAGCTTGTTTTGCTTTTATTAGTTATGTAACAGGAAATATAGTTTTTTCAGGATATTTACAAATTACGTATATTGAAGGTGTTGGAGAAGCATCAATTTTTTGTGGAGCAATAATAGGATCCTGTTTAGGTTTTTTATGGTTTAATGCACCGCCAGCTAAGATTTTTATGGGTGATACAGGTTCGTTAGCATTAGGAGGATCGCTAGGTGCAGTTGGAATTATTACTAAACATGAAATTGTTCTGGCAATTACGGGTGGACTATTTGTGCTAGAGGCTGTTTCGGTGATTGCTCAAGTAATATCATTCAAGCTTACAGGCAAAAGGATTTTTAAAATGGCACCGATACACCATCATTTTGAAAAAAAAGGGTGGCCCGAGTCTACAGTGGTTATTAGATTTTGGATCATATCAATCATCTTAGCAATGATAGGTTTAGCAACATTAAAACTAAGATAATGAATGCAAAACAAATTAATTTTGAAAATAGAAAAATTTTAATTTATGGTTTTGGCAAGTCAGGTAAAGCTTGTTTTAATTTTTTAAATAAAAATAATTACTGCACAATTTTTGATGATAATAAAACAAATATTTCAGTTAAGTATAAAAAAAAAATAACAAATATAAAAAAATTATCGTCTATAAACTTTGATTTTATTGTTTTAAGTCCAGGCATAGACATTAATAAGTGTAAAATTTCTTATTATTTGATTAAAAATAAGTCTAAAATTATTACAGAGCTTGATATATTTGCAATTAGCTATCCAAATATAAATAAAATTACAATTACAGGTACAAATGGTAAATCGACCACATCAAAACTGCTTTACGAGGTTCTTAAAAATAATAAAAAGGACGTAAGATTAACCGGTAATATTGGATATCCAGTATTAATGGAAAAAAAAATTAAAAATAATACAATTTTCGTTATTGAAGCATCGTCTTATCAACTTGATTATAGCAAATATTTTAGATCTAAGTATTCAATTATACTTAATTTAAATCCAGATCACTTGGATAGACACGGATCATTTAAAAATTATGCTGAAGCAAAGTTTAAAATTGTAAAATCACAAAGTAGTAAAGATTTTACTTTTATAGATAATGAAAACAATTTCTTAAATAAACTGGTAAAAAATAACCAAATTAAATCGAAAATAATTAAAATTAACCATTTAAAAAATAAAAAATACTTTAGGAAAATAAATAATATTTATTTTAATAATTCTAGTAACCAAAAAAATCTTAGCTTCGTTTTAGGCATTGCGAAAGTATTGAAAATCAATTTAAAAACAGTTTTAAATACCGCTAATAAATTTAGAGGGTTAGGTTACAGACAACAAATAATACATAAATCAAAAAAATTATTAATTATTAATGACTCAAAATCTACTAGTTTCTCATCAACAGTCCCATTACTTGAAAGTTATGAAAATATTTATTGGATCTTAGGAGGACTTGCTAAAAAAGGAGATAAACTCACATTAAAAAAAAAATATATCTCAAATATTAAAGCTTATGTCTATGGAAAAGATAGAAATTTTTTTATTAATTCACTTCCAAATAAAATTTCTTATAAGTTCTCATCAACACTTAAAGAGATTATGAAAAATTTAAATAATAACATTAAAAATGATAAAACAAATAAAGTAATTCTTTTTAGCCCGTGTGCCGCATCTTTTGACCAATTCAAAAACTTTGAGGAAAGGGGAAAAATTTTTAATAGCATTATAAAGTCTATGCTTAAAAAAATAAAAATATGAATAAATATTTAGATACCTTCTATGATTGGTGGAAAAATATAGATAAGTTTTTATTATTTTTAATCTTAGGTTTATTTTTATTAGGTCTTTTCTTTTCATTAGTTTCTACTTCTTTGATAGCCTCGGACAAATTAGATACAAAATCATATTATTTTTTTTTTAAACATTTTGCTTACATAATACTAGCAATAGCGATATTAATAATATTCTCATTTTTGAATCAAAAAATTTTAACAAAATTTTCGTTGATTTTATTCCTAGTTGCATTTTTAAGTTTACTACTAGTTCCTTTTCTGGGGATAGAGATAAAAGGATCAAAAAGATGGCTAGATTTGATGTTATTACCTAGATTTCAGCCTGTTGAGATTGTTAAACCTTTTTTTATAGTAACATTATCATTAATGCTAACTATTCAAAATAGAAGATTGTATTTTAAATACTTTTTAAGCGCTTTATTCCTACTTCCAATATTAATGTTGCTTGTTTATCAACCTGATATTGGTCAAACTCTTTTGATATCAATGGTTTGGTTATCTTTAATATTTATATCTGGAATTAATATTTTTGTTTTTTTTATATTCTTTATCTTTGTTGGTTCAACTATAAGTTATTTAATTATATTTGTTCCAAAATTTGAATACATAAAAGTTAGACTTTTTGCTTTTTTAGACTCAACTTCTGGTAACAATTACCAAGCTGAAAAAGCAAGTGATGCAATTATTAACGGTGGTTTTTTTGGAAAAGGTATTGGAGAAGGTACTCTTAATTCAAGAGTACCAGAAGCACATACAGATTATATAGTTTCAGTTATATCTGAAGAATTTGGTGCAATTATAGTTATTGGAATATTATTCTTATATCTAATATTTTCATATAGAGTAATACAAAAAATTAATTTTTTAAATGAAGATTTATCAAAACTTATATTAACTGGATGTATTTCTTTAATTTTGTTACAAACTTTTATTCATGTAGGTGTTAACATAAGAATACTTCCAACCACAGGAATGACATTACCTTTTTTAAGTTATGGCGGTTCCTCTATTGTTAGTACAGCAATTTTATCTGGGCTAATTTTAAATTTAACAAAAAGAAAATTAGATTGAATTGATGAAAAAAATACTTATCACTACAGGAGGTTCAGGAGGACATGTAATACCATCATTAAGTATATACGATGCTTTAAAAGATAATTTTGAAGTACAAATTTCAACAGATTTGAGAGGATCAAGATATATAAATAATGAAAATTATAATTACTCGCTAATAGACGTACCTAATTTATTTTCAAACTTGTTATTACTTCCATTCAATTTAATAAAATTTTGTATCTCAATAATAAATTCTTATAAATACTTAAAATCGAATAACTTTAATATTTTAATTAGTACTGGTGGCTATATGTCTTTGCCTTTTTGCTTGGCATCAAACTTATTGAACATAAAAATTTATATTTTTGAACCGAATTCTGTTATTGGTAGAGCCAACAAATTAATACTTAGTTTTGCTGAGAAAATTATCTGTTATGACAAAAACTTAAAAGGTATTTCTAAAAAACTATTAAATAAGATTTATTTAGTCAAACCGTTACTCAGAAAAGAAATTTATAAATATAAAAAGAATGAAAAAACTATGATTGCAGAAAAAAAAAAATTACTAATTGTTGGAGGAAGTCAGGGAGCAAAATTTTTCGACGATTTTATTACTAAAATCATAATAAAACTCTCAAAAAAAGAGAAAATCCAAGTCTTACAACAAGTAAACAGCTTAAAATCAAAAAAAAATATCAAAGAACTCTACCAAAAAAATCATATAGAGCATGAATTATTTGACTTTGATGATAAATTATTAACTAAAGCTGTTAATTATGATTTAGCTATTACGCGATCTGGCGCATCTGCAATTTCAGAATTAGCTTATTTAAATGTTCCATTTGTAGCAATTCCATTTCCGTATGCTAAAGATAATCATCAATATTACAATGCAGAATATTATGAAAAAAACAAATGTTGTTGGCTAATGATGCAAAAAGGAATCGATGAAAATAGTTTTACAGATACTATGATAAAAATATTTCAAGATCAGAATGAATACTTTTCAAAAAAAAATAATTTGAATCGACTTACGAAAGAAAACTCCTGGGAAAATAATAAATCTAAACTAATAGAGCTTATAAATGAAAATTGATTTAGGAAAAAACGAACTTATTCATTTTATTGGTATTGGAGGTATAGGCATGAGTGGTCTAGCATTGATTATGAATGAGTTAGGATACAAAGTTCAAGGAAGTGATATTGCTAACAATCGTAATATAGACAGATTGTGTGAAAAAAAAATTAAAGTATTTATCAATCATAAAAAAGAAAATATAAAAAAAACTACTCTCTTGGTAATTTCCTCAGCAATTAAAAAAAATAACTTAGAATTGGTGGAGGCAAAGAAAAAAAATTTACCAGTTTATGCAAGAGGAGATATGTTGGGTCATATTGTATCATTCATGAGAAATGTTGTTGTGACTGGATCACATGGAAAAACAACAACAACATCATTAGTGTCTAGTATTTTCACATCAGGTAATCTAGATCCTACTATTATTAATGGTGGCGTATTAAATTCATTTGGTAATTCTGCAAAATTAGGCAAAAGCAATTGGTGTGTAACCGAGTCTGATGAGTCGGATGGAAGTTTTTTAAAGATTCCCTTTACGTATTCCATTGTTACCAACCTAGATTCTGAACATTTAGATTTTTATAAAAATATTAAAAATTTAAAAAAAAGTTTTTTAAAGTTTATCGAAAAAATACCATCTGTAGGAAAAGGCTTTATATGTAATGACGACCAGAACCTTAAAAATCTTATAAAGAAATCAAAAAACAAAAATTTTTATACATATGGTATAAATAAAAAGTCAAATTTCCAAATATTAAATATAAAGCAAACTGCAAATTTTTCTAGTTTTGACATTAAAGTTAGCATACCAAGCAAAAGAAAAATAATTAAGAGTATTAAGCTTCCAATGATAGGAATTCATAATATTCGGAATGCAACTGCTGCAGCCTCTTTAGCATTTACAATTGGACTACCTGAAAAATATATCAAACTTGGATTATCTAATTTTAAAGGAGTTCAGAGAAGGTTTTCTCACATATTTGATCATAACAAGATTAGTTTTTATGATGACTATGCTCATCATCCCACAGAAATAAGTTCAGTTTTAAACAGCGTTAAAAATGTCTACAAAAAAAAAGAAATTGTATGTATTTTTCAACCACACAGAATTTCAAGATTAATTAACTTGAAAAAAGAATTTTCAAAATGTTTTCAAATGGCAGATACAGTTTTATTGTGTCCCGTTTATACTGCTAACGAAAAAATAAAACTTAATTTTACTTATCATTCCTTCGCAAAATTAATAATAAATAATTCTAATGTTAATCTAATACAACTTGAAAATGAATTACAATTACGAAGATTTGTTAAACGGAATGCATTTGGTGAAAAAATTTACATAGGTATGGGCGCAGGTTCCATATCAAACTGGATGAAAAATTTGAAAAATATTTTTTAATGGAAATTGAAGATATAAAAAAAAAAAAATTATTAATAGATGGTGATATTTTTTTTGACCAAAGCATTAAAAATCTTAATTGGTTTAATATTGGAGGAAAAGCTAAAATTTTATTTAAACCAAACTCTCTTAAGGGTTTAATTGAATATCTAAAACTTTATGCATCAAGAGGTAAAATATTTATCTTAGGTAATGGGTCAAACGTATTATTTGGTGACGATACATATCAAGGAACAGTTATTAAGTTAGGTAAAAGTTTCTCTAACGTTGCTCTTCTAAATAAAGAAACAATTATTGCAGGTACAGCCACTTCACAAAAAAAAGTTTCAGAATTTGCAAAAGATAATAATATTTCTGGATTAGAGTTTATGTCATGTATTCCAGGTTCTGTAGGTGGTGGTATAAGAATGAACTCTGGATGTTATAAAAAAGAATTTAAAGATGTTCTTATTTCAATTCAATTAGTTGATTTTCAAGGCATTGTAAGAAGTATACCTGTGAATAAAATTAAGTTTAATTATAGATCAGTAGAACTACCTAGAAATTTAATATTTTTAAGTGCTACTTTCAAAGGAAAAGAAAAAAATAGTCTTGAAATAGATAATTATATGAATGAATTGAATAAAAATAAAAATATGACCCAACCTACAAAAATTAAAACAAGTGGAAGTACTTTTAAAAATCCCATTGACCAAACAGATAAAAAAGTTTGGGAGTTAATCAGATCAAGTATTCCAAAAGAAATAAGTTATGGAGATGCGACTATCTCAAAAAAACATGCTAATTTCTTTGTAAATAAAAAGAGTGCAAAATCTGAAGATATGAAGTCTTTAATTAATTATGTAAAAAAGCAAGTTAAAGATCAAACAGGTATAAAATTAGAATTAGAAATTGAGGTTGTCGAATAATGGATAAAATTTTGATTTTAGCTGGAGGATATTCCAATGAAAGAGATATAAGCTTAATTACAGCAGCTAGCGTTACTAAAGAGTTAAAAAAGAGCAAGAAATATAAACTATTAACAATTGAACCTAACGGGTATTTCGTTAAAAAATTAAGAAAATTTAAGCCGAAATTAGTATTAAATCTATTACATGGTAGATATGGCGAAGATGGTTATATCCAGTCTATACTAGAGTCTGAAAAAGTAAAGTATACTCATTCAGGAGTTTTATCCTCATCTCTTGCCATTGATAAAGAAATATCAAAAAAAATATTTATAAAGAATAAAATTCTAACACCACCATATTTTAAATTTATTTTTAAAAATAATTTTAATTTTAAAAATATTGTAAAAAAAATTGATAAAATTTTAAAATTCCCAGTAGTTCTTAAGCCTATTAATGAAGGCTCTAGTGTAGGTGTACACATTACAAATAGGAAAAATTTTAATCAAAATTTGATGAAATTGCAAAAATTTAAGGAAATTTTAGTTGAGAAATATATACCAGGTAGGGAAATTCAAGCCGCTATTTTAGGAAATAAAAAATTAGGCATAATAGAACTGAAACCTAAAAGAAAATTTTATGATTACAAAGCTAAGTATAGCGTAAGTGCGAAGACTGAACATATAATTCCAGTTAATATAAACTCGAGAAATTATAATAAAATAAACACCATAGCTATGAAAGCACATAAACTTTTAAAATGTAGAGGTGTATCAAGATCAGATTTCAGATTTTATAATAATAAATTTTATTTATTAGAACTAAATACTCAACCAGGGATGACTTCTTTGTCTTTAGTTCCTGAGATAGCAGGTTATAAAAATATTGGGTTTTTACAACTAATAGAAGAAATAATGAAAGATGCCTCAATTAATAAGTAAATATAAATTATACCTTTATTTATTTTTTTTTATTTTTTTAACCTCAATTTTCAATTTTCAATTTTTAGAAAATTATAAAAATAAATTTAGTTTAAAGAGTATTAGTATTCATGGATTATCTAATAGCGAAAAAAAAGATATTGAAATTGAATTAAATAAATTGAAAAATATAAATATTTTTCAATTATCAGAAGATCAAGTTTCAGAAAAGTTAACCAGATTTAATTTTTTAGAAAACATACATGTTAGTAAAATTATACCTTCTTCAATAAAAATTAATGTATCTAGAACATCTATAATTGGAAAAACTATAATAAATGGTCAAAAATTTTATATAGGCAAAAATGGAAATTTTATTAACAATAATCTCTTATTTGAACAAAATGATGTAGCTGCAGTATATGGAGACTTTAAAATTGAAGATTTTATAAATTTGATCAAAACTCTAAGGGATTATGAAATAGAAACAGAAAATATTAAAAGTTATTATTATTATAAAAATAAAAGATGGGACTTATTATTCTCAAACAGTCATACATTGATGTTACCCTCTAAAAATGAGGAAGAGTCATTAAAAATTTACAAAAAATTATTAAATAATAATTATTTAATAAATAAAAAAACTATTGATCTTAGAATACCTAATCAAATTATTCTAAAGAATAACAATGAATGATTTTGAGACAATTATTGATTTAGGTTCTAAAAATTTAAGATTAGGTGTGTTTGATGAGACATCTAAAAAGATATATTACTCAGAAGAAATAATTATTGATAGTTTAGAAAATTCGCTAAGTATACTTATTAAAGATGCAGAAAAAAATTTATCAACACACATAGAAAATGTTGTAGTTTTATATGACTCTCCAAAATTTTATTCCTTAGATTTATCTATTAAAAAAGTATTTGATCACAATACATCATTAAAAAAAGTTTATGATAGTTTAATTGAGGAGGCTCATTTTATTATTTCTCAAAATAATTTTAGAGATCAAATAGTACATTTAGTAATAAACAATATAGTTATAGATGAAAATAAAAAATTAATAAAGATTACAGATGATATTAAAATAAAATCTTTAATTTTGGAAATCAAATTTATTTGTTTAAATAAAATTTTATTAAGAGATATTTCAAATAAATTCAAAATAAATAATCTTAAAATATTAAATTTGTATTGTTCAAGTTACGTAAAATCTTCCTATTTAAAAAAGAGATTTGATAATAAGGATTATATTATTTTTTTAGATATCGGATTTCAAAAAACCAGTGGATTAATATTCAAGAACTTAAAATTTGAATTTTTTAAATCAATTAATTTGGGCGGCGACAATATTACCAAAGATATTTCTAAAGTTCTAAAGTTAAGCTTAAATTATTCAGAGGATTTAAAAATAATCTTTAACAAGCATGAAAATGATTTACCTTTTAAAAAAAATGATTTTAATGACAAAAATTTATATACAGAAATTTTAGAAAAAAATATTTCCACAAATATATTAAAACAAATCATCGAGGCTAGAATAGATGAAATTATAGAGCTAGTTGTATCTCAAAATAATTTTATTAATAAATTGAGTTCTATAACAAAACCCAAATTAGTTATGATTGGTGGTGGATCAAAATTATTATCAAATAATTACAATTTAAATATCAATAAATTTATATCAGAATTAATCATAGTAGACGAAAATGACTCTTATATTTGCAATGCAGGTCGTGACTATCATAAAAGTGAAGAGAGTTTTCTAATAAAAACTAAAAAAAAGTCAGAGAAATTGGGTTTTTTTGAGAACTTTTTTAATTTTTTTTCTAAATAATTGTATTTTCCTGTAATATTACTTGAATATCATATTTCTCATTATTTTATATGTTTTACCAATGTCAGTTTTATCTCAATCGACTATTGCAAACAAAATATCCTTTTCAGGAATTGGTATTCATACTGGTAAAAAGGTGAAAATAAATATCTTACCTTCGTCTCCAAACTCAGGAATAACTTTTAAAAGAACAGACTTGAATAAAAATAATGTTGTAATTCCTAATTTTGAAAATGTAAGCGAGGCAACGCTATGCACAACTGTTTCAAATGAATTCGGTGTTAAAGTTTCAACAATTGAACATTTAATGGCTGCATTTTTGGGCACTGGAGTGGATAATGCAACAGTAGAAATTGATTCACAGGAGGTACCAATTCTTGATGGCTCTGCAAAAGATTTTGTAAAAATTTTAAAAGAAACAGGATTAAAAACAAGCGATGTTCCTATCAAATTAATAAAAATTAATAATCGTGTTGAATTTGAAGAAGGAAATAAATATATTTCTTTAGATAAATCAAATACCACCCTAGAAATAGAATTTGAAATAAATTACGAAAATCAATTTATCAAAAGCCAAAAAAATAAAATAAATGTATTTGAAGATGATCTCAAGGATATTTTTAATTCAAGAACTTTTTGTCTTTATGACGATATAGAGAAACTAAAAAAAGCTGGTTTAGGTAAAGGCGGATCTTTAGAAAATGCAATTGTTGTTAAAGACAATAAAATTCTTAATGAGAATGGATTAAGAAATAAAAATGAGTTTGTAAATCATAAAATACTAGATTGTATGGGAGACCTATATTTAGTTGGCTATAGAATAATAGGATCTCTTAAATGTAGTCATGGAGGACATAGTCTAACAAATAAATTGTTAAGAAAAGTATTTAGTGACACTAGAAATTACTCTTTACTTGAAATTAAAGGTAAAAACTTACCTCATTCATTAATAAATAATCGTCACAACCTTAAATCTATTGCTTAAAAATTAGAATTTTAAAAGATATTCTGATAAAATTCTTAAATGAAAATTTCTAATTTTTTATTAACCTTTCTCATTATATTCACTTTAATTTCTTGCTCAGAAAAAGAGGAAAAAATCTCAGTAATTAAGGAAGATAATTTAGAGATGCAAATGATCGAAGCTTACAATGAGGGATTAAAAGAATTTGAAAGAGGAGACATTTTCTTTGCTGTAAAAAAATTTAATGAAGTAGAATTATTATATCCACAATCGATATGGGCTCCCAGATCAACTTTGATGGCAGCATACGCTTATTACTCTCAATTATATTTTAATGATTCAATTAATGAGCTAGAGCGCTTCCTAGATAAATATAAAAATCATCCAAACACTGATTATGCCTATTATTTACTAGCTGTTTGTCATTATAATCAGATAGTTGATGAGAAAAAAGATTTAGGAGAAATTGTAAAATCTAAGGAATATTTTAATTTAATATTAGAAGAATTTCCAAACACTGACTTTGCTGAGGATGCAATGTTTAAACTTGAATTAATACAAGAAATTCTTGCTTCTAAAGAGTTGTATTTGGCAAATTATTATTTAGACAGAGAAAAGTGGATACCAGCAATAAATAGATATAAAAAAATCGTAGATCAATATGATACTACTATTTTTATTGAAGAAGCATTGTATAGACTGGTTGAAATAAATTATAAACTTGGACTAGTTGATGAGGCAAAAAAATATAGTGTTTTGCTTGGTTATAATTATCAATCAAGTGAATGGTATGAGGAATCTTACAAAATTCTAAATAAAAATTATTCAAAGAAAAAAATCGAAAAAAATACACAAACAGAAAAAACTTTGCTTAAAAAATTCCAAAAATTATTTGAATAACAAAAAAATGAAAGAAGTTGAGATTAAAAAGTATTATAATAAAAAGATTAATGAAATTAAAAAACATAATAAATTATATTTTGATAAAAGCTCCCCCCAGGTATCAGATAAGGAATATGACAGAATTAAAAAAGAAATACTTGATTTAGAAAAAAAATACTCTTATTTAAAAAGTACTTCTTCTCCATCTCATTCATTAGGATTTGCTCCATCTAAAAATTTTATAAAATCTAATCATAGAGTAAAAATGCTATCTTTATCAAATGCTTTTGACAAAAATGATTTAGAAAACTTTGAAAAAAAAATATTTAATTATTTAAACAAAAAAGTAGAAATTGAGTATAGTGTTGAGCCAAAAATAGATGGAATATCAGCTTCCCTAACATACAAAGATGGTTTGTTAGTGCTAGGTACTTCAAGAGGGGATGGCGTTATAGGAGAAGTAATTACTGAAAATTTAAAAACTATTAGTGATATTCCTCAGGAAATATCTAATAAAGATTTCCCAAAAGATATCGACATTAGAGGAGAAGTTTTTATAACAAAAAGTAATTTTAGTAATCTAAAAAATATTTTTGCCAATCCAAGAAATGCCGCATCAGGTTCGCTAAGACAAAAAAATTCTGAACAAACAAGAAAAATTCCACTTAATTTTGTAGCATATACATATGGTTATTTTGAAAGTAAGGTTATAAAAAAACAGTCAGAGTTTTTAAGCTCTCTAAAAAAATGGGGCTTCAAAACCAGTGAATACAATAAAGTTTTAAAAACTATAAATGAATTAGAAAGTTTCCATAAAAAATTTGAAAAAGATAGGTTTGATTTAGAATATGATATTGATGGTTTAGTTTATAAAATCAATAATCTTGAACTTCAAAAAAGATTAGGTTTTACAGCAAATTCTCCGAGATGGGCTATAGCTCATAAATTTTCTGCAGATAGTGCTTATTCTAAAATAATAGACATAAATATTCAGGTTGGTAGAACTGGCGCATTAACACCAGTAGCAAGAATAAAACCAGTAAATATCGGGGGTGTAGTAGTTTCTAATGCAACACTTCATAATGAAGATGAAATAATTAGAAAAGATATAAGACTTGGTGATACTGTTAAGGTAGAGAGAGCAGGTGATGTCATTCCTCATGTAGTCTTAGTTGATCTTAAAAAAAGAGAAAAAAATTCAAAAAAATTTATTTTTCCAAAAAAATGTCCCTGTGGTTTTGAAACAATAAAGGAATATAATAAAACAACAAAAAAATATGACGCAGTGAGAAGGTGCCCAGATAGAGGGTTTGATTGTGAAAAAATAGCAGTAGAAAAAATTAAGCATTTTATATCAAAAGAGGCTCTTAATATTGACGGTTTAGGAAAAAAAGTTGTAGAAAAGTTTTGGGATCTAAAATTAATAAGATTTCCACAAGATATTTTTAATTTAGATTATGAGCAAATTTCTAATTTAGAGGGTTGGGGTGATCTTTCAGTTTCAAATTTAAAATATTCAATAGATAAATCGAAAAATGTTTCATTGGATAGATTTCTTTATTCTATAGGTATTAGACATATAGGTATTGAAAATGCTAAACTTTTAGCAGAATATACTAAGTCAATTAAAAATTTTTTAAATTTTATTAAAAATAAAAAATTAAATGACTTTTTAAATATAGATGGAATCGGAGAAACTCAAATTAATTCCTTAAAAAAATTTTTTGAAAACAAATCCAATTACAAAATAATTGAAAATTTATCGTCATTATTAAATATTTCTGATCTAAAAATAAATAAAAATGGCAAACTATCAAATAATACATTTATGTTTACTGGAAAGTTGACAAATATGAGCAGGGCTGAAGCAAAATCATTAATTGAAAAAAATTCTGGATCAGTTGTAAGTTCAGTGAACAAAAAACTAAAATACTTAATAATTGGTGAAAAACCTACAAATCGCAAAGTTGAACAAGCAAAAGGATTGGGTATTAAAATTTTATCTCAAAAAGAATGGCTAAGTTTACTAGATTAAACTAGCTAACCATATTTTTTCATTCTTATTTAAAAATGGTGAAATATTGTTGTAAACATCAAAGTGATACTTAAACAAATATTTCTTCTCCTGTTTATTAAGCATTTTGTGATTAATTAAGTCTATATCAATTGGCGCCATTGTTAGGTTTTCAAATAAAAGCTTAGATCTGATTTTTTTAATAAATACTAAATTTTCAATTCTTATTCCAAAATCATTTTTTTTATAAAAACCGGGTTCATTGCTTAAAATCATTCCTTCTTTTAATTTTACAAAGTTGTTTCTTGATATTCCCTGTGGTCCTTCATGAACATTAAGAAATGCGCCAACTCCATGCCCGGTACCATGCCTATAATCAAGTCCAACAGAGTTGAGACTTTCTCTTGCAATTTTATCAATATTATGGCCATTTATCTCTTTTTTTATATTGGATAAGGCTACAGCAATGTGACCTTTCAAAACTCTTGTAAATATATTCTTTACTTTATCTGAGACATTTGAAAAACATACTGTCCTTGTTACATCTGTAGTGCCCCACTTATATTGACCACCAGAGTCAAGTAGTAGCAAATCATCTTTATTTAATTTTCTGTTTGAAAATTTATCAGATCTATAATGTATAACTGCTCCATTTGGTCCAGATCCAGCGATTGTATCAAAGCTTGGATATAAATAATTTTTACTTATTCTTCTAAGACTCTCTAATTTATTTTCAATTTTTTTTTCTGTCAGGTTATTTATTTTAAGATTTTTAATCCAATATAAAAATTTTGTTAAAGCTACACCATCTTCAATATGTGCGCTGACCATATTTTTAATCTCAGTTTTATTTTTTAAAGATTTTAAAATATAAAGAGAATCTTCTTTATCAACAATTTTAAATTTATAACTGATTAGGCTTTCTTCGAATATTGAGCAAGTTTTACTATCAATACAAAAATTTTTATTTTTAAGACTTGTTAAGCATTTCAAAAAATCATCATGTTTTAAAAAATAAATTTTTAATTTTTTAAGACTTAACTTTATTTTTTTTATCTTATTTTGACTTGAAAAAAAATAAATATTTCTATCTTTTGTTAATATTATTTTACAATTTGCAATTGGAGAATTTGGGAGATCTTTACCCCTTATGTTGAGAAGCCAACAAATATTTTCTCCTGAACTTATAAAGTTATAATCAATTTTCCTAGTTTTCATTATTTTGATTAATCGATTTATTTTACTATTTACACTTTCACCTGCCACAGCAGGGTCTAGACTAAAGAATGGATAATTATTTTTGGTTTTATTCTTATTCTCCAATTTTAAACTCAAAGGAACTAAATTGTAGTTATTGCCAAAATATTTACTTAGGGTTTCCCAAGTAAAAAGATCTGGATCAAACCCAATCTTTATTTTTTTCTCTAATATATCTTTAGGCCATACATAAGGAATTTCATAAATTTTAAATTCATTACCAGATTCCTTTTCTGCTTGAATAGTATATCTACCATCAACAAATAAATACTTTTTATTTTTTAAAAAAATAGCAAAGCCCGCTGATCCGGAAAAATTTGTAATTGATTTAAGATGGTTTATTTTGGAATACTCAGTAAAATAATTATCGTTTTTCGGTAAGATATACCCATCTAGATTATTGGAGTGAATAATATTATTTATCTCAGAGCTCATTTTAATTTTTTTTGATAACGTATCCAACCAGGGCTTCTAATTTCACTATCACTTTCGAACCCTATATCTTGGTTAAATTCAAAATCTTCTTCTTTTTCATCAACAAAATTATTATTTTTTTTAATATATTCATCTGGCAGCTCATCTACGAATCTTGAAGCCATACTGTCGATCCAATCTCCTTGATAAAACCTATTCATAGAAAATGATATTTTGGCAAGCTTTTTTGCCCTAGTAATTGCAACATAAGCCAATCTTCTTTCTTCTTCTAACCCACTTTCACCTTTTTCTTCAATGCTTTTTTGATGGGGAAATAAGCCTTCCTCCCAACCTGGTAAGAATACGACATCAAATTCCAGTCCTTTGGAAGCATGTATTGTCATTAAATTAACCTTTTCACTTTGCCAATCTTGATCTAATGATGTTGCAAGAGCAACATGCTCTAAAAAACTCTCTAAATTATCAAAATCTTTCATCGCACTTAATAATTCTTTTATATTCTCTAATCTATTTTCATTTTCTAAGTCTTTCTTATTTTTAAGCATTTCGCTATATCCAGACTCATCAAGAATTGTTTGTAATAACTTGTTATGGTTCATTTTTCTATTTAAGTCATTTCTCCATTTGGCTAAAAGATTTAGAAGAGAATTTAAACCTAATTTCGTTTTAGGTTTAATTTTATTTTGTTCAATTAAATGTTTTGAAGCAACCTCTAATGAACATTTATTTAACTTTGCAAAATTATTTATAGCTTTTACAGTTGTATCCCCAATAGATCTTTTTGGGACATTTAAAATTCTCTCAAATGCCAAGTCATCCTGAGGTTGAAAAACTGTTTTTAAGTATGCAACACAATCTTTAACTTCAGCTCTTTCATAAAATTTTATTCCACCAATAATTCTATATGGAACACCAATTTTTAAAAACCTTTCTTCAAACTCTCTAGTTTGAAAAATAGCCCTTACTAGAATTGCAATTTCATTTAACGAAAATTTATTTTTGAAATCTTCAATATTAGAACCAATTTCTATTGCTTCATCTTTAACATTTCTAAAGCAGTTCAAAGTTACAAGCTCGCCATCTTCTTGATCTGTAAAAAGTTTTTTTCCAACTCTATTTTGATTGTTTTCAATAATATTAGATGCAACATTTAAAATATTTTGAGTTGATCTATAATTTTTTTCTAATCTTATTATTTTTGTATTTTCATAAACATTTTCAAATTGAAGAAAATTCTTAATTTCTGCTCCTCTCCAACTATATATTGACTGATCATCATCTCCAACACAGCAAATATTTTGATTATGTTCTGCCAAAAATTTTAGCCATTCACTTTGAATAAAGTTTGTATCTTGATATTCATCAACCAAAATATATTTAAACTTTTTAGAATACATTTTTGATATATCTCGGTGTTTTTCAAAAATCTTAACAGTATGAAGTATTAAGTCACTGAAATCAGCAGCGTTTAAATCAATTAGTTTTTGTTGATATATTTTATAGATTCCAAGAAAGCTTTTTTCTAATATATCTTTACTCTTCAGTACTACTTCATCGGGGTAAAATCCTTTATTCTTCCATTTATCAATTACTGCCAATATATATCTTGGAGATATTTTTTTTGTATCTATGTTCTCAGATTTGCAGATATTTTTTATTAATCTTACCTGGTCATCTTGATCAATAATTGAAAAATTTGATTTTAATCCAGCTGCTTCTGCGTGTTTTCTCAATATTTTTGCGCTAATCGAGTGAAAGGTGCCTAACCAAGGAAGACCAGTTGCCTCTTTTCTTAGGAATTTTGATACTCTTAATTGCATTTCTTTTGCAGCTTTGTTTGTAAATGTTACCGCTAGGACCTGATTGGGAAATGCCTTATGTTGTTTAACAATATGGGCAATTCTAGCTGTAAGAACTCTTGTTTTTCCTGATCCAGCTCCTGCAACAATTAAAAGAGGTCCGTTTAAATGCAGAACCGCCTCTTCCTGACTTTCATTAAGATTTGTTAAATAATCTAAATTCATCGTTTATTTTTTCTTAATTTAAGCGATATTGAATTAATGATTAAAAAATTGAAAGTAACGATATTTGCCAAGTTCATTTTTTTATTAATATCATTATGTTTTTTATTTGGCATTTATTTATCAATACCAGTTTTATTTAATTATAAAAGTATAGAAAACATCATTGAAAGTAAATTTTCATCTGATTTCAATATTAACTTAAATATAAATGGTGACATAAAGTATCAATTACTTCCAAAACCTCATTTATTAATTAGTGATTCATTACTATCAATAGATGAAAATAATAATGAAAGTATTTCATTTGATATAAAAAAGTTAAAAGTTTTTATGAACTCTAACAGTTTATATCCAAAATCTAAAATTAATTTTGAAAAGTTTGAAATAACAAATACAAATTTTTTAATAAAAAAAAAAGAATATAATATGCTAAGAAAATACTTTCATAATAGTAAGAGTAAACCATTTTATATAATAAAAAGTAAAATATTTATATTGGATGAAAGTGATGAAACTTTAATTATATCCCCAATTGAAAAAATTAATTTTATTACATCAAAGCACGATAATTTTAAAAAGTTAAATATTAAAGGAAATTTATTTGATTTAAATTTTAAATCATATTGGAAAAAAAAATTTAATTCAGAAATGATTTCGCAAATTGATTTAGACTTTAAGGAACCAAATATTTTGATAAAAAATGAATTAAATTATAAAAATGATGCTAGTTTTGAAGGTTCAACTTCACTTAATTTATTAAATCAGATCATTCAAATAGAATACCAATTAAATAATAATATTATTTCTGTAAAATCTCCAAAAAATAAAAATGATATAAAAATTGATACAATAATTGAGTTATCACCTTTTTATCTCAATTCGAATATTACCTTGAATAGGCAAAATTTAAATTTTTTGGTTGATGAATTAATGTTTTCTATCTTAAATTTAAAACCTGATTTATTAGGTAATTTAAATGGAAATATCAATTTTCTTTTCAATAATATTCAACATGAACTTATTCGAAGTGGTAATATAATTTTAAACATTAGCCAAAAAACTATTAATCCTAGTGAAGTTTTATTCAATGTCGGCGAAATTGGTCAAATTGAATCTGAAATAAAATATAAAGAAGAAAGTGGTGATATAATATTTTATTCTTCAAATTCTTTAATAATAAAAAACAAAAAAGACTTTGCTAAAAAATTTCAAGTAAAATTAGACAAAGTGAAAGATTTTAATGTAATCCACTTTAAAATTAAGAAAAATATTAAAACCGGATTAATATCAATATTTGATATAAAAATTAATCAATTATTGTATAAAGGCAAAAATAATGGTGAGTCTAGATATCAAATTAGAAATTCTCAAGAGCTTAAATCATTAGTTAAAAATATTATTAATAGTTAGTCTGGTTTAATCATTTTATTAGGATCAACAATTTTATTGTATTCCCTCTCATTTATTAGACCTGATCTCATTGCTTCGATTTTAAGAGTAGTTTTATTTTTTAATGCATTCTTTGCAATCTTTGCAGCATTATCATAACCAATCTTTGGAGATAAGGCAGTTACTAACATTAAAGAGTTATCTACTAAATATTTAATTCTATTTTTGTCAGCTTTTAGTCCAGAGATACAATATTTAGCAAAACTATTTGTACTGTCTGAGAGAATTTGGATTGATTGAAGTACATTATGAATTATTAAAGGTTTAAAAACATTAAGTTCAAAATGACCGTGTGATCCAGCCATTGTAATACCGTTGTGGTTTCCAATTACTTTCACACAAACCATTGTTACAGCTTCACATTGAGTTGGATTTACTTTGCCAGGCATAATTGAAGATCCTGGTTCATTCTCAGGTAATATTAACTCTCCATACCCAGCTCTCGGTCCTGAGCCTAAAAATCTAATATCATTTGCTATTTTCATCAAACACACTGCTGTTGTGTTAAGTGTGCCTGAATAATTTACTATTGCATCATGGGCGGCAAGTGCTGCAAACTTATTTTTAGCTGTTTTAAAAGGTAACTTAGTTATTTTTTTTATCTCATTAACAATTTTTAAATCAAAATTTTTTTTTGTATTTATACCGGTCCCAACAGCAGTTCCACCTTGTGCTAAATAATAAATTTCATTTAGTGAAAATTCTATTCTTTTAATACACTCTTCAAGTTGAGATTGATATCCTGAAAATTCTTGACCTAGTGATAATGGAGTTGCATCTTGCAAATGCGTTCTTCCTATTTTAATAATTTTATTAAATTCTTTTACTTTTTTTTTTAATTCTTTATTCAATAATATTAAGCTGGGTAATAGTTTTTCTCTTGTTTCTATTGCTATTGCAATATGCATCGCTGTAGGAAATACATCATTTGTTGACTGAGATTTATTAACATGATCATTAGGATGAACGGGTTTTTTTGAGCCTTTTTTTCCCTTTAGCATTTCAATTGCTCTATTAGAAATTACTTCGTTGACGTTCATATTTGTTTGAGTGCCAGAACCAGTTTGCCAAACTTTAAGAGGGAAGTGACTATCAAGTTTCCCCTTAATTACTTCATCAGAAGCTCGCACAATTGATCTGTAAATTTTTGAACTAATATCTTTATTCTTATAATTTGTAATGGCAGCTGCTTTTTTAATTATAGCTATGGATTTTATTAACTTTGGTCCTACTAATACATCTCCAATATTAAAGTATTTTTTTGATCTTTCTGTCGATGCTCCCCAATACTTATCCACAGGTACTTTTATAGAACCTATGCTGTCATATTCTTTTCTGAATTTCATAGTTTTAATTTTGAGAGTATAATCAATCACTTATACATTAAAAAATAATAAAATCATATAGGAGTAAAATGACAAATTTTGAAAAAGTTGGTGTGTTCATGAAAACTTTTAATCAAGATGTAAAAGACTCATCAAGTCTGAGTACAGACAAAATTAATTCGCTTAGAATTTCGTTGATTAATGAAGAGTTAGATGAACTTAAACAAGCAATATCGGAAAAAAATTTAACGGAAGTTGCAGATGCACTAACCGATATTTTGTATGTTACCTATGGTGCAGGACATGCTTTTGGTATTAATTTAGATAAATGTTTTGAGGAAGTTCAAAAATCTAATATGAGTAAATTAGGAAAAGATGGAAAGCCAATATACAATGATTTTGGAAAAGTTATGAAAGGACCTGGCTATTTCAAACCAGATTTGTCAAAATTTATAAAATAATTTAAATCCAATTTGGTCTTAACACCTTAATTTTTGCATCACCACATCTTAGATCTGCACCAAAATTAAATTTTTTATTTTCTAATTTTAGCAAAGCAAATGGATTTTTATTATTGATTAATAGTTTACCAATATTTTTGTTCTCATATGTTATTTCATCGCTAGAGATTTCGCCTTCTTGAACTTTTACTGCAAATAGTCTTTTATTAAGTTTATCCTTAAGTTTAATTCTTGCTGTATTTTCTTGTCCTACATAACACCCTTTTTTAAAATCAATACCATTTAGCTCTTCAAAATTACATTCGATTCCAAATATTTTATCTTGCAGCTTATTTGTATCAATTTGAGCAATGCCTAATTCATGACTATAATTATAATATTCAGTGACATCAGAGATTTTTAATCCCAATTTTTTGATGGAGAGATATAATTTTTCTAAATTAATAACTAGCCTAGCTCCTAATTTATCAGACCTAGGATCTAAAAGAATAGGATCTTCTCTAAATTTTACTGTAAAACCTACCTCATCTTTTGAATTTTCTAATTCTAAAAATTTTTCCTTAGTTAAATTAGCAACAACAAACTCATTGCTTAGATTTATGATTTCAACTTTGGATCTTAGCTTATATAAATTTAACTGATTATATAAATTTTCAATATTTTTTTTTTCACAATCTAAAAAATATCCTGATTTGTGTTTTACAATTATAAAATCATAAAGATATTTGCCCTGAGGGGTTAAAAGAGCTGAAAAGCAACTTTTATTCTTTGATACATTTTCAATATTATTTGTAATTATATTTTGCAAAAATTCTTTTGCATCGTCTCCGTTAATATAAAGAAGACCTCTATCCTCTAATATGTAAATATTATTTTTATCCATATTGTAATATAATAACAAATCATATAAGTACTTTTTAAACAAATGTTAGACCTAATAATTAAAAATGGAAAGTGCTATATTGATAAAGATCTCAAAGATGTCGATATAGGCATTCAAAATAGCAAGATTGTAAAAATTGGAAAGTTAGATGAAGATGCAAGCAAATTAATTGATGCAAGTGGACTTACAGTTCTTCCTGGGTGTATTGATACTCAGACACATTTTAGGGAACCAGGCTCAACAGATACTGAGGATTTAGCGTCAGGAAGTAGAGCAGCAATAGTTGGTGGTATAACCTCAGTGTTTGAAATGCCAAACACTAATCCTGCAACAACAAATAAAGCAGAATTTCAAAGAAAAATAGATTTAGCAAAGAGTAGAATGTATTGTAATCATGCATTTTATTTTGGAGCTACCCCTACCAATCAAAGCGAATTAGCTGATCTTAAAGGTTTGGATGGATGTTGTGGTGTGAAATTATTTGCAGGTTCGTCTACAGGAACTTTGTTAGTTCATAAAGAAGAAGACATTGAAAAAGTATTTGAAAGTACATCTAAAATTGTTGCAGTTCACTCAGAAGATGAGGATATTTTAAATCTTAGAAAGAAATTAAGAGAAATAGGCAATGTTCATTCTCATCCAATATGGAGAGATGAAGAATGTGCAATTTCTTCTACAAGAAAGATTGTAAAAATTGCAAAAAGGTTAGGTAAAAAAGCACATATATTGCATATTACAACAAAGCAGGAGATTGATTTTTTATCTCAAAATAAGGGAGACATCACTTTTGAAATAACTCCACAGCATTTAACAATGTTTGCTCCTGATTGTTACGATAAACTTGGAACTTATGCTCAAATGAATCCTCCAATTAGAGAAAAAAGTCATTACGATAGACTGTGGTATGCTGTAAGGAATAATTATAATGACACTATTGGTTCAGATCATGCTCCTCATCTGAAAGTAAATAAAGACAAGGAATATCCAGATACCCCTTCAGGAATGCCTGGAGTTCAGACTTTATTACCAGTGATGCTTAACCATGTAAACGATGGAAAACTAACTTTAGTTCAGCTTATGAGTCTTGTTTGTGAAAATCCGGCGAAAATCTTTGGTATTATAGGCAAGGGTTATATAAAGGAAGACTATGATGCAGACTTTACAATTGTGGATATGAATAAAATTATCGAAATTAAAAATGAAAAAATAGAAAGTAAGTGCGGATGGTCACCTTTCGATGGATATAAGTTTAAGGGAACCCCAGTTTATACAATCATTAATGGAGACATTAAAATGAAAGATGGAGAAATCCTTGGAGAAGCATCAGGTAAACCCATCAAGTTTGATAATTAATCTAATCTATTTGGCGAGAATATTATTTTCTATTAAACTTTGTGTGATCTCATCTAAAATTGCTGGATCATCAATTGTTGCTGGCATTTTATAATCTTCCTTATCAGCAATTTTTCTAATAGTTCCTCTTAATATTTTTCCTGATCTTGTTTTAGGTAATCTTTTTATAACTATTACAACTTTAAAAGCAGCAACTGGTCCAATTTTATCTCTAACCATTTGAATACATTCTTTTGAAATAGTTCCATTGTCTTTTTCAACTCCAGACTTTAAAACAACTAAACCAATTGGTAATTGTCCTTTTAATTTATCCGCAATTCCAAGAACAGCACACTCTGCAACTGATTGATGTTCAGATAAAACTTCCTCAATTGCACCCGTAGATAATCTATGACCAGCAACATTAATAATGTCGTCGGTTCGTGACATAATCCATATGTATCCATCTTCATCTATATGTCCTGCATCATAAGTTTGATAGTAACCCTTATAATTAGTCATATAATTTTCTTCATATCTTTTGTCTGCATTCCAAAGTGTGGGAAATGTACCTGGAGGCAAAGGTAATTTAACAACTATATCACCCATCTCATTATGTTCTGCTATTGAATGATCTGGTTTAATTATTTTTACATCGTAACCTGGAACGGCTTTACATGCTGAACCATACTTAGTTTTTTGCATTTCTATCCCGGTACAATTTGAACTTATTGCCCAACTAGTTTCTGTTTGCCACCAGTGATCTATAACGGGAACATTTAAAAGACTTTCAGCCCACTTTATTGTATCAGGATCAGCTCTTTCTCCAGCTAGAAATAAAGACTCGAATGAAGTTAGATCATACTTTGAAAAAAACTTTCCATCTGGGTCTTCTTTTTTAATAGCTCTAAATGCTGTTGGAGCAGTGAATAAAGATTTAATTTTATACTCTGAAATTATTCTCCAAAATACTCCTGCATCAGGAGCTCCAACTGGTTTTCCTTCGAACAAAACTGTAGTACATCCTTTGAATAATGGAGCGTAAACAATATATGAATGCCCTACAATCCAACCAATATCACTAGCTGACCACCAAACATCATTCTCATCAATATTGTAAATATTTTTCATTGTCCATTTAAGAGCAACGATATGGCCTCCAACATCTCTTACTATACCTTTTGGTATACCTGTCGTTCCTGATGTATATAAAATGTAGGCAAAATCATTTGCTCCAATTTCAACACAATCTTTATTTTTGGCATTAACAAGTGCTTCCTCCCAACTGATTTCAAGTGGAGAGTTAAGTTTTACTTCGTGAGCTTTCCTTTGAAAGAAAATCACTCTCTCAACTTTATGTTTTGCAAGTTTTAATGCTCCATCAACTAATGGTCTATACTCAACAGTTCTTCCAGGTTCAAATCCACAGGATGCAGTAATTAAAATTTTTGCTTTACTATCATCAATTCTGCTTGCTAATTCGTTTGAAGCAAATCCACCAAAGACAACCGAGTGTATTGCACCAATTCTTCCACAAGCAAGCATTGCTATAACTGCTTCAGGTATCATTGGCATGTAAATAATAACTCTATCACCTTTTTTGATACCTTGTTTGTCTAGTGCTCCAGCAAATTTTGATATTTTTTCTCTTAATTCATTGTATGTATACTTTGATTTACTATTAGTTATAGGGCTATCATAAATTAAAGCAGTCTTCTCGCCGTAACCTTTATCAATATGAACATCAATAGCATTGTAGCAGGTGTTTGTAACACCATCTTCGAACCATTTATAAAATGGAGGATTAGATTTGTTTAAAATCTTAGTCGGTTTTTTAAACCAGAAGACATCATCAGATACATTTTTCCAAAATTTCTCGGGATTTTGAATAGATTCTTGATAAATTTCGTTAAAACTATTTTTCATAGTGATTTGTTTTTTGACTCACTTTTATAATGATTTTATGTAACAGGTTGTATTTAATTTTATAAAGTAAGTAAAATCAATACTTTTTAGAGGTCAAAAACTCTTCAATAAACCAATTTTTTTTGCTATCTAACCCTAACTTTAGACTAATCATTAGATTAGTCTGTAGTTTAAATTTAAACTAATAAAAAAACTAACTATGAGGGAGTTTTTTATGAAGACAATGAAAATGTTAGCATTAGCGGCAGTGCTTTTCGGAGCAACTACAGCAGCTAACGCGGCAACAGCCTTTTTAGCCACAGACGATTTCGTAGGAATTTCGTTTTGGTTAATATCAATGGGTATGTTAGCAGCTACAGCGTTTTTCTTTATGGAACAGGCTAACGTCAGTTCACAATGGAGAAAATCAGTAAACGTAGCTGGATTAGTAACAGGTATAGCATTTATTCACTATATGTATATGAGAGCAGTATGGATCGAAACAGGTGATACTCCAACTGTTTACAGATACATTGACTGGTTAATTACTGTACCACTACAGCTAGTAGAATTTTACTTAATTCTTTCAGCAGTACGAAAAGTTGACACAAACATATTCTGGAGAATCTTAATTGGTTCGCTAGTTATGTTAATAGGTGGATATCTTGGAGAAGCTGGATTCATTAACGCTACACTAGGTTTCATAATCGGTATGGCTGGATGGATTTACATTCTTTATGAAATCTTTTCAGGAGAAGCAGGAAAAGTTGCTGCTAAATCTGGAAATAAATCTTTAGTAACTGCATTTGGAGCTTTAAGAATGATTGTTACTGTAGGTTGGGCTATTTACCCATTAGGTTACATTTTTGGTTACCTAACAGGTGGAATAGATGGTAACGCGTTAAACGTTATCTATAACTTAGCAGACTTTGTTAATAAAATCGCATTTGGTTTAATTATCTGGTCTTGTGCAGTATCTAACTCTACAAGAAGAGCGTAGTAACAATTAGTTACGAAATATAAAATAGGGCAAGTTTGATTACTTGCCCTATTTTTTTTTGTGCTTATATAAAAGCAATGGCTAAAATCAAATATATCGAACATAACGGAAAAGAGCACATAGTTGAGGTCCAAAATGGGCTTACAGTCATGGAAGGTGCCGTTCAAAATGACATCCCTGGTATTGATGCAGATTGTGGAGGAAGCATGTCTTGTGCTACATGCCATGTTTATGTCAAAGAGGATTGGTATGATAAATTATCAAAAAAAGAAATGGGCGAAGATGATATGTTAGATCAAGCTTATGAACCTAATTCAAAAAGCAGATTAAGTTGTCAAATTATGGTTTCAGATGACTTAGATGGTCTGTGTGTTTACATGCCGGAGAAACAAGTTTAATGATTAAAACTGATGTTGTTATTATCGGTGCAGGTCCAACAGGATTATTTTGTGCACATCAACTTGGAATTATAGGTTTGAAATGTGAAATAGTTGACAACCTAGATAAAATAGGTGGCCAATGTATTGAGCTTTACCCGGATAAACCAATTTATGATATTCCTGCAGTACCTGAGTGCACTGGAGAAGAGCTTACTAACAATTTAATTAAACAATTAAAACCTTTTAATTTTAATTTTCATTTAAATGATAGAGTTCAAGAGTTAAGAAAAGAAAATGATAACTGGATAGTTAAAACAACTAATGGCAAAGAGTTTAGCACACCTAATGTGGTAATAGCTGGGGGAGTGGGATCTTTTGAACCAAGAAAATTTCCAACAAAAAGTGCAGAAAAGTTTGATGGAACCTCAGTTTTGTATTCAATAAAAGACAAAACTATTTTTAAAAATAAATCTGTAGCTATCTTTGGAGGAGGAGATAGTGCACTGGATTGGGCCATAGAATTATCCAACAGTTCTAAAGTTTCACTAATTCATAGAAGAGATGAATTTAGAGGAGCTCCTGCAAGTGTTAAAAAAATAAAAGAGCTAAGTAGAAAAAGTATTATTAACTTGTTTACAAAGTACTCAATTAAAGATGTTAAAGGAAATGGAACTTTAGAGGAAATTGAGATTAAAAGTGAGGAGGGTGAAAGCAAAACAATTAAAGCTGATTATGCTTTGGGTTTCTTTGGTTTAATAATGCAACTTGGCCCAATAGCTGAGTGGGGCCTTAATTTAGATAAAAAAACAATTCCAGTAAATACTGAAAACTTTGAAACAAATAAAAAGGGTATATTTGCTATTGGCGATATCTGTACCTATCCAGGAAAGCTTAAACTAATACTTTCTGGTTTTCATGAGGGAGCTTTAGCTGCAAGAGGTTGTTTTAAATATGCAAGACCTAACGAAAAATACAGATTTGAATTTACAACTGCATCAAACACTATCAAAGACAGATTGGGCGTAAAATAGTGATAGAACTATTCACTGCAGATACTCCAAATGGCTGGAAAATTAGTATTATGTTAGAGGAGATTAAATTTGATTATAAAATAACAAAAGTTAATCTAAGTGAAGGCGAACAACACAAACCAGAATTTAAAAAAATAAGTCCTTTTAATAAAATTCCAGTAATTACAGATCAAGAAAATAATAAATCAATCTTTGAGTCAGGAGCGATTTTGATGTATTTGGGTGAAAAAAGCAAAATGTTTTACCCTAAAGATAACAGGTTAGAGATAAATCAATGGTTAATGGCTCAAATGGGATTGATTGGCCCAATGATAGGACAACATCACCAGTTTCATTATTATCATCAAGGTAAAAGTGAGTGGGGAGAAGAAAGGTACTTTAAAATTACAAGAAAACTATACGAGGATTTAGAAGCAAGACTTTCTGAAAGTGATTATTTAGCAGGTAAAGAATATTCCATTGCAGATATTGCTACATGGTCTTGGATAGCAAGACACAAAAGACACGATATTGGCCTTGAAAATTTTAAAGGTTTATCAAGATGGTATGTTGATGTAGCTAAACGCCCTGCAGTCATTAAAGGATTTAAAGTATTAAATAAAGACGCTGAGATAGATTACCCTTAAATATCAGCGTAAACTTTTTCTTCTTTTTCATGTTTTTCTTGAGCTGCTATACATAAAGTAGCAACTGGTCTTGCCATTAATCTTTTAAGACCAATTGGTTCAGCAGTTTCTTCACAAAAACCATAAGTTCCATCTTGTATTTTTTTCAAAGCCCCATCAATTTTAGAAATTAATTTTATCTGTCTATTAATGGCTCTCATCTCAACATTTTTTTCTGTATAAGAGCTTGCTTGATCAACTATGTCTGCTGAGGCGCTATTATCATCCATTGAAGCATTAAATATTGCTTCATTGTTTGTTCTTTTTAGATCTTTTTTCCAGTCTGTCAGTTTTTGCTTAAAAAAAGCAAGATGCTTAGCACACATGTACTTTTCGGTTTCCTTAGGTATGTATTTTTTAGAGATTTTTACCATGCTCAAATTTATGATTTCGAGAATATATTCATCATTTAATCAGTGTCAAGAATGCTTTAATTGTATAAATTAATAAAAATGGCCATTTATAAAAAGAATATTAAGAATATATTTTATATTTTTGTTTCAGCACATTTATTAATCTGGACATTAGTTCCAACTTTAACAAATAACAATTTACCGCTTGATACTATAGAGGCCTTAGCATGGGGTAGTAACCTAGACTGGGGATTTAATAAACATCCACCAATGAGTGCATTTTTACCTGAAATATTATACCAAATCTTTGGACCTCAAGACTGGGCTTATTATTTGTTAAGTCAAATCTGTATCGTAGTTTCGTTCCTAGTAGTTTTTAAGTTAGCTGAAGATTTTTTTGATAACAAAATTTATTGTTTACTATCTGTTTTATTATTGGAAGGAGTATACTTTTATAACTTCACTACACCTGAATTTAATGTAAATGTTTGTTTAATTCCTTTTTGGTCTCTTTCAGTTTTTTATTTGTGGAGAGGAATTAAGAATAATAAAATATTAGATTGGTTATTTCTCGGTCTATTTGCTGGACTTGGGTTTCTATCTAAGTATTTATTTGTCTATTTAGGTTTAGCAATAGATGTACTTTTAATTTACATGATTTATACCAAAAGACTAAATTTAAAGTGTCTAGTTTCTTTCGTTTCTTTTATAATAATTTTATTACCACACATTATTTGGTTAACTGAGAATGATTATGTAACCATTACTTATGGACTTCTCAGAACTGGATCAGAAGAAGCAAGTATTTTAAACCATATAAAACATCCTACGATATTTTTAGCTAAGCAAGTTGGAATATTATTGCCGTTTTTGCTAATGATTTTTGTTTTACTTAAAAAATTTAAAATAAATATTAATTTAAATGACGAAAAGCTTTTGTTTTTATTGTCAATTAATTTAATTCCAATATTTTTTATTTTTCTTACATCATTTACTATGGGTGTAAAAATAAGAACTATGTGGATGACGCCATTTTATATAAGCTTTGGCTTGTTATTTGTTTATATTTTAAAATCAGAAATTAATTTTGAAAAAATGAGAACGTTTTCTTCAATCTTTTTGATATTATTCTTATTATCTCCAATTTTGTATTCTTATGTGTCAATCTCTCAAACTGATAAAAGAACTGATTTTGACGGTAAAAAGTTAGCTCAGCAGGCTAAAGTTTTTTATAAAACTGAAGGTGAGGAACTTGGAAAAATGGAATATATTAAAGGTAATGAATGGATTGCAGGAAATATATCTTACCATCTTCCAGAAAGACCAAAATGGATTTATAGTTCAACTGAAGTCCAATTGTGCAATAAAGATATGAAATGCTTAACATTTAAATGAAATTTCAATTAAACCAAAAAAATAAGAGACTTTTATTCATTATCGGAATTGTTGTTTTAATTGAACTCTCGGGATATGGTTTTTTTGCTTCTCTATTTCGACTGATAGGCTCAGTAAGTTAATGAGAATAGTAATTCTAATTCCAGTCTTTAATGACTTTAAATCTGTCTCAAAATTAATTGAAGAAATCGATATTAATATTTCTGAGCTTAAAGCAACATTTTCAATAATAGTAGTGAATGATGCTTCCACTGAGGAAAAAATTTTAGAAACTAAAAATTTAAATAATATTAAATCACTAAAATTAATAAATATGAGAAATAATAAAGGACATGCACGTTGTATTGCGGCAGGGCTTAAACATATTTCAGAAAATGAGGATTTTGACTATGTAATTCCAATGGATGGAGATGGAGAAGACAGGCCTGAGGAGATAAGAAACTTTTTAGAAAAGATTAAAGATAATGCCAATCAAACTATTGTTGGAGAAAGAGTAAAAAGATCAGAAGGCTTAATTTTTAAATTCTGTTATTTTTTTCATAAAATTATTACTTATACATTTACAGGAAAATTTATAAAATTTGGAAATTTCACTTGTCTTACAAAACAAACCGTTAAAAAATTAATAGAAGAAAAAGCAACTTGGAGTAGCTTTTCTGGTTCTTTGGCAAAAACTGAAAATAATTTAATTAAATCTCCATCAATAAGAGGCTCAAGATACTTTGGCTCTTCAAAGATGAGTTTTATAAATTTAATAAATCATTCTTTCGCAATTATCGCTGTGTTTAAAACTGGGGTAATCTTTAGATCGATAGCATTTTATGCAATATATTTAATAATAATTGCTGAATATATAAGTGTGATTACAGCAATACCTTTAGCTATAATCATTATATTTGGTCTAGTTATTTTAAAAA